>CAJQTP010000012.1 GCA_905620445.1 uncultured Candidatus Thioglobus sp.
TTTTAGAGTTTGATATTTAGGCAAGTGGCTCAATTGGTAGAGTAGTGGTCTCCAAAACCATTGGTTGGGGGTTCGAGTCCCTCCTTGCCTGCCAAATTAAAGGATATGTGTGGCTAAACAAATAGAAAATTTAAAGAGTGGTTCTGATCAGTGGAAAACTATCTTAGCAGTTTTAATTGTAATTGTTGGGCTTGCTTTATATTATGTGAATCCTTTAGGGTTTAATGCACTTACCAAGGTATTGGTAACGCTTGTAGTTTTTGCTGTAGCAATCACGGTTTTTGTAAAATCGAATCAAGGCGATCGATTTGTGCATTTTTTGAAAGAGACTCGAATTGAATTACGCAAGGTTGTTTGGCCAACTCGTGAAGAAACAATAAAAACAACTGGAATCATTATGATTGCAGTAGTTATAGTTGCAATTTTTCTATGGATCATTGATGCATTCTTTACTTGGGGTGTCCAATCAATTTCGTCAATTAACATTTTTTAAGTAAAGGATTATCATGTCTAAGAATTGGTTTGTAATCCACGCTAGAAGCGGCTATGAAGCGAAAGTTAAAATAGCTATTGAAGAAGCTGTAAATAGAGAAGGTATTGAAGATTTAGTTGAAGAGATTCTAATTCCAACTGAGCAAGTAGTAGAGCTAAAGGCTGGCAAGAAAAAAGAAACTGAGCGTAAATTTTTTCCAGGCTATATGCTTATAAAGATGGAACTTACGGAGCCGAGCTGGTTACTAGTTAAAAATACGAATAACGTTATTGGATTTATAGGTGGTTCATCTGGAAAGCCATCTCCAATAACTCAGCGAGAAGTAGATAGAATTTTTGCACGCGTTCAAGAAGGTGCTGACAAACCTAAGCCTAAGGTTGCATTTCAACCTGGTGAAGAAGTTTTGGTTATTGATGGCCCGTTTAATGAATTTAATGGAACTGTAGAAAGTGTCAATTATGAAAAGAGTTTGCTGACAGTGGAGGTTTTAATTTTTGGCCGAACCACTGCAGTTGAATTAGAGTTTTCTCAAGTAGAGAAAACATAAGTTAGTTGCTAAAGCGACTGAGTTTGTTAACGGGGAGCTTAAAAGCGCTTGAACCCATAGGAGATAAAAATGGCAAAAAAAATTGAGTCATACATTAAGTTGCAGGTTCCTGCAGCAGAGGCAAATCCTTCGCCACCTGTTGGTCCGGCACTTGGACAGCATGGTGTAAATATTATGGATTTTTGTAAGGCGTTTAATGCTCAAACACAAGAGCTTGATAAAGGGATGCCTGTACCAGTAATTATTACTGTATACAGCGATCGTAGTTTTACATTTATAACTAAAACACCACCTGCAGCAGTTTTACTTCTTAAAGTTACAGGTATTGCTAAAGGAAGCGGTGAGCCACATCTTAATAAGGTTGGTACAGTTACTCGTGCTCAATTAGAAGAGGTTGCAAACATAAAAATGAAAGACTTAAATGCAAATGATTTAGATGCAGCGGTTCAAATTGTTGCGGGCACTGCTCGCTCAATGGGTATTGTGGTGGAGGGTTAATGATGGCTAATTTATCAAAAAATCAAAAAGCAAGCGCTTTAAAAATTAAAGAGGGTTCTAAATACGCAATTACTGAAGCTTTAGTGTTAGTTAAAGAATGTGCTTCAGCTAAGTTTGATGAATCAGTCGATGTAAGCATCAACCTAGGTATTGATACAAAAAAATCAGACCAAAATGTTCGTGGGGCAGTTGTTCTTCCTAATGGAACTGGAAAAGTTGTTCGTGTTGCAGTATTTACTCAGGGCGATAATGTTCAAAAAGCAACTGAAGCAGGCGCAGATATTGTGGGTATGGATGATCTAATGAAAAGCATGCAAGATGGAGATTTAAATTATGATGTTGTTATAGCATCTCCAGATGCGATGGGCGTTGTTGGTAGATTAGGACAAGTTCTTGGGCCACGTGGATTGATGCCAAATCCAAAAGTTGGAACGGTAACACCAGACGTTGCTACAGCTGTAAAGAATGCAAAAGCAGGCCAAGTTCGTTACCGAGCTGATAAGGCAGGAATTGTTCACGCTGGTATTGGGAAAGCCTCTTTTGACGTAAAAGCGTTAGAAGAAAATATTGTTGCGCTAATTGATGCGATTAAAAAAGCTAAACCAAGTTCAGCAAAAGGTATTTATATTAAAAGAGTAAGCGTTTCATCAACTATGGGCCCAGGTCTGAGTATTGATG
Organism: uncultured Candidatus Thioglobus sp.; assembly: GCA_905620445.1. GTDB lineage: Bacteria > Pseudomonadota > Gammaproteobacteria > PS1 > Pseudothioglobaceae > Pseudothioglobus. The sequence goes on from CAJQTP010000012.1 coordinate 2,217, forward strand.
GTGCAAGCGTAGATATCTAAATAGATTTAAATGCTGATAAATTAATATTTATCAGCTTAGGAATTCTTTGGGCGACAAGGTGACTTGTTCTGCCTCAAAGACCATAGGTGCAATTGATTGCTTGCAATTTGTTGCTTAATAAATTGATTCTTCAATTTGCCTATGTAGAGGGTATGGAAATACCTTGTGGCGAAAGTTGTAATTTTATAGCTTTCATTTTTTAATTGTTCAGGAGAGACTATGGCTCTAAATCTTGAAGCAAAAAAAGCAGTCGTCGAACAGGTTAATGCAGTAGCTACTGGTGCTGTATCTGTTGGTGTTGCTGAGTATCGTGGATTGAATGTTGGACAAATGACTAATTTGCGGAATGCTGCTATGGATGCAGATGTTTCTTTGCGTGTTGTAAAAAATACGCTAGCAAAGAGAGCGTTAGCTGAGACAGGGTGTGAATGTATTACTCCAGTCTTAAGTGGACCGGTTATCTTGGGATTTTCTCAAGAAGATCCGGGCGCTGTAGCTCGCGTTTTCCGTGACTTTATTAAAGATAATGAGGCACTAGTCGTTAAAGGTTTGGGAGTATCCGGTGAATTTATTGATGCAGATCAATTAAAGAGAATCGCGAGCCTACCAACTAAAGATCAAGCAATCAGTATGTTGATGGCGTTGATGCTTGCACCAACTGAGAAGTTAGTTAGAACTTTAAACGAAGTTCCAACTAAGTTAACTCGTGTTGTAGCAGCTATTCGTGATCAAAAACAATAATAATTATATAGAGGAGTAAATATCATGGCGAAATTAAGTAACGAAGATATTTTAAGTGCAATTGCAGATATGTCTGTAATGGATGTTGTTGAACTAGTTTCAGCAATGGAAGAGAAGTTTGGAGTTTCTGCAGCAGCTGTTGCAGCAGCACCAGTCGCAGTAGCAGCGGATGCTGGTGCAGCGGTTGAAGAAAAGACTGAGTTTAACGTAATGCTAACAAGCTTTGGTGATAAGAAAGTTGCAGTTATTAAAGCGGTTCGTACTATCACAGGATTAGGCCTTAAAGAGGCTAAAGATCTTGTTGAAAGTGCTCCTGCAGCAATTAAAGAAGGCGCATCAAAAGCGGAAGCTGATGATATTCAAAAGCAGCTTGAAGAAGCTGGCGCTAGCGTAGAACTTAAGTAATTTGTTCAATGCTACAAACCAAAATCCCCAAAAGGGGATTTTGGTGTTTTTTTAGAAGTAATTTTGAAAACCATTTATTGATTATTGCGGGGCATCCATGACTTATTCATTTACAGAAAAAAAACGTATCAGAAATAATTTTGGAACAAGAGAGTCTATTCTTAAAGAGCCAGATTTATTATCCATTCAGATTAATTCATTTAATAGCTTTATTCAAAAAGGGGCTACTGAAAAGGAAAATATTGGTCTTCACTCTGTTTTTCACTCTGTTTTTCCAATTACAGCCCTAAATGGTTATGCCGAAATTGAATATGTAGATTATGAGCTTCAAGAGCCCAAATATAATGTTAAAGAATGCAAGCTTCGCGGAGTTACATATGCCGCAACCTTGCAAGTTAAACTTAACTTGGTTCTTTTTGACAAAAATGGCTCTAACTTAAAGAAGAAGCGTCGCGTGAAGCAAGTTATTGAGGAAAGTGTCTATTTAGGACAGCTTCCATTGATGACCGATACTGGCACGTTTGTAATTAATGGAACCGAGCGCGTTGTAGTTTCTCAGCTTCATCGTTCTCCAGGAGTTATTTTTGAGCATGATAAAGGGAAGACCCACTCTTCTGGAAAAATATTATTCTCTTCACGTATTATTCCTTACCGTGGCTCATGGCTAGACTTTGAGTTTGACCATCATGAGCATTTGTTTGTGCGCATAGATAGAAGAAGAAAATTACCTGTGACTACATTGCTTCGAGCCATGGGACAGTCTACAAACGACATTATTGATACTTTCTTTGATCATATTGTTGTCAAATTAAAATCTAAATCTTGTGACCTAGTCATCAAGCCTGAGCGTTTGAAAGGAATTATTGCAGAATTTGATATTAAGGTTGGAAAAGATATTATTGTTGAGCAAGGTCGTCGTATTACCGCTAAGCATGCAAAAATTCTTCAAGATGCAAAAGTAGATTCAATTAATGCTCCACTTGAATATCTTATTGGGAAGGTCATTTCCTCGGACATAATTGATACTGATACCGGTGAAATTTTATTAGCTGCAAACTCACTAATAACTGAAGAATCTATTGAAGTTTTAACTGTGACTAAGATTAAGAAAATTAATATTATCTATCTTAATGATGCTGAAAATGGTATCTATATTTCTGACACGCTTCGTCTTGATGAGCTGCAAACAGAAATTGAAGCTCGCATGTCAATCTATCATGTAATGAGACCGGGTGAGCCTGCAACTGAAGACGCAGTTAATACACTTTTTTCTAATCTATTCTTTAATAATGATCGTTATGACCTCTCGCGTGTTGGTCGAATGAAGCTAAATAGAAGACTAGGTGTTGCTAGTGAAACTGGTGAGCACGTTCTAACTCATGATGATATTATTAATGTAATTAAACAGTTAATTGATATTAAAAATGGACATGATGTAGTAGATGACGTCGATACTTTAGCTAATAGAAGGGTAAGAGCTATTGGTGAGATGATTGAAAATCAATTTAGAATTGGCCTTATTCGTGTAGAAAAAGCAGTTAAAGAAGGTCTGAATCTTGCAGAAACAGATGAATTAACTCCACAAGATCTTATTAATTCTAAGCCAGTTTCAGCCGCTGTTAGAGAGTTTTTTGGCTCTTCACAGCTATCTCAATTTATGGATCAAGTGAATCCATTGTCTGGTGTAACGCATAAAAGACGTATATCAGCCTTAGGGCCAGGTGGCTTAACAAGAGAGCGTGCAGGCTTTGAAGTGCGTGATGTTCATCCGTCGCATTATGGTAGATTATGTCCCATTGAAACTCCTGAAGGCCCGAATATTGGCTTAATTAATACTTTGGCAGTATATGCAAGAACAAATGATTATGGTTTTTTAGAGACTCCTTATCAAGTAGTTAAGAAAGGACAGGTCACTAAAGAAATTGTATACGTTTCAGCAATCGATGAAATTGATCATACCATTGCTCAAGCAAACTCTAAAGTCGATAGTAAGGGTTTCTTGGTGGACGATCTTGTTTCAGGAAGGCATAAAAATGAATTTGTACTGGTAGGTAAGTCAGAGGTAACGCTTATTGATATTGACTCAAAACAAATATCATCTGTTGCTGCATCACTTATACCATTTCTAGAGCATGATGATGCTAACCGTGCATTAATGGGATCAAACATGCAGCGCCAAGCTGTTCCTGTGCTTCGAGCTGAAAAGCCTTTAGTTGGAACAGGTATTGAGCGAGTTGTTGCAACTGATTCGCGTGTCTGTGTTGTTGCAAACCATGATGGTGTTGTTGAGACAGTAGATGCTTCAAGAATCGTAATTCGAGTCGATGCTAAGCAAGCAAAAGCTGGAGAGCTTGGTGTTGATATTTATAGTTTGGTGAAGTATTCTCGTTCCAATCAAAATACCTGTATCAATCAAAAGCCACTTGTTCAACCAGGTGATAAGATTGTTGCTGGCGATGTCTTGGCAGACGGCCCATCTACCGATTTAGGTGAGCTTGCACTTGGACAAAATATGATGATTGCATTTATGCCTTGGAATGGATATAACTTTGAAGATTCAATATTAATTTCAGAAAAAGTAGTCCAGGAAGATCGTTATACTTCAATTCATATTGAAGAGTTGACGGCCTATGCAAGAGATACAAAGCTTGGTGCTGAAGAAGTTACTGCAGACATACCAAATGTAAGTGAATCCGCACTATCAAAACTTGATGATGTTGGTATTGTGTATGTTGGTGCTCGAGTGAAAGGTGGTGATATTCTAGTTGGAAAAGTAACTCCAAAAAGTGAAACAGTTCTTTCTCCAGAAGAGAAATTATTGCGTGCTATCTTTGGAGAAAAAGCTAACAATGTGAAAGACACTTCTCTAAGAATGGGTGCCTCAAAATCAGGTGTTGTCATTGACGTTCAGATATTCACAAAAGATCGAGTTGCAAAAGATTCTCGCGCACTGGTTATTGATGAAGAGCGTTTAGTAAATATTAAAAAAGATATTGATGATGAGTTCGGAATAATTGATGGAGACATCTTTCGCCGTATTCGTTTAAAACTCTCTGGAAATGTCTCGACTAGTAATTTAGGTAATATTAAGAGTGGAGATAAGCTAACTTCTAAGGATTTAAAATCACTAGAAAATAGTGAATTAGCAAAATTAAAAGTTAAAGATGCAGCTATCAATAAAGAAGTTGCTTCACTTGTTAAGCAGTCAAAAGCAAAACAGGAAGAGTTTGAACTTTTTTATGAGCAAGAGAGTGCAAAAATTAAAGAAGGCGCTGAATTGCCACCAGGTGTGCAAAAGATGGTTAAAGTTTATGTGGCAACACGTAAAACTCTCCAGGTTGGTGACAAGATGGCTGGACGACACGGTAACAAAGGTGTCATCTCTCGCGTATCTCCAGTTGAAGACATGCCTCATCTGGCTGATGGTACGCCAGTAGATGTTGTCCTTAACCCACTTGGCGTTCCGTCACGTATGAATGTTGGTCAGGTACTTGAGGTTCACTTAGGCTGGGCTGCTAAAGGCCTGGGGTATAAGATTGGCAATTTGTTAGATGAGCATCGCAAAGATACAATTAAGAAAATCCGATCAATGCTCGATTCTATTTACAATAGCTATGGAAAGTCTGAAGACTTAAAGTCATTTAGTGATGATGAAATACTTGAGTTAGCCAATAATTTGCGCTCTGGTGTTCCAATGGCGACCCCAGTGTTTGATGGAATTAAAGAAGAAGATATTAAATCATTACTTAAGATGGCTGATTTACCAGAAAGCGGTCAAATTCAATTATTTGATGGACGAACTGGTGACTCATTTGACCGTGATATAACTGTTGGTTATATGCACATGCTTAAGCTTAATCATTTAGTTGACGATAAAATGCATGCTCGCTCGACAGGTCCATACTCTTTAGTTACTCAACAGCCACTTAGTGGTAAAGCACAATTTGGTGGCCAAAGGTTTGGTGAAATGGAAGTTTGGGCGTTAGAGGCATATGGCGCAGCATACACACTTCGAGAAATGTTAACGGTTAAGTCTGATGATGTTACTGGAAGAGCAAAAATGTATAAAAATATAGTAGACGGTGAGAATCGTACTGAGTCGGTAATGCCAGAGTCGTTTAATGTTCTAGTGAAAGAAATTCGATCTCTAGGTATTGATACTGAACTTGAACAACATTAAATTAGGAGAATCACTTGAAAGATTTATTACAAATTTTAAAACAGCAAAATAAAGAACAAGATTTTGATGCAATAAGAGTTGGTTTAGCTTCCCCTGAGAAAATTCGTTCATGGTCATTTGGCGAAGTAAAAAAACCTGAAACTATTAACTACAGAACTTTCAAACCTGAAAGAGAAGGGTTGTTTTGTGCCAAAATTTTTGGCCCAATGAAAGACTTTGAGTGCTTGTGCGGTAAATATAAGCGCATGAAATTTAGAAATGTGGTTTGTGAAAAATGTGGTGTTGAAGTTACTCTTTCTAAAGTAAGACGTGAAAGAATGGGTCATATTGAGCTTGCTGCTCCGGTAGCGCATATTTGGTATTTGAAATCACTGCCATCTAGATTAGGGTTGCTTATGGATATGACCTTAAAAGATATTGAAAGAGTTCTTTATTTTGAAGCCTTTTTAGTTACTGACCCAGGAAGCACGCCTTTAATTAAAAAGCAACTTCTTACTGAAGAGATGTATTTTGATGCTTTAGATCAGTATGGAGATGATGAGTTTGTCGCAAAGATGGGCGCAGAGGCTATGCAGGATGTTCTTGCGGAAATGCAACTTGAAAAAGAAGCTGCAAATTTGAGAGAAGATGCTCTAAATACTAAATCTCAAACTAAACTTAAGAAAATTAATAAACGCCTCAAGTTAGTTGATTCTTTAATAAAATCTGGAAATAAGCCTGAATGGATGGTTTTGAATGTGCTTCCTATTCTTCCTCCAGATCTAAGACCTTTAGTTCCTCTAGATGGAGGTCGGTTTGCAACATCTGATTTAAATGATTTATACCGTCGAGTAATAAATAGAAATAACCGCCTTGGAAGGTTATTAGAGCTTGATGCGCCAGAAATTATTGTTAGAAATGAAAAACGTATGCTCCAAGAAGCTGTTGACTCTCTAATTGACAACGGCCGTCGTGGACGTGCTGTAATGGGTAATAACAGACGCCCTCTTAAGTCAATTGCAGATATGATAAAGGGTAAGCAAGGACGATTCCGTCAAAACTTACTTGGAAAAAGGGTTGACTATTCTGGACGGTCAGTAATTGTTTGTGGTCCATATTTAAAGCTTCATCAGTGTGGATTACCTAAGAAGATGGCTTTAGAGCTTTTTAAACCTTTTATTTATAATCGCCTTCAGGCGAATGGATTAGCTTCAACTATTAAAGCTGCAAAAAAAATGGTTGAAAGTGAAATTCCTGAGGTTTGGGATATCTTAGAAAGAGTTGTTCATCAGCACCCAGTTTTATTAAATCGTGCACCTACTCTTCATAGACTTGGTATTCAGGCATTTGAACCACTTTTAATTGAAGGTAAGGCGATTCAACTTCATCCCCTAGTATGCACTGCATTTAATGCAGACTTTGATGGTGATCAGATGGCTGTGCACGTTCCACTTTCTGAGGAAGCTCAATTAGAAGCAAGAACATTAATGTTGGCATCAAACAACATTCTGCATTTGGCTAGTGGTGACCCAATTATTATTCCATCGCAAGATGTGATCTTAGGCCTCTACTATATGACTAGAGAAATGGTTAATCAGCCGGGTGAAGGTATGATTTTTGCCAATACTAATGAGGCACTTTCTGCTTATGATGCTAAGCTAGTAAGTCTGCATGCGAAAATAAAATTAAGAGTGCAGGATTATGAAAAAGCAGAGTCTGGTTATACTCCCACAAGCACTCGTATAGTTGATACTACAATTGGTAGGGCTATTTTTTCTAGAATTTTGCCTAAAGGCTTGTCATTTGATTTAATTAATGAAGCTTTAACTAAAAAAGTAGTTTCAAATTTAATTCACGTCTGTTATAGGTCGCAGGAGCTTAAAGAGACTGTAATTTTTGCTGATCAGATGATGTATATGGGATTTGAATATTCAACTAAATCAGGCATATCATTTTGTTCAAATGACATGATTATTCCTAGCGAAAAAGCTGAGATGATTGACAAAGCAACTGCTCAAGTTAAAGACGTTCAGCAGCAATTTGCTTCTGGTGTTGTTACAAATGGTGAGCGATATAATAAGGTTATTGATATTTGGTCAAGAACTTCAGAAGAAGTTGCTAAAGCAATGATGGATAAAGTAGGCTATGAAGACATAACTGATGCTGAAGGAAATACAGAAAAGAAACCATCGTTTAACTCAATCTATATGATGGCAGATTCAGGTGCTAGAGGTTCTCCTGCGCAGATACGTCAGTTAGCAGGAATGCGTGGTTTAATGGCAAAGCCAGATGGATCAATTATTGAGACTCCTATTACAAGTAATTTCCGTGAAGGGCTTAATAATATGCAGTACTTTATTTCAACACATGGAGCTCGAAAAGGTTTGGCTGATACAGCATTAAAAACTGCTAACTCAGGCTATTTAACTCGTAGACTAGTTGATGTAGGCCAAGATCTCGTTGTAACTGAAGAAGATTGCGGGACTAAAAATGGCTTGGTAATGAAATCAGTTATTGACGGTGGAAATGTAGTTCAAACATTAGGAACTGCAGTGCTCGGTAGAGTTATCTCTGAAGATATATTAGTACCAAATACAAAAGACGTCTTTTTAGAAAAAGATCATTTAATTACATTGGATGATTCAGATAAGATTAACGAACTGGGTATAGAGTTTATTCAAGTTCGCTCAGCAATTACTTGTGAGCTATCTTATGGTGTTTGCGCATCTTGTTATGGAAATGATATGGCGAGAGGTCATAAGATTGGAGTAGGCGAGGCTGTTGGCGTTATTGCTGCTCAATCAATTGGAGAGCCAGGAACACAGTTAACAATGCGTACTTTCCATATTGGTGGTGCTGCAAGCTCATCTACTGCTGTTAATAGTATTAATATTAATACGGATGGTGTCGTCCATTTTGAAAATATGAAGTCTATTAAAAATACTAATGGTGATTTTGTCGTTGTATCAAGATCATCTGAGGCCTCAATTAGAAATGAATTAGGCCAAGTTAAAGAACGCTATAAGCTTCCTTATGGAGCGATAGTTCACTTTAAAGATGGTGGCAAGGTTAAAGCTAAAGATAAGATTGCTGATTGGGACCCGCATACACATCCAATCATAGCTGAAAATTCTGGAAAAGTTTCATTTATCGATTTTGTAGAAGGCTTAACAGTTGTTAAAAATTCAGACCCATTGACTGGCTTAATCTTCTTCGAAATAATTGAAGAGGCTGAAAGAACTTCAGCTGCAAAAGATATGAAACCAATGCTTCAATTAGTTGATAAAAAGGATAAAAAATCTATACTGTCAACTCATTATTTACCATCAGGAGTTAAAATAAATCTAGAAGATGGTCAGCTTATCGCTGCAGGTGAAATACTTGCTAAGATTCCTAAAGCTGTTTCAAAAACTAGTGATATTACTGGCGGCTTACCACGAGTTGCTGATTTGTTTGAAGCTCGTAAAGCTAAAGATCATGCAATTCTAGCTGAAACTATGGGTGTCATAAGTTTTGGAAGTCCTACAAAATCAAAAGTTCGCATGCTTATTACGAGTACTGAAGGTGATGTAACTGAAATGATGATCCATCATTGGAGAGCAATCAATGTATTCGATGGTGAAACTGTTGAAAAAGGAGATGTGATATCAGATGGGCCTTATAATCCTCACGATATACTACGTTTATTAGGCGTTGAAGCTTTAGCTAACTACATGGTTAGAGAGGTTCAAAATGTTTATCGACTTCAAGGAGTTAAGATATCAGACAAGCATATTGAAGTAGTTGTTAAGCAAATGCTTAGGAAGGTTGAAATTATTGATAATGGAGATTCTCATTATGTTAATGGTGAGACTGCCGAGTATGTTCACGTTGTAGATAAAAATAAGCAATTAAAGGCACAAAAGAAAGATGAAATTGTATTCCAAAGATTGTTAATGGGTATTACAAAGGCATCGTTATCTACTGAGTCGTTTATCTCTGCTGCATCTTTCCAAGAAACTACAAGAGTTCTTACTGAAGCATCAATAACAGGAAGAGTGGATGATCTTAGAGGTCTTAAAGAGAATGTAATTGTAGGAAGACTTATTCCTGCAGGAACAGGCTTTAAGCACCATCAGGAAAAGAGAAGAAAACGCATAGATGCCTCATTTATGCAAACAAGCGATGCTGAGCAAGAACTTTCGGCTCAGTTGAGTGAAGTTGAAGCCGAAGTAAAAGAGTAATAAGGCTTCATTCAAAATAAAGGCATTTCAATTTAGTTTTTAAATTGGAGTGCCTTTTTTGTTGGTCAATTTAGCACTAAATGCTGCTATTATTAGAAGCCACTTCTTGGATGACGAATCTAAAGGATTAGTAATCTGGGTAATGATAAAATATACCCATGCAAAAGTCAAAATTCAATAGTCTTATTAAAGAAGGTTTTAATCATATCCCCCTTTCTAGGGAGATTGTTGTTGATACATTAACTCCTTTGGCTATGTATCTTAAGCTTGCTAATAATCCCTATAGCTATTTTTTAGAATCTGTTCAAGGTGGTGAAAAGTGGGGGCGATATTCATTTATTGGATTGGCTGCTGAAACTGTAATTAAAGTTAATAACTATGAAGTTCGAGTTGAAAAAAATGGACAGTTAATACAAGAGTATGAAGTAGAAGACCCTCTTGCTTGGATTGAAGATTATCAGAATCAATTTAAAGTTCCACAGCTAGACAACCTGCCAGATTTTAATGGCGGATTAGTGGGCTACTTTGGATATGAAATAGTTCGTTATATTGAGCCAAAACTAGCGCATATTAATAAAACTGACGAGCTAAATGTTCCAGATATTTTATTGATGGTCTCAAATGACCTCTTGGTGGTTGATAACTTAACTAGTAAGGTTCACATCATTACTCATGTAAGACCTAATGAAGAATCATATGAAGATGGCCTTAACAAGCTTAGCTTAATTGAAAAAAATATTAAGAAATCATTTCATCAGACAGTTGCTTCTTCTGAAAATATTAAGTCAGAAGATTTTGTATCAAGTTTTGGAAGGGAAAATTACATAAGTGCAGTTGAAAAAGTTCAAAAATACATTAAAGCTGGTGATGTTATGCAAGTTGTTCCATCTCAACGATTAAGTTGTACTTTTAAATCAAATCCTGTTGAGTTATACCGACAATTAAGGATACTTAATCCTTCGCCGTATATGTATTTTCTTAATCTAGATGAATTTGCGATAGTTGGCTCTTCTCCTGAAATATTGACTCGTGTTGATAACAATAATATTGCAACTATAAGGCCTATCGCAGGAACTCGCTCAAGAGGAAAAACAGAGCAAGAGGATCTTAATCTTGAGAGGGATCTTTTATCAGATGAAAAAGAAATTGCTGAGCATTTAATGTTAATTGATCTTGGTAGGAATGATTTAGGACGCATTGCCAAAACAGGAAGTGTTACTCTTACGGATAAAATGTTTATAGAGCGTTATTCTCATGTTATGCATATTGTTTCAAATGTGGAATGTGAGTTAAAAGAAAATATGAGCTCTATTGATGTATTAAAAGCTACTTTTCCAGCTGGCACATTAAGTGGTGCACCAAAAGTTAGAGCAATGGAAATTATTGATGAAGTTGAGGATTTAAAGCGTAATATTTATTCTGGAGCTATTGGTAATTTATCATGGCATGGTGGAATGGATCTTGCAATTGCTATTAGAACAGCTGTTATTAAAGATCAAATGCTATATATTCAGGCTGGAGCAGGAATTGTTTATGACTCTTTGCCAGAAATGGAGTGGCAAGAAACAATGGACAAAGCACAAGCTTTAATTAAAGCTGCTCAAAATATTTAGCTCATTTCTTGGTTTTTTTGTAATCGAATTTTAGATATATAATTTTCAAAAAGCTGAAAGTTAGTATTGAAATTGTTTGTAAAATGGACGAATAAACTTCAATTTTTTTTTTCTTATAAATGAGCTCTGTGGATTTTGTTCATCTTCAATGTCAAAGTGAATATTCTGTAAAGAATAGCTTAGTGCGTGTCTCAAAGCTCATTGACAGTGTTAAAGAGGCAGGCATGACGAGCGTCGCACTGACTGATGATATGAGTCTTTTTTCTGCGATTAAATTTTATCAAAAAGCAACTAGTGCCGGCATCAAGCCTATTATTGGAGCAAAAATATCTGTAGATTTTGATTTAGGCCATTATGATGTACTTTTGCTTTGTCAAAACCATGAGGGTTATCTAAATCTTTCTGAGCTTATTTCTAAGGCCTATCTTAATGAACAGGGAATTTCAATTGTAAGTGTTACAGAAGAGCAATTAATTTCTCACCAAAAGGGATTGCTTATGATTGCAACTCCAATTAGCTCAGACGTATCTCAATTACTTTTGGCAAATGAGCTAGAACTCGCGCATAGTAAAGCTAAATACTGGAAAGCTATTTTTAAAGACCGATATTATATTTCGGCACAAAGAACTGATAGACATTCAGATGAAAATCTTCTTAACCTTAGTGTTGAATTAGGATTAAAGTTAGATATCCCAGTCGTTGCTACTAATGATGTTCAGTTTTTAAGCAAAAGTGATTATGATGCGCATGAAGCTAGAATTTGCATAGCTGAGGGAGCTTTGCTGGATGATTCTAGGAGATTAAAATTTTTTAGTGATAGTCAATATCTAAAAACTGCTGATGAAATGTCTGAATTATTTAAAGACTATCCTCAACTTATAGTAAATGCTTCTGAAGTAGCTAAAAGATGCAACTTGCACTTTAAATTATTCGAAAAGAATTACCTTCCAGCCTTTCCAACACCAAAAGGAAAGTCAATAGCTGAATTTTTTAGTGAAGAGTCAAATAAGGGGCTCCAATTAAGACTTAAAGATCTTAATGTAAATGAAACAAGCTATTTTGAAAGGCTAAATTTTGAATTATCAGTAATTCTTGAAATGGATTTTCCAGGTTATTTTTTAATTGTTTCTGATTTTATAAGATGGGCTAAAGAAAATGGAATTCCAGTTGGTCCAGGCAGAGGTTCTGGTGCTGGCTCTCTTGTGGCCTGGGCACTTTCTATTACAAATGTAGACCCTATTCAGCATGATCTTTTATTTGAGCGTTTTTTAAACCCAGAGCGGATCTCTATGCCTGATTTTGATATTGATTTTTGCACAGATCGCCGAGATGAAGTTATTGCGTATGTTTCTAATAAGTATGGCGCAGAGAAAGTATCACAGATTATTACTTATGGCACTATGGCAGCTAAGGGGGTAGTAAGAGATGTAGGGAGGGTATTAGGGCATCCGTATGGTTTTAGTGACCAAATCTCTAAGATGATACCAAATGAATTAAAAATGACATTAGGTAAAGCCTTAGAAGATTCTAATGAGTTGAAAGCAAGATATGATTCTGAAGAAAGTGTTTCAACCCTGATTGATTTATCCCAAGATCTAGAGGGACTTATTAGAAATGTCGGCACCCATGCTGGCGGAGTTGTTATTGCGCCAAGTAAAATTAGTGATTTTTGTCCAATTTATAAAGGATCTGATGAGTCAGATGTTGTTGTATCTCAATTTGATAAAGATGATGTTGAGGCTGTAGGCCTTGTTAAATTTGACTTTTTGGGGTTATCAAACCTAACTGTAATAGATAAAGCGGTAAAAATCATCGCCAAAAAAGGCTTAAGTGAGGGTTTGATTGATATTGATAAACTCAGTCTTGATGATCCAAAAGTATTTAAATTGCTTCAAGACTGCAACACTACAGGGGTTTTCCAGCTTGAATCGGATGGGATGCGCGGCTATTTAAAAAAGCTTAAACCTGATTCTTTTGAAGATATTGTTGCCATGCTGGCACTTTATAGACCTGGCCCACTAGATGCTGGCATGGTAGATGACTATATACAGGTAAAGCATGGTGCAAAAGTAAGGTATCCGCATGCGATGTTAGAGGAAATTTTAAAGCCAACAAACGGAGTATTCCTTTATCAAGAGCAAGTAATGAAATCTGCACAAGTTATGGCTGGGTATTCTTTAGGTGGCGCTGATATTTTACGACGCGCGATGGGTAAGAAAAAAGTTGAAGAAATGTCAGAGCAGCGTGAAGTATTTGTAAAAGGGGCTGCTGAAAAAAATATAGAAGAGAATAAGGCAAATGAAATTTTTGACCTAATTGATAAGTTTTCAGGTTATGGGTTTAATAAATCTCACTCAGTTGCTTATGCTTATATTTCATATCAAACAGCTTGGCTAAAGGCACATTTTCCAGCTCCATTTATGGCAGCAGTTCTATCGGGAGGTATGGATGATACTGACCGAGTTGCTTTTACAGTTGGGGAGTCAAAGAAAAATGGCGTGATAGTTAAGGCGCCTGATATTAACCAATCTGAATATGAGTTTAGTATTACTGATAATAAGACAATAGTATACGGCCTAGGCGCTATTAAAGGTGTTGGTGAGGCACTTGTCAAAGAGATAGTTTTAGAGAGAGAAAAAAATGGGGATTATTCTGATATTTTTGATTTGTGTTTTCGAATAGAAAAAAAATTCTTAAACCGTAGGGCTATTGAGGCTCTTATATACAGTGGAGCATTTGATTTATTTGATATTAAAAGGGCCACATTAATTGCGACGTACCCAAGAGCAGTGAGGCAAGCAGAGCAGAGGCAGAGTGATTCATCAAAAGGCCAAAATAGCCTTTTTGCAGAAGTTGAGAGCCATATTGAATATGAAAAAAATTACATAAAAGGGGAATTTTTGTCTTTTAAAAATGTAATGAAGTTTGAAAAAAATGTAATGGGGTATTACCTAGAGCGACACCCAACAGATTGGTATAAATCAGATTTAAAATCCATAGTTTGTACGTTGCCGAAAGATCTAGTATTTCGAAATAATCGTGAAGTGAGGGTTCTTTCGCTAATTTCTGACATTGTGTATAGAAATACAAGGCGAGGCCAAATGGCAAGCCTGACTATTGAAGATGGAGAGAAAAGAATTAATGCAGCTGTCTTTTCACAAAAACTTGCAGAAAATAGCGAACATATATTATTAGATGAAGTGGTTGTAGTTTCTGGAAAGGTAAATAAAGATTTTAGAGAGCAATGGCAGATTATTGTAGAGCGGATAGATCCAGTGGATAGGGTTCAAATAAAATATGCTAAATATCTCAACATAAAACTAACTGAAGAAAATAAGAATGAGTATTCCATGCTGTGTGATTTATTAAAACAACATCAAGGCAAGTGTCCAGTAATTATTGAATATCAGTCGACTGATTCATCTGGAAAGATCCCTCTTTCCAAAGAATTTGATGTTTCATTGAATCGAGAATTTTTAGATTCAATTGAGCAAAAATTTGGCCATGGAAAATATAAAATCCAATATTAAATAAAATGTAAAATTTCCTTTAATTAGAGCCTTAAAGAGCCTTATTAAGGCCTTAAATAGGCATTAATTAATGTAAATTTATTGGTAGCTTTAAAGGCGCTATTTATATTAAATTAAGCCCAAAAATATATATTCTAATCAGCACTTTAATAGAGATGAAAATTTTACAATTTAGCCTCTAAAGCCCAGTCCATAAGGGAAAAAGTTCAAAAGTTATCCGCGAACTGAGAATTCAGCAAATTATCTTCTAAAGTCGAAATAAATTCATAAATTCAAAAAAATATAAGTCATTGATTTATAACAAAAAAATTGATATGATTATTTATTAACCAAAACCATAGAATTGGTTAGTCTAAGGCTTGATTTGTGTCTAAATTTGGAGATATTAACAGAGTTATCAACAGTTTTGTGGGTAAGTCTGCTAACCCTTGATTTATAAGCATTTAAAGCAATTAGAAAAAATATTTTGTCACTTTTTTTATTATTTTTTCTGCAATAATTTGCTTACTACTTCTATCTATTTTCTCAGTTTTTTCTTGTGATAAAAAGTGAACCTCATTCTCATCTGAGTTAAGACCAATTTCAGTGTTTGAAATGTCATTTAAAATAATTGCATCACACTTCTTGATCTCTAGTTTAGCTGTTGCATTAGCTATAAAATTTTCAGTTTCAGCTGCAAACCCTATGCAAATTGGTTTATTTTTAAGTTTACAAACACTCTCTAAAATATCTTTGTTTCTTGTGAGCTCAATTGATGATAAATTGCTATCTTTTTTGATCTTATTTTGACTTATTTTTGTAGGTCTAAAGTCTGCAACTGCAGCGCAACTGATAAATAAATCTTGAGACTTTATCTTTTTCATGACTGCATCGTACATTTCATTTGCACTAGTTATATAAGTTACGTTAGCTCTTTTTTCCACATCAACTGATATTGATCCAACTATTAACGTTGTTTCTGCTCCTGCTTGGACACACGCATGTGCAAGTGCCATGCCCATTTTCCCGCTGCTATGATTCGATATATACCTTACTGGGTCTATTGCTTCAATAGTTCCACCTATTGTTATTAATACTTTTTTACCGCTAAGAGTGTTATTCGAAAAGATATTTGCAACTTGTTTTGCAATTTCGATTGGCTCAGCGAGTCTGCCTTCGCCTACATCTCCACAAGCTTGCTCTCCAAATCCAGGTTCAATGGTAACCACTCCCCGATTATTCAGTATTTCAAGGTTTTCTTTAATTGCTTTTGATGCAAACATTTGTTGGTTCATTGATGGAGCTATTAATACAGCTGCTTTTGTTGCAAGGATAACTGTGGACAGTAAATCATCCGCTTTACCATGACAAAGTTTAGCTATCGTATTTGCTGATGCCGGCGCTATGATAACTGCGTCAGCCCATTTCGCAAGTTCAATGTGACCCATAGCAAGTTCTGCATCTTTATCCCAAAGGTTGTCATGAACTTTATTTTTTGAAACTGTTTGTAGTGATAGTTCGCTTACAAACTCTCTTCCCCCATTTGTAATAATGACTCTAACTTCTGCACCTAAATCTTGCAACCTCCTCACAATGTCAGGTGATTTGTAGGCAGCAATTGAGCCACTAACTCCTAGTAACACTCTTTTATTTGCTAAGTTATTCATTTGATAGTAGCTCTAATTTTAATGTCATTCTCTATTTGACTAAGTTCAACAATATTAAGCTTGATTTTGTCAGACATTTTTTTTAAAGGAATTTCAATCATTGGGTTGGCATCACTTCCAAGTAATACTGGAGCAGTATAGATAATAAACTCATCAATTAGTCCTGCCTTTGTCATAGCTCCATTAAGACCGCTACCCGCCTCTAGAAGTAAATTATTAATCCCCATCTCTCCAAGTTTAATAAGTGCAGACTTTAGATCTAACTTTCCATTAGGGAGAACTTCTGAATTATTATTATTTAAAATGAGTGTTTCCGCATCAGATGAAAAAATATTGAGAGTTGTATCAGTAATAATATTATTACTGTCAATAACAACACGGAGTGGCTTTGACTCTATGTTTTCTGTTCTAACGGTCATCATTGGATTATCGCTTTTGATTGTACCTGAGCCTGTCATGATGGCTTGATTTAAGCTTCGGAGTAATTGAACATCCTTTCGAGAAGCTTCAGAGGTAATCCATTTACTATCGCCATTTTTCATTGCAGTTCTTCCATCTAGGCTCATTGCAATTTTTGACGTTACAAATGGTAAACCTGTCTGCATTCTTTTGATAAAGCCGCGATTAATTTCAGTAGCTTCTTTTTCGAGCAATCCCACTTCAACCTCAATGTCACTATCTTGAAGTAATTTGATTCCTCTTCCAGAAACTAATGGATTTGGATCAAGCATTGCAATAAAAACTTTTTGTACGCCAGCCTTAATAAGTGCTTCAGAGCAAGGCGCCGTCTTGCCATAATGAGAGCATGGTTCAAGTGTAATATATACTTTAGTATTCTCACCTTTATAATTAATTTGCTCTAAGGCATTGACCTCTGCATGACCCTCTCCATAGAGGCGATGGTAGTCTTGAGCAATAATTTTACCGTCAAGAGTAATCACGCATCCCACCATTGGATTTGCACCAACAGCTCTGCGACCAAACTGAGAAAGTTTGAGTGCAAGAGTCATACATTCTGTATCTTGATGAGTGAAAGCCATTATAATAATTACATATAAATATATTATCATTTTACGCGGGAGAACGGAGTGGATGAAAAGAAAAAACAAGCACTACAAGTAGCACTTGGACAAATTGAAAAACAGTTTGGAAAAGGGTCTGTTATGTTTTTGGGCGACGAAGAGGCGAGAAGTGATATTGAAGCTGTTTCAACGGGAAGTTTAAGCCTTGATATAGCTTTAGGAATTGGCGGGTTACCTAGAGGCAGGGTTGTTGAAATTTATGGTCCTGAGTCCTCGGGAAAGACAACTATGACTCTTCATGTTATAGCTGAAATGCAGAAATTAGGCGGAACAGCAGCATTTATTGATGCAGAGCATGCGCTAGATCCTTCTTACGCAAGAAAATTGGGCGTAAATACAGATGATCTTCTAATTTCTCAGCCTGATACTGGCGAGCAGGCTTTAGAAATTACCGATATGCTAGTTCGCTCTGGAAGTGTTGATATTGTTGTTATTGACTCAGTTGCTGCGTTAACTCCTAAGGCTGAAATTGAAGGTGAAATGGGTGCATCGCACATGGGCCTTCAAGCTAGACTGATGTCTCAAGCATTAAGAAAGCTAACATCCAATATAAAGCGAACTAACACTATGGTAATCTTTATTAATCAACTTCGAATGAAGATTGGTGTGATGTTTGGTAATCCTGAGACTACAACTGGAGGAAATGCGCTTAAATTTTATGCCTCTGTAAGACTCGATATTCGAAGAATTGGTGCTATTAAAAAAGGTGATGAAATTCTTGGCAATGAGACACGCGTTAAGGTTCTTAAAAATAAGGTTGCTCCTCCTTTTAAAAAGGCAGAGTTTCAAATTTTATACAATCAAGGTATTTCCAGAGAGAGTGAGATAATTGATTTAGGAGTTGAGCATGGATTTGTTGAAAAAGCAGGAGCTTGGTATAGCGTTGAAGGAGAAAGAATTGGTCAAGGTAAGGATAATTCCCGAGACTTCTTAAAAGAGAATACTAAAATGAGTCAAATGCTTGAAGCTAAAATTCGTGAAAAACTAATGAGTAACGATAGTGATGAGACCGAGTCAATAAAGAGCAATAATGACGAAAAAGAGTCAACAGAGTAAATGCTATGCAGCCGCATTAAAAATGTTAATGAGGCGAGAGCACTCCAAGTTAGAATTAATACAAAAATTAAACCTTAAAGATTTTGATGATACTGTCATTAATGACAGTATCTCTTTATTAGCTGAGCAAAAATACCAGAGTGACGAAAGGTTTTCTGAGGCTTTTATACTTATGCGATTCAACCAGGGCAAGGGGCCAGTAAAAATTTCTATGGAGCTTAAATCAAGAGGCATTAGCAAGTTTGATTTAACTTTATTTAATTGGTTTGAGTTAGCAAAAGACGTTAAGTATAAAAAATTTGGAGATAGTGAATCTTTAGATTATAAAGAAGAGGCTAAGCAAAAGCGTTTTTTACAGTCAAGAGGCTTTGGGTTTGACGAGATAAACCAAGCATTCTATAAAAGCTAAAACCATCACATAATTTTTACAACCTTACTATGAAATTTGAACTTAAACATACTGACAATAAAGCTCGTTTAGGCAAGTTAACTTTTGATCGTGGAGAGGTTAATACTCCAGCTTTTATGCCTGTAGGAACTTATGGAACAGTCAAAGCAATGACTGTTGATGAAGTATGGGATTTGGGCGCTGAAATTATCTTAGGAAATACATTTCACTTGTCAATAACGCCGACAACTGAAGTGATTGAGGCTCATGGCGACCTCCATGATTTTATGAATTGGCCTGGCCCAATACTGACTGATTCTGGCGGGTTTCAAGTTTTTAGCTTGGGTAAGATGCGGAAAATAACTGAGCAGGGTGTTAAGTTTAGATCGCCAAAGGATGGCTCAGCAATTTTTATGGGTCCTGAAGAGTCTATGCAAATTCAGCATAAACTGGGTTCAGATATTGTTATGATATTCGATGATTGCACCGCTTATCCTGCCGAAAAAAATGTTGTTGATCAATCGATGCAGCTTTCATTGAGATGGGCAAAAAGATCTTTAGAAGAGCATCAAAGACTCAATAATAAAAATGCTCTTTTTGGAATTATTCAAGGCGGAATGCATAAGGAGCTTCGTCTTCAATCAGCTGAGTCATTAGTTGAGATGGGTTTTGATGGTTACGCTATTGGAGGTTTGTCGGTTGGAGAGCCAAAAGAAGAAATGATGAATGTCCTTAACTATTTACCTGATCAAATGCCTTCAGACAAGCCCAGGTATCTAATGGGTGTTGGGACGCCATCAGACTTAGTTGAAGGTGTTGCATGTGGAATTGACATGTTTGATTGCGTAATGCCATCTCGTAACGCAAGAAATGGATATTTATTTACTTCAGAGGGCGTTGTAAAAATTCGAAATGCAAAACATAAGAAAGATACTGGGCCCCTAGATCCTAATTGTAATTGCTCAACTTGTAAAAATTATTCAAGGGCTTACCTCCACCATCTTCAAAAATCAAATGAGATTTTAGGGTCTCGCCTAAATACTCTTCATAATCTTTTCTATTACCAGTATTTGATGAAGTCAATTAGGGAGTCAATTGAGAATAATACATTTTCTGACTTTAGAAAAAAATTCTATATTGAAAAGCTGTAAAGATATTAGATTTAATCTGTTGAATTTAGTTCAACTGGATTTTTAATAAAATACTCATCTAATAGCTCCCTTGCCAATGGCGCTGCTTTAGAGCTTCCACTGCCTGCATTTTCAACAATAATAGCTATTGCAACTTGTGGGTCTTCAATCGGTGCAAACCCAGTAAATAGTGCATGATCCCTTAATTTTTCTTCAATATTTTCAGCAATATATTCTTCTTCTGGATCAAGTCCAAAAACCTGCGCAGTGCCGGTTTTTCCAGCCAGGCTATACTGAAGCTTATTGTTCAGTCTCTTGGCTGTTCCAAATTTTCCGTATACCGTTTGTTTCATTCCCTCAATAATTAACTCCCAGTTGCTAATGTCTTTTATAGGTATTTGTTGCGCTTTGGGGTTGCGTTCTTCAAAAAAATCGCCATTTTTTGATTGAGAGTGCATCATTACTTGGGGCGTTAATAGCTGGCCTTTATTTGCAATAGCTGCTGTTGCTAAAGCAAGCTGAAGAGGGCTTGAAGTCATAAAGCCTTGACCAATTCCTGTGATAAGGGTTTCACCTCTATACCAAGGCTCATCCTTGTTAATCTTTTTCCATTCTCTGGACGGAAGGATTCCTCCAAGCTCTCCAGGCAAGTCAATCCCTGTTTTTTTGCCAAATTGAAAATATGAAAGACTGTCATGGATTTGATCAATACCCATATTGAAAGCTAAGTCATAGAAAAATACATCGCATGATTGAGCGATAGCCTCAATTACATTTACTTTTCCATGACCAGTCCGCTTCCAGTCGTTAAACTTTCTAGAATAATTATTTAATTTGTAGTATCCTGGACAAAAAGTGCTATGCTTAATGGTTATATTGTTTAGCTCTAAACCAGCCAGGGCAACCATTGGCTTGATAGTTGAGCCAGGAGGGTAGAGCCCCTTAATGCTTCTATCAAAGAGTGGCAAATCTTCGTTACTACTGAGCTCATTATATCTTTCTACTGATATCCCATTAACAAACCAATTTGGATCGAATGAGGGGGTACTTACTAGACTCAGTATTGCCCCATCTTTAACATTGATAAGCGCTATAACGCCCCTACTATCACCCAGAAGGGATTCAGCCTTAAGTTGTAAGTCAATATCAATATTTAAGTAGATGTCTTGCCCAGCAATGGAGGGGGTTATAATTCTAGTGTCTACTATACGACCCGCAACATTTCTCTCAATTTGTTTTATACCAGACTCGCCATGAAGTAGCCTTTCATATTGTTTTTCAATGCCTGTTTTTCCAACAAAATTTGTACCATTATAATTTTTTTTATCATAATTACTTTTTTCTTTTTGATTCATTGAAGAGACATAACCAATAAGATGAGAACTCGAAGCGCCATATGGATAAACGCGATGAAAGTATGGCTCAACCTCAACCCCAGGTAGCTGATTTTTTATAAGAAATGAAGCAACTGATGACTCAGAAAGATTAAATTTTACGGGTATGTTATGAAATTTTTTAAAGCGACTTAATTTTTTATTAAATTTTTTGATATCTTCATAACTAATTAAATCACTTATTTCTAACTCTATTAATGTTTCATTTAAATTAGTGACCTTTTCTGGAGTGATTGTCAAAATATAAGAAAATTCATTGGTTGCTAAAACTTTCCCATTTCGATCTAGAATGTCACCTCTAATTGGAGTGATCGGGAGGTTTTGCATTTGATTGCCAAGCGCTTCTTCTAAATAATAGTCATGCTTAGTTACTTGGAGATTAAAGAGTCTTAGTATTAAGATCAATGTAATCAAAAGCATTATGACCGCAGAAAGAATTACTCTTGATTTGAATACTGTCTTTTCGCGTTTAATGTTTCCGATTTTTTCCATACCGACAGATTAATTATTGCTTAAGTTTTGCTAATAGGAGGCGAATGAGGGGCCATAAAAGCGCACTAGTAAATGGTGAAAGTAAGATTAACCATTTAATATTTAGTCCATTAACCAATGAGTGAATTAATAAAAACGTAATTAAATAAATTAGAGTGCTTATAAAAATATAAACCTGCTGGGTTGTTATGTTTGAAACAAAAAAAGATTTTTTAACATTTAAAATAAAAGCAGAGCTCAGAACTAGTGCAAGTGCATTTTGACCTAAGATTCCCCCTTGAAGTACATCAAGGAGTATTCCAAGAATAAATGCAGAAGTAAAGACACTCTTACCATTTGAATAAATCAACCAGTAGATAAAAAAAGATAACAGCCAAAAAGGAGAGATAAGCTCTAGAAAAGATGGCAGCGAGATTGCACCAATGATAAATGCAATAATAGATATTTTAATTAGGAGAAAAAGGTGAGTTGTATTAGTCATTTTTTTCTTTAACAATAAGAACCAGTTCTAATTTATTCATATTTTGAGTTGGCTGAAGTGAAATTGATAAGAATGAAGCATCTATTGTGTCATTGATTGCAGTTACTCTTCCAACAAGATATCCTGATGGATACAAATTACCAATCCCACTAGTAAGGAAAATGTCTCCTACTTTGACATCTGAGTCCAAAGGTACAAATTCAATTATCATGCCATTTGCATTTGATGCTACTCCCTTGGTGATACCTCTAATTCCATTTCTTGAGTTTTTAACGGGCATGTGTTGAGTGGGATCAGTGAGCAGTCGAACGGTTGAATACATAGGGGTAACTTGCGTAATTTGACCAACAGCACCATCTGAGCCAACTATAAGCTGGGACAGCGCCGCTCCGTCATTAGATCCCTTGCCAATAATAATTTTTTTGGATAGCCTAGACTGAGAGATTGATTTAACATGGGCAAGCTTAACATCATGATTTGGTATTTCATAGCTCGAATCTAGTAGCTTTGATATTTTTTGATTTTCTAAAGCTAGATTATTGTAGGTTTGAAGTCTTACTTTAAGTTCAATTAATTGACCTTGTAGGTAATCATTCTCACTAATTAATTTGTCATTGTCAGCACCCTTGTCATTAACCCATCCAATAACTTGGCTAGGCAAGTCAACAACTACATAAATTGGACTAAGGAGAGTTAGGGTGAACTTTTTAAAGTTATCTAAATAAGAAAAGCGGGTATCAAATACAATTAAGATTATTGATAAAAAAACGGGTACTAAAAGTTTTAAAAGCCGCATTATTAATCCTTCGACTTATCTTGATTCACTCTGCCGCCAAAAACCCCATGTCATGGTGATTGATCATTTCTAAAGCAATTCCTCCACCTCTTGCAACACAGGTAAGTGGGTCATCTGCAATAGTAACAGGCAAGTTTGTTTGATTATGAATTAGCTTATCAAGACCCTCTAAAAGAGCTCCACCACCAGTAATAACCAAACCATTTTGTGCAATATCTGACGATAACTCTGGAGGTGTTTGCTCAAGAGCTGTTCTTAGTGCGCTAATAATCATTCCTAGAGGCTCGCTTAAGGCTTCTAATATTTCAGAATTAGTAACTTCAAAGGCAACAGGGAGGCCAGTAGAAACTGCGCGGCCTCTAAATTCATTTTTACGAATAATTTTAGATTCAAAAGCACTTCCAACCTCTTCTTTAATTTGTTCAGCAGTAGCCTCACCAATAATAATGCCGTGAACCCTTCTTATAAATTTAACAATAGTGTCATCAAAAACATCTCCACCAACTCTCAAAGAGTCTGAGTAGACTATTCCATTTAAAGATAGTATTGCAATCTCTGAGGTTCCGCCGCCAATATCAAGCACCATTGCACCTGAAGCTTCTTCAATTGCCATGCCTGCTCCAAGAGCAGCAGCCATAGGCTCTTCAATAAGGTAAACATCTCTTGCACCAGCACCTACAGCGCTTTCTTTAATTGCGCGTCTTTCAACTTGAGTAGCGCCACATGGAACGCAAATTAATACCTTCGGGCTTGGCGAGAAAAAGCCTGATTTCAAAACTTTTTTCATAAAGTGTTGCAGCATTTTTTCAGTGACCTTGAAGTCTGCGATTACGCCATCTTTCATTGGCCTAATAGCTTCAATTGTGCCAGGTGTTCTTCCAAGCATGTTCTTTGCTTCTTGACCTACTGCTATAACTGTTGACTCTAAAGCGCCCTTTTCGTGTCTTAATGCAACAACAGAGGGTTCATTTAGAACTACTTTGCCGTCCATATAAATAAGTGTATTGGCTGTTCCAAGATCAATAGATAGATTTTGGCCTTTGAATAAATTGAACATAAGGGAATCCTAGCAAAAAAATGATTAAAATGAAAAGAGATTATAATATATTCTTCTTTAATATACTTGACAATAGATAAATCCAATTAAATATGATCATTAAACAAGACCACTTAGTAGAAAGTATCCATTCGGCATTGCAGTATATTTCTTATTATCACTCACCTGATTTTATTAGTGCGATGGTATCTGCTTATGAAAGAGAAACGAATCAAAGCGCAAAAAATGCAATATCACAGATTTTAATAAACTCTAAAATGTGCGCGCTTGGTAAAAGGCCCATTTGCCAAGACACTGGAATTGTTAATGTATTTGTTGAAGTTGGGATGAACATTCAGTGGGACGCACAACTTTCTCTTGAAGACATGATTAATGAAGGAGTAAGGAGGGCTTACAATGAGCCTGATAACCGCTTAAGGGCTTCAATCGTTAGTGACCCATTATTTAGTAGAAAAAATACCCAAGACAATACACCCGCCGTTATTCACACCAAGCTTGTTAAAGGAGATAAATTAGACATTACGGTTGCGGCTAAGGGGGGTGGCTCTGAAAACAAATCAAAATTTACAGTATTAAATCCCGATGACAATCTGACGGACTGGGTTCTCAAAACAATTCCAACAATGGGTGCGGGCTGGTGCCCTCCAGGAATGATCGGTATCGGAGTGGGCGGAACTGCTGAAAAAGCAATGCTAATGGCCAAATCAGCGCTCATGGATCCAATCGATATTAATCACATTAAAGATAAAAGTAATCCTACTGAAATAGAATCCCTAAGAATTGATTTATTTAATAAGATCAACGCACTTGGAATTGGCGCCCAGGGTCTGGGCGGACTAACAACGGTTCTGGACGTTAAGATTCAGGACTACCCAACACATGCAGCCTCACTTCCAGTTGCAATGATTCCAAACTGCGCGGCTACAAGGCATGTTCACTTTACGTTAGATGGCTCTGGAGTTGCTGAATTGCCAGAGGTTGATTTAAGTCTCTATCCAGACTTGGATATGGACGTTTCTAAGTATACAAAGGTAGATTTAAATAATCTAAATCAGTCTCAAATGGAGCATTGGAATATTGGAGATACACTGCTTTTGTCCGGAACAATTATTACTGGAAGGGACGCTGCCCATAAGCGCCTTAAGTCAATGATTGATAGCGGTGAGGGGCTGCCCGAAGGTGTTAACTTTGACAATAAATTCATATATTATGTCGGGCCGGTTGATGCTGTGGGCGATGAAGTAATAGGTCCTGCAGGGCCAACAACCGCATCAAGAATGGATAAATTTACTGACATGATGCTTGAAAACACAGGAATCTTAGGAATGATTGGTAAGGCTGAGCGCGGTGAAGCAACCATTCAAAGTATTAAAAAACACAAGGCAAGCTACTTAATTGCAGTTGGCGGCGCAGCTTACTTGATTTCTAAGTCCATTAAGAAGGCAAAAGTTTTGGCCTTTGAAGAGATGGGCATGGAGGCGATCTATGAGCTTGAGGTTAAAGATATGCCGGTAACTGTTGCGGTCGACACTGATGGAGAGAATATCCATAAAGTATTGGATAATATCCCTGTAACTTTCAACAGTTAAACAAAGTTTTAGTTAATTTTAGCACTCCTTAATCGAAGTATTCCTAGCGTATAATTTTCCCTTGAAGTTGGCCGGATGGTCGCCGAGTGCAATTGCACTGGGAGGAAAGTCCGGGCTCCAAAGAGCAAAGTGCTAGTTAACGGCTAGGCGCAGTGATGCGACGGAAAGTGCAGCAGAAAATAAACCGCCTGTTTCGATAGGTAAGGGTGAAATGGTGTGGTAAGAGCGCACCGCGCACTTAGTGATAAGTGTGGCATGGTAAACCCCACTTGGAGCAAGCTCAAATAGGGAGGCATTGGCGCTGCTCGCGTTGTCTTCGGGTAGAGTGCTCAAGATGCTTGGTGACAAGTATCGTAGATGAATGACTATCAAGGCTTCGGCCGAACAGAACCCGGCTTATAGGCCAACTTCAAATCTTTATTTTCTTATAACTGCGGCCCATATTACATAAAAACCAAAATTATAATTACTGACTAGTTATTTTTAATTGCTGTAATTATTCAGGTTCAAATTTTATATAAAGGTATTTCTTAAGGTTATACTGTGGGTTTTTATAGTCAACTCTAAATTAATATGAGCTATATTTACTTGGCGCTTGCAATTGCAGCTGAAGTTGCTGCAACAAGTTTACTTAAGGCTACTGAAGAGTTTTCAAGACTCGTTCCAACTACATTTCTTGTAGTTTTCTATATCATTTCTTTTTATCTTATGACGCTTGCTCTAAGGGATCTTCCTTTAGGTGTTGTGTACGCAGTTTGGTCAGGATTAGGCATTGTTTTAGTTGCGTGTGTTGGCGCATTTGTGTACAAAGAAATCCCAGACCTTGGATCACTCATTGGAATGTCTTTAATTCTTTCTGGCGTTGTTGTGATGCACTTATTTTCTACCTCTGTTAGACATTAATTATGACTATTGAATCAAAAAAATATACTATCTCAAAAACTTTAACTAGAAATATTGAGAGGCCATCAGTCGGCTTAATCGTTTTAAATACTGATTTCACTTTTGAGCGTGACTTTGTGAGAATGTATACTGATCAAAAGCCAAACTATAACTTTTATTTCAACCGAATTCACTTTGCAAATCCTATGACCCCAGAGTCTTTAGCTGCAATTGGTGATGATTTAACTGAAGCTGCCGCTCTAATACTCCCAAATTATGATCTTGATCTAGTTGTCTTTAATTGCACCTCTTCATCATCTATTGTTGGTGATGAGGCAATAGAACTTGCAATTCATGAAAGCAAGCCAACTGCAAAAGTTCTTTCCACCTCCCAAGCGGTTGTTGCAAATTTCAAAGCGCGAGGCTTTAAAAAGATTAGTGTTCTAACTCCCTATAGTGAAGAGGTTTCCTCTCTTTTAAGGGGCTACTTAGAGCGAAATGGCGTTGAAATGGTATCTTCAATGCATATGGATATGAGTGATGATCGAGATGTTGCTATGCTTCCAGCTGATGAAATAATTTCAGCAGCAAAGGCGGCAATTCATGAGGATGCTGATGCGATCTTTATATCGTGCACAGCAATGAGATCTGCTGAGATCATTCCTGAAATAGAGGCTGCTATCGGCAAGCCCGTCTTCACTTCGAACCAAGCCACTTTTGATCAGATCTCTAAGATAATAAATCAAATAAATAACTAGATTTTTTGTATTTTACTTTGAATTAATGAGTAATAACTTTTCAAATTTTGTGAAGTATTGTTAACAATAAAATCAATATCTTGTCAAATAGTTTTATTTAACCTTACATTTTAGATTATTGTTGACAATTATTGATTTCTATATATTATGTTTTAGGTAATATCAACTAAATTTAATAGCCTAATATGCACAAGCTTGATGAAAGAGACATTCAGATATTGGTCATTCTTCAAGAAGAAGGAAGAATAACTAAAACTGCGCTTGCAGATAAGCTTAACTTATCTCTCACCCCTTCTTGGGATAGGCTTCAAAGGTTAGAGCAGGCTGGAATTATTGAAAGCTATGGTGCAAATTTATCCTCTTCATTTTTAGATGACTTCCATCTTGTGATTACTGAAGTAGAGCTTGAGAGTCATAAACAGGGTGAGTTTAATCGATTTGAGCAGGCTATTGTAGAGTTTGATGAGGTGCTCTCGTGCTGGTCAGTTGGCGGAGCATTAGACTATGTCTTGAAAGTTCTTGTGAAAGATGTAGTAGAATATCAAAGTTTCATAAAGAAAGTCCTTAATGCCGATATTGGGCTTAACCGCTATTTTAGTTATGCAGTTTTAAATACAATCAAAGATAGCAATCAAATTCCAGAGAGCTTAATTAAAAAATCAAGTATAGCTAAGTAAGCGCTATTTGACTAATAACTTCCTGGGAACATTTGACAGGCATTCACCACCATTGCTTCCAACACGAATACTCTCAGTCATTTCAAATCCCCAGTCATCAAACCAGATGGCAGGCATAAAATGAAAAGTCATATTTTCTTCAAGAATAGTATGATCTGTCCCTCGAAGACTCATCGTGCGCTCACCCCAGTCAGGTGGGTAACTGCAACCAATAGGGTAGCCGCATCGATTATTTTTTTCGTAACCATGTTTTTTAAGGGTTGCAGTAAAGTTATCTGAAATTTGAGCACAGGTATTGCCCGGCTTAAACATCTCGATAGCATTTTCAATGCATTCATTAATTACTTTTTCGATATCTAAGTACTGCTGAGGAGGCGTTCCTAAAAACAACGTTCTTGAGCAAGGACAGTGATATCTTGCGTACGCTCCTCCCAACTCTAAAAACATGCCTTCATTATTTTTCAGTGGCTCATCATTCCATGTCATGTGACAGGCCGCCGCCTCTTCTCCTGCGCCAATAAGAGGAACGAATGAGGCATAGTCTCCATAATGCCCTTGATGCCCTTGAACTCCTGCGTGATATATTTCAGCTACCAAGTCATTTTTCTTCATTCCTGGTTTTGCTACCTGCATAACCCTTTCATAAACTCCTTCGATAACCTTGCCTGCACGTTTCATGTATGTAATTTCAGTTTCAGATTTAACCGCTCTTTGCCAGTTAACTAGGCCTGTCTGATCACTAAAAGTTGCTGCAGGAAGTGAGCTATATAATGACTCTGCGGCTCTGGCAGAGAAATAATAGTTGTCTTTTTCTAGGCCAATTCTTTTATTATGGAGACCTTTTTCTTTTAGGATGTTTGCAAGGAACTCCATTGGATGCCTTTCTGGGCTCATCACATAATCATCGGGATATGAGAGGATATTATTTAACTCAAGGTCTGTAGTAAGTTCTGCCCCTTTTGCATCTATCCCTCTGCCATACCAAAAAAGACCACCATCTGTTGTAATTACAACGCATTGATGGACATAAAATGACCAGCCATCATATCCCGTTAACCAGAACATATTAGCAGGGTCGTAAACAATTAAAACTTCTACATTTAAAGCATTCATTGACTTGCGAGTCTTTAATTGTCTTTCAAGGTATTCTTCTTTTTCAAATCTTCTTCTCTCTTGTTTCATCACGTTCTCCTTAACTTCCTAAGAAATTTCTTTAAATGCTTGCTCTAAATCAGCAATCAGATCTTCAACATCCTCAATACCAGTTGAGTATCTTACTAAGCCTTCAGGTATACCAGCAGCCATACGCTCTTCTGCGCTGCACTCTACATGACTTGTTGTTAATGGAGGGCCAACTACGGTTTCAACGCATCCTAAATTAGCCGCCATATGGGCATATTTAAGTTTTGGTAAAAATTTCTTAATTGATTCCAGGCCACCTTTAACAGAAAAACTTAACATTCCGCCATAGCCACCATTCATTTGTTCTTTAGCTATCTCATGGCCAGGATGAGATTCCAATCCAGGGTAATTAACCTGATCAACCAAAGGGTGATTTTGTAAGTACGTTGCAATTAACATTGCGCTTTCATTTTGTCTTTCAACTCGAAGCTTTAATGTTTTCATTCCTCTTAGGAGGCTATATGCGTCCATTGGGGCAAGGGTAGCACCGTTTATTTCACGGTAATGATAAACTTTCCTTACTAAGTCTTGATTGCCACAAATCACTCCTCCAAGAGCGTCTGCGTGACCCCCTAGGTATTTAGAGGCAGAGTGCAGCGTAATATCAGCACCAAGTGAAAGTGGTCTTTGATTGATTGGAGTTGCGAACGTGTTATCAACAACGACAAGAGCACCTACTTTTTTGGCTGCAGCGCTTAAGCGCTTGATGTCTGTTATTTTAATGGTTGGATTGGTTGGCGTCTCCAGGTATAACACCTTGCAGCCCTTGGCTATTTCACTTTCTATTTGCTCGTAATCTCCTGTTTCACAAAGACTAACATCAATATTAAGTGGCGGTAAAAATTCATTAAAAATGACATTTGTCCCACCGTAACTATCTTTAATTGAAACAATGCGATCACCAGGCTTTAAAAAGGTTGCCAAGGTGTTGCTAATTGCTGCCATACCAGAGGCAAAACTAGTTGCCGCTTCAGCGCCTTCAAGTACCTTTACTTTGTCCTCAAAAGCGCGTATTGTTGGGTTCGTATTTCGAGAATATATATGGCCTTCAGCCTCCCCTAGGGCAACTTTATGCCAGGTATCAATATCTTTGTAAGCAAATGAAACACTGTGAACAACGGGTACTTGTGTTGAGCGCTCATATAGTTCGTGTTCTTGTTCTCCACCCCAAATACTTTGAGTGGACTGACCGATGTATTTTTTTTCAAGCATAAATAACCTCTGATAATTGCGATGAGTATAAAAAAAAATGATAATAAATCACTTAAATCCTATTTCAAGGCAGCGCTTAATAAGCCTTTATCTTGATGAAAATTATTATACATCCAGAATCATGCTTTTGACAATCATGAATTTACATATTGGTTGATATATCAAGAAAATTTTGAGCAATAAATAAATATTGCTAAATTAATAGTTTCTGATATATTGCGAGTCTGCATTACGCCACATTCAACTCTTTACAACTATGAGTATATCTGCTTCAAAAGAGTCGGCTGGTAAAGACACATCCGTTTTTACATCAAACTTTCTTTGCGTCTTTTCAATACTGCTTTTTGCAACAGGCTTTCCTGCCGCTGAATACTTATTAAAAGATTGGGATGTCGTCAGCGTTATTATGGCTCGAAATGTATTTTCATTTATTTTAATTTTTATAATTTGGTTATTCATTGAAGGAATACAAAAAGTTAAATCTGCTAATTGGTCAAAGGGTTTTTTAATAGGCTTATCAGGATTTGGAATTGGAGCTTTCTTAATCCTTATGCTTCAATCATTAACAACACCAGTAATTGCAGCATTAGCAGTAGCCACAATGCCAGTTTTTGCTGTGAGTTTGGAGATGCTCCTTGATGGACGTAAAATGACGTTATGGTTTTTCTTTGGTGTTGTGCTAGTATTACTTGGTGGCTATATTGCTTCAGGTGCCTCATTGAGTGAGGATAATATTGGCATAGCTGCTTTCATAGGAGTTGTTGGAGTTGCATTATTTGCTTGGGGCTCCAGAGCAGCAGTTAAAAGCCTTCCTGGCATGTCTAATCTAGGTCAAACAGCAGTCACATCTTTTGGGATGGCCGGGCTATCAATATTCTTATATTTTGTCTGTAGTGCCTTTCTTGATTTAACTAA
This sequence comes from uncultured Candidatus Thioglobus sp., assembly GCA_905620445.1. Classification (GTDB taxonomy): domain Bacteria; phylum Pseudomonadota; class Gammaproteobacteria; order PS1; family Pseudothioglobaceae; genus Pseudothioglobus. The sequence goes on from CAJQTP010000012.1 coordinate 33,646, forward strand.
TACTCCGTCAATTATTACTATTGAGCACCTAGGCTTAGTGCTTATATACGCTTGGCTTGGGTTGGGAATTTCTCAAATTTTTTGGATAAAGGCTGTTAGCCAACTCGGAATTGGTTTGGCGTCATTTCATTTAAATGCCGTTCCATTCTACGTCATGTTTATGCTGTTTCTTCTTGGCGATAGTTGGGTATGGCACCAAGCATTTGGAGCTTTAATCGTTATTTCTGGGGTCATATTAGCTCAACAAAAGTCTTCGAAGAAAAAAGCAGAATTTTTTGAGTTACCCTAGTTCTGCAAGGATTGCCCTGTCAACCTTATTCAGATCTTTAAATGTTTTGATATTTGTAAAAGACTCTTCTAATAACTTAACAATTCTATCTTTTTGGTTATAACCGTGCTCAAGCAGCAAATACCCACCGCTACTAAGAAATTCTGTTGATTTGGTGATGATTTCTCTGATGGCATTAAGTCCGTCATCACCTGAGACCAAGGCCTCAATAGGTTCATACTTTAGATCTTCTAAGTGCGGGTCATGCTCATTAATGTAGGGCGGGTTACTAACAATTAAATCAAATTTTGTAAGAGGTAATGGATCAAACCAGCTGCCACAATAAAAATCAATATCTTTAGTTGAATTGAGTTTAGCAATATTCAGCGCATCCATTGACTGATCGGTGGCTGAAAGCTTCCATTTCGGACACTTTTCTGAAAGAGTTATGGCTATTATGCCGCTTCCAGTTCCAAGATCTAATACGTTTATTTTTTTATTAGTATCAAACGTATTAAGTGCAATGTCGATTAATAGTTCTGTTTCGGGTCTTGGAATTAGAGTTGCAGGTGAGACTATAAAATCAAGATCATAAAATCCTTGAGTACCTTTGAGGTAGGCAAAAGGCTTACCATTGCTTCTTTGCTTAATTAAACTATTGAGTGTTTTAAGTTCTGCATTGTTTAGCTCATAATCAAGATTTGAAAACAGCCGCTCTTTAGTTTGATCAAGTGCTAAACATAAGAGTTTTAATATATCTTTGACATCCGTCTTAAGATAGTCTTTAGTCGATTTTCTTATAGACATGGAGTAAATTTAGGTTGCTTGAGATTGTAAAAAAAGTTTCTAATTTTTAAGTGATTTTTCATTTTAATATTATATCAACAAGCGAGTTTTGGTAATTGGTTTATGTTCTATGGGATGATAATGTTATTTGTGAAAAGCAGCTGTATGTTAAATTTAGTTTTATACCAACCCGAGATACCCAACAACACTGGAAGTCTAATACGTTTGTCAGCAAATATGGGTGCAAATCTTCACCTGATAAAGCCTTATGGATTTGAGATTAATGATAAGCGTTTAAGGCGTGCTGGGCTTGATTATAAAGAGCTTGCAAATGTTTATGAATATGAAAATTTTGATGACTACTTAGACAAAGCTAATCCAGCCAAGCTTTATTTTGTAAGCACAAAAGTGAGTAAAAGCTATGCTGACGTTAAATACCATAGTGATGATTCATTTCTATTTGGCTCGGAAACACAAGGTCTTCCAAAGGAAATAATGGATGAATATGATGGCATAACCCTACCTATGCAAAAAGGCTCGAGAAGCCTAAACCTTTCAAACTGCGTTTCAATTGTAGCTTATGAGGCCTGGAGGCAAATCGGATTTACTAACTGAAGGGTATATTTTTTTAACTTAGCTCAACTAATTGGTAGGCATTATTAAAGTCTTTAATTGAAACTTCATTTTTTCCAGCGAGCTGGACTTTTTTAAGGCTTAATATGCCGTTTCCAGTTGCAATGTAACAAGTGGTTTTAGTTTGCTCAACAACCATTCCTGGGGTTTTGGAGGATTCATAATGAACTTCTTCCGCCTCTGAAATTCTAATAATCTTGCTTTCGAATTGCGAAGCTTTTGCATTAGTTTGGGCTATAGGGCGAGGATTAAAGGCTCTAATCATGAGGCTTATATTTTTTGCACTTTGAGTCCAGTCTATTTGAGCCTCTCCTTTCAAAATCTTTTTGGCATAAATCGCATCATCATCATTTTGAGGTATGGCTTTTAATTCCTTTAACCGATGTAAAGCGTCAAGGATTAATTTGGCCCCCATAACTGATAAAGAGTCAGTGAGTGATTTAGAAGTATCATTGTTTTCAATTAAACATGTTTGTGTAAGCAAAACATCTCCGGTATCTAGTCCCTCATTCATTTGCATAATTGAGATTCCAGTCTCTTTATCACCTGAAAGAATAGCCCGCTCAATTGGTGCAGCCCCTCTCCATCGAGGTAGAAGAGATGCATGAATATTAAGACATCCATGTCTTGGAGTTTGAAGTGCTTTAGTTGAGAGTATCTGGCCATACGCTGCAACTACTATGACATCAGGATTTAGAGAGGTAAGTTTTTTTTGGTTTTGCTCATTACTGAAATCTTCAGGCTGAATGACTAGTAAATTATTTTCTTCTGCGTAAAGCTTGACTGGGCAGGCTGTTAAAATCTTTCCTCTTCCTTTTGGCCTGTCAGGCTGGCAATATACACCAATTACCTCATGACCCGATTTATGAAGAATAGCTAGAGATTCGACAGCAAATTTAGGTGTTCCTGCAAAAACTATGCGCATTACTTAATGGATTTACGCCCTGTTTTAATAGCAATTGAGATTTGTTTTGGTGAGGTTCCGCCTAGGTGGTTGCGAGCATTAATAGACCCCTCTAGAGAGATTACATCAAAAATATCTTCTTCAATTAATGAGTTAAAGTTTTTAAGCTCATCAATTGTAAATTTGCTCAAGTCTTTACGTTCTTTAAGTCCATAAGAAACAGCTTTTCCGACGACATCATGCGCATCCCTAAAAGCCAAACCTTTCTTTACAAGATAATCAGCTAAGTCAGTTGCAGTAGTGTAGCCCTTAAGCGCTGATTGATACATATTATCTTTGTTGGTATTGATCGTTGGAACCATATCTGCAAAAATACGAAGACAAGCGTAAATAGTCTCAACACTATCAAATAGTGGCTCTTTATCCTCCTGGTTATCCTTGTTATATGCCAATGGCTGGCCTTTCATTATTGTTAAAAGTGAAATTAAATTACCAGTTACTCGACCAGTTTTTCCTCGGACCAATTCAGGAACATCTGGATTTTTCTTTTGAGGCATAATCGATGAGCCTGTGCAAAAGCTGTCAGGAAGAGATATGAATTCAAATTGTGCGCTTGACCATAGAATGATCTCCTCAGAAAACCTTGAAAGGTGCATCATAATTAGGCTTGCATTTGAAGCAAATTCAATCGCAAAGTCACGGTCACTGACTGCATCAATAGAATTTAAGCTTATTCTCTCAAATCCTAAAAGCTCAGCAGTTCGCTCACGATTAATTGGATAACTAGTTCCTGCAAGAGCAGCACTTCCTAGTGGCATTGTATTAATCCTTTTAAAGCTTTCTTGAAGTCGCTCACGATCTCGCTTAAACATTTCAAAATAAGCTAATAAGTGATGACCAAAGCTAATCGGCTGTGCAGCTTGAAGGTGTGTAAATCCAGGCATAATTGTTTCTATTTCTTGCTCTGCAAGGTCAAGAAGAGCATTTAATAGCCTTTCTAACTCTTTCGTAATGAGTTGAACTTGGTCTCTAAGATAAAGCCTAATATCAGTCGCAACTTGATCATTACGAGAGCGACCAGTATGAAGTTTTTTCCCTGGGTCTCCACAAATTTCAGTTAATCGAGACTCAATATTCATATGAACATCTTCCAGCTCAATCGACCAACTAAATTGACCGTTAATTATCTCATCTTTAATTTTATCAAGACCTTCAAGAATTTGTTTTAACTCTGTAGTTGTTAGAACATCTACTTCACTAAGCATTGTTGCATGAGCAATAGAGCCCTCAATATCATAGAGTGCAAGAACCTTATCAAAAGAAACAGATGCGCCAAAAATTTTGACAAATTCATCTGTCGGTTCATTAAAGCGTCCACCCCATAAATGATTTTTTTCAGATTTCATTGTTCACTTTACTCTGTAATTAATACGAATTTCAATTACAGCACATTATTCCACTATATAGACGATAAGTTGCTAAAAATGATATAAAAACCTTTCTTAAGTGAGTAATAATAACCAATGCCTTATTTTTTTCATCATAAAATTATTGTCAAAAGCCAACATTATCAATAAACACTCGATAAAATATTGTTGGCAACAAATTGAATTGGAGACATCATTACAGTGCTTAAAATTGCAACACGTAAAAGTCCTTTAGCCCTATGGCAAGCAGAGTTTGTAAAATCAAGATTACAAATTTTTTATCCTGACTTGGAAGTTGAGTTAGTAAAAATGAGCACTCAGGGCGACAAGATATTAAATTCACCACTTTCAAAAATTGGTGGAAAAAGCCTATTTATTAAAGAATTAGAAATAGGTATTTTGGAAGGACGTGCTGATATTGCGGTCCATTCTATGAAAGATGTTCCCTACCAGCTTCCAAAAGAATTCGAAGTTGGCGCAATTTTAGAGCGAGAAAATCCATTTGATGCATTTGTTTCAAATGATTTTGATAATATAAGCGAACTTCCACAGGGCGCTAGAGTTGGCTCTTGCAGTTTGAGGCGCATTGTTCAATTAAAAGCATTAAGACCTGATCTGAGCATTCTAGATTTACGAGGAAATGTTAATACTCGATTAAGAAAGCTAGATGAAGGTCAATATGATGCAATTATTTTGGCGTGCTCAGGCCTTATAAGGCTTGGTTTTGAGGGTAGAATTAAGCAACATCTTAGTGTCGATCAATCCTTACCAGCAGTTGGACAGGGGGCTTTAGGTATTGAGATCAAGAAGGGTGATAAAGAAATAATCAACCTAATAAATCCACTGGTAAATAAAAAAACCATGATTGAGGTCAGTGCTGAAAGAGCATTGAACTCTACTCTTGAGGGTGGATGTTCAGTTGCAATTGGTGCCTATGCAACAAGTAATAATGATGAGTTGCATCTTAAGGGTATGGTGGGTAATGTTGATTCTGGAGTTATTTTAAGGGTAGAAGAGTCAGGTGATGTGTCTGAGCCTAATGCACTAGGCGAGCTTGTTGCTAATAAACTATTATCTATGGGCGCAAAAGAGCTCTTAAAAGAGGTTTGATTTGATTTTATCTAATAAACAATTAAATGAGTACTTAGAAGATCTGGATGGTTGGAGCATCGAAAATGAAAAGCTTTCCAAGACCTTTAAGTTTTCCAGCTTTATCCAAGCTTTTGGTTTTATGACTCAAGTCGCAATAACATCAGAAACTATGGATCATCACCCAGAATGGTCAAATGTTTATAATAGGGTTGAGATTAATTTGGTTACTCATAGCGAGGGCGGCATAACAAAGCTTGATATTGAGCTGGCGATTAAGATTGATTCTATCAGTAGCTCTATAAAACCATAAATAAGCTAACTAATCAAATAAAGCATCTACAAAATCTTTTCCATTAAAAGGCTTAAGGTCATCAATTGCTTCACCAACGCCAATATAACGAATAGGAAGTTTAAGTGAATCTGAAATGGCAAATAAAACACCACCTTTTGCCGTTCCATCAAGTTTAGTGACCGCGAGCCCCGATAGGTTGATGGATTTATGAAATTCATTTGCCTGTTGAATTGCATTTTGACCTGATCCGCCGTCTATAACTAATAGAGTTTCATGTGGTGCATTTTCGTTATGTTTTTTTAGTACTCTCTTAATCTTTTCAAGTTCTTGCATCAAGTTATCTTGCGTATGAAGTCTTCCTGCGGTGTCAGCAATTAAAATATCAATATTTTTTGCAATAGCTGACTGATAAGCATCATATACGACAGAGGCTGCGTCAGCACCTGTTTTTTGAGCGATGACAGGTATGTCATTTCTCTCACCCCAGACTTGAAGTTGCTCAACTGCAGCTGCACGAAAAGTGTCGCCAGCAGCTAGCATTACAGATTTTCCTTCACTTTGAAATAACTTAGCAAGCTTACCAATCGTAGTAGTTTTTCCAGCGCCATTAATTCCAACAACAAGAATAACAAAAGTTGTATCAATATTTGTCTGTAATAAATTTTCTGTAATTAAGAATGATTCTAGTTCAATTTTTATAAGCTCATACAGGCCATCACTATCCTTGAGTTCTTTTCTAGATGCTTTTTTTCGAACAGCTTCAATAACCTTGTCAGTTGTTTGAATGCCTATATCTGAACCAATGAGAAGCATCTCTAGGTCTTCAAGAAGCTCATCATCTATTTTCTTTTTGCCAATAAGAAGGGATGAAAGACCATCTCCAAGTTTAGTTTTGGATTTAAATAACCTATCTTTTAGTGAAGTTTTTTTTGGCTCACCTTCAGACTCAGGTTTTTTATTTTTTTTAAAAAAGTTTAGCATTAAAGTTTAATTATAAAGACTAGGGAAATTTTACTATGTCAATCATCATGATAACTGTAAATCAACAGATAGTGTTTCATATAACTTCTTTAATTAATCCTATAAATTCATTGTATTCTGACGGTATTATGTAACTATTTTGGAGTTCAAATGCTTTGGATTAAAGCTTTCCATATTTTGACAGTGATAACTTGGTTTGCCGCACTGTTTTACTTGCCGCGACTATTTGTTTACCATGCCATGTCAACTGATGAGATTAGTATAGAGCGCTTCAAGGTAATGGAGCGAAAACTGTATAGAGGCATTATGATGCCAAGCTTTGTTATCACAACGCTTATGGGCGCTTGGATGCTCCATGGTTACGCTTGGGAAGTCTATGCTGATCAATATTGGCTTCAGCTTAAGATGGCTTTAGTTGCCATTCTAATTGCGTATCATTTTTATTGTGGCTATTTGGTGAGAGTGTTTTCTGAAGATAAAAATACACGTAGTCATACTTTTTATCGATGGTTTAACGAGTTTCCAGTACTACTCCTTGTAGGCATTATCATTCTTGTTGTCGTTAAGCCTTTTTAAAAATTTAGTTATATAATTTAAATCTTTATCTCAAAAAAAAATAACTTATGAGTATCTCGCAAGACACAAAAGAATTAAATTCATATATCAATAAAAAAGTTGATATTGAATCAGTAGCTTCTTTTAAAGGCAATGAGCATATTGTTAAACTAAACCTTAAGTTTGATATTAATCAAATGCGGGAGGCGCTTAACGAAGTTAAAGCCAAATCTAAATTTAAAACCGCTGCGTCAGGCTTCCACGCTCTAGCGATGACTCGCAGAAAGAATAGTTCGGTTGAATCTGATAACAATCTTGTAGGTCGTTACTACACTCGAGTAGATGATAGCTATGAGGAGATAGCAAAAGATGAGCTAGTTGATGAGTCTTTATTTACTGAGCTTGTTGAGATTTTTCAGGGCACTTATTTTGAAACTATTCACAAGGAGTTGTCAGCTCGTTATCCAATTGGAAGGGTTCGAATATTAGAAAAAGATAGTTTTAATTGCAATTCATGGCATAGAGATCCTGAGCCAAGAATACACATTCCAATATATACAAACCCAGGCGCTTTATTTATAGTTAACCATCACTGCACTCATTTGCCTGCTGATGGCTCCGTGTACTTCACAGACACTAGAGGCTACCATACCGCACTTAATGGCGGAGAAGACTCTAGGACTCATCTTGTGGCTACTTTAGCTTACCCAGAATATCAACCTCAAGAGTGAACCAGTTATGAGTCAATATAAGAGAAATATTAATAACCATGAGAAATTAGAGAATCCAATCGATTTTCGAAGTGATACAGTTACTTTGCCGTCTAAAGAAATGCTCAGAAGTTTAGATACTAAAAAACTTGGAGATGATGTTTATGAAGAGGATATTGAAGTAATTGAGCTGCAAGAATATGCAGCAAATCTATTAGGCAAAGAGGCGAGCTTATTTTTTCCAAGTGGCACTCAAAGTAATTTAACTGCTATGCTAGCTCATTGCCAAAGAGGTGATGAAGTTTTGATTGGTAGACATTATCATACTAATGTCTATGAAGCTCGAGGGGTTTCGGTTTTGGGCGGCGTAGGGATTTGTCCAATTGATACTTCAGAGTCTGGCTCTATGAAAGTAGACGATATGCTCAGTCAAATTAAAGATAACGATCCTCACTATGCTGTAACAAAACTTCTTTGTTTGGAGAATACTTTTTCTGGAAAAGTTCAACCTCAAGATGAGCTTGAGGCATTGGCAAAAGCAGCTCATAGTAGAGGTTTAAAAGTACATTTAGATGGTGCTCGTTTATTTAATGCACATATACATTCAGGCTTAACAATGAAGACCCTAACTAAAAGTTTTGATAGTATATCAATATGTTTATCAAAAGGCTTAGGAGCTCCAATTGGCTCTCTTTTAGTAAGCGATCAAGCTACCATTAATAAAGCCTTGCGTTTAAGAAAGATGCTTGGTGGTGGTATGAGGCAAGTTGGTGTTATTGCTTCTTATGGAATGTATGCTTTAAAGAATAATGTAAAGAGGCTTCAAGAGGATCATGATAATGCTAAAGATCTGGCAAAGGGCTTGTCATTAATATCAGAATTAACTATAGATTATGGTGAAAACCAAACAAATATGGTTTTTGTAGACTGTCCAGAAGCGCATCGAGAGGGTTTAGAAAGGCATCTTTTTGATAGGCGTATTATAATTTCTAATCTTGATCGAGGAAGGTTGGTATGTCACTTGGGTATTAGTAAAAAAGATATTTCAGTCGTTATTGGTGCTTTTAAAGACTATTTTATGAGTCTTTAAACACAACACTTAGATAAGAATTTGGTTTAAAAAAGTTTTGGTTCGATCGCTTTGTGGGTTATTAAAGAACTCATCTGGAGTATTCTGCTCAACTATCTCTCCATCTGCCATAAATATTATTCTATCTGCAACCTGCCTAGCAAAGCCCATCTCATGAGTTACACAAATCATTGTCATGCCACTATTTGCAAGCTCTACCATGGTATCTAAAACCTCTGAGACCATTTCGGGGTCTAGAGCTGAAGTTGGCTCATCAAATAACATGACTTTAGGCTGCATACATAAACTTCTAGCAATGGCAACTCGCTGCTGTTGACCACCAGATAATTGATCTGGATATTTGTCTGCTTGCTCTGGAATCTTGACTTGTTTAAGCATGGCAACTGCTCTTTTTTCGGCTTCATCTTTATCAATTCCTCTTACCCAGTTTGGACCAGCCATACAGTTCTCGAGGACAGTTAAATGCGGAAATAAATTAAAATTTTGAAATACCATTCCGATATCTCGGCGAACAATATCGATATCTTTCATAGTTTCATGAAGCTCAACCCCACTTACATGAATTTTACCTTCTTGATGTGCCTCAAGTCGATTTAGACATCGAATTAGAGTGGATTTTCCTGATCCAGAGGGACCGCAGATAACAATTTTTTCTTTAAGGTTGATTTCAAGATTTATATCTTTAAGAGCCTGAAAACCACCATACCATTTACTGACACCTCTAAGTGATATTAATGGGTTTTCGTTTTTAGTTTTAGTACTTGCATTCATAATCATGCCTTTTGTTGATACTTTCTTTCTATGCGAGCTTGGATAACCTCAAGTACAATTGTAAGGGCCCAATAAATCATTGCAGCAGTAAGTAGCATTTCTAAATTATTAAAATCTTTCGCGCCAATTTTTTTGGCCATGAACATTAACTCCCAAATCCCAAGAACAGAAACCAAAGAACTGTCCTTAAGCATCGCAATAAATTGGTTGCCCGTTGGTGGAACTATAATTGGTATTGACTGGGGTAATATAATTTTTCGAAGTATCAGTCCAAATTTAAAGCCCAATGCTCTTGAGGCTTCCCATTGGCCCTTTGGTATACTTTGAATACCTGCACGAAAAATCTCTGTCATGTAGGCGCCATAACAAAGTGATAAGGCAGCAATACCAGATGGAATGGCATCAATCATGAATCCTAATTGAGGAAGACCCATATAAATTAGATAAATTTGCAGAAGAAGAGGGAGCCCTCTAAATAAAGATGTATAAAAACTTGCTATCGCATAAGCAAATCCATTGTTTGAAAGTTTAGCAATAGCTCCAACGATTGCTATAGCAGTAGCAATTGCAATTGAAACTGCTGAAATATAAATCGTAGTAAAAAGACCCTTAGAAATCATAAGCCAAATTTTGCTAGGCTCACCGATAAATATATACGCTAACTCAAGATCAAAAGAGTAGGCAAAAGCAAGAAAAAGAAAAAATAATTCAATCCAAACAATTAATATTTGAATTTTTAATCTAGTAAAGCTAATTAATAATAAATTTAGGACAAATATTATTGAAAGTACAAAAGAAACAACAAAACGACCAAAAAATCCACTCTCTTGCGGATTTCCAATAACTGGACTAAGGAATTCACCAAATATGGTGTCGGTAAAATTAAAGGCAAAGAAAAACGCAAATACCGCTATTGATAATCCTAAAAGGAACGCTGGTTTGTGCAGCGACTTATCTTCAATAACGGTATCGACGAACATACCTTTCTCTAAAAACTAATTAAAACTTATATTACTAACTGCTCTAATTAAAACGCAATAGTGTAGTCATTTGAACTACCATCTGCGTTTTTAAACCACTTCATTGACATCATAGTCAGTGTGTAGTCTTTTTTCATATCAGCAATTATTCTAGCAATCTCAGCATCTAACTCAGGATCATCATTACCCTTATCAGTTGCTACTGAAAGTGGCTCGAAGAAAGCAGGATCACCTAAGAAACGAATTGGATATCCATCTTCTATAGCACCTTGAATCATTGGAATAGAGTCAATAATACCATCATTACGAACACCAGCACCTAGGCGAGTATCATCAAGACATGTATGACCGTCAGCAAGCGAAGTAATTGTTCCTGGAGTAACTTTATATGTAAATGCCGGAGCATCAATCATATCTAGACTTCCTTCAAGATACATTTCCCAAGTTGAGGCAGCTGTAGTACAAACATTTTTACCGTTTAAGCCTGCGAGTGTTGTTATAGGTGAGTCTGTGTGAACAGCGAAACCAGCTGGAGTGTAATAATAAACTGCAGGGAAGTTGAGCACTTCAGAGCGAGTTTCTGTTGGCGTCATAGACCCAACTGATACGTCCCAACGCATATTCCAGTTACCTGAAGTAATAATGTCCCACGAAGGAGTAATGAAACGAGCTTCTACGCCCATACGCTTAGCAATTTCTCTACCAACATCAACGTCAAAACCTTCCATTTCGCCGGCATCATTAATGTATGAATATGGCGCCCAGTTTGCATCAGTTGCAATCATTAATTCATTATTTGTTTTAATATAATCATAAACTGCACCTGCTTGAACTGTCATGTTTAATGATAATAGCGCAACTGCAAATGCAATCGACGACTTTGTAAAGCCTAGCTTAATACTCATTTGTCTCTCCTATTTATATTTAAGAATTTACGAATTTACAATTGTACACATGTTTTTGAAGAAAATTAACCTTCAAAACAGATAGAAACATATAAAAATTTAGTTTTTAAGCTTTAAAAACGCCTGTAGAAAGATAGCGATCACCGCGATCACAAATAATTGTAACAATGACGGCGTTATTAACTTGCTTAGAAAGCTCAATTGCTGAAGCTACTGCGCCTCCAGCTGATACACCAGAGAAGATGCCTTCATGAGTTGCAAGATCTCTTGTTGCTTGCTCTGCACTTGATTGCGAGATATCCATAATTTTATCTACTCTGGTTGAGTCAAAAATAGTGGGTAGATACTCTTTAGGCCATCTCCTAATTCCTGGAATGTGTGAGTTATCATCAGGCTGAATACCTATAATTTGTATCTCTGGATTTTTTTCTTTGAGGTACTTTGAAACGCCCATAATAGTCCCAGTAGTTCCCATGGAGCTAACAAAATGTGTAATTTCTCCATTAGTATCATTCCAGATCTCTTTAGCAGTGGAAGCATAGTGAGCACTTGGATTATCTTGATTAGAAAATTGGTTGAGCTGAAGACCTTTATTTTCTGAGCTCATTTTATTTGCAAGATCACGCGCCCCTTCCATTCCGAGCTCCTTGGAGACTAAAATCAATTCAGCGCCATATGCAGTCATCGCATCTTTTCTTTCTTGAGAGAGATTTTCTTGCATAATTAGAATCATCTTGTAACCCTTAATAGCTGCAACCATTGCTAAGGCTATTCCGGTATTTCCACTAGTTGCTTCAATAAGAGTGTCTCCAGGATGAATCTCGCCTCTATTTTCAGCCTTAGTAATCATATTAAGAGCGGCGCGATCTTTTACAGATCCAGCTGGATTATTACCCTCAAGTTTACCAAGAATGATATTTGAAGGGTTTGGGTTTAATCTCTGAAGGCGGACTAAAGGAGTCTTGCCTATACATTGATCAATTGTTTTGTAGTTCTGATTGCTCATAAATTGATAGTTATTATCGTAAATTTAAAGCCTATAAAACTACATATTATTTAAGATGGCTTTTTTTACTTCCTCAAGTGTTGGGTTGACGTTGATCATTGCACTTGTGTCACATTGAGCAATTGCAGTGTCAGGGTCTTTAAGTCCGTGACCTGTAAGCGTACATACAACACTCGACCCATCAGGTATTTTTCCTGATTTTATATCTCTAAGTGCTCCCGCAACTGATATTGCAGATGCTGGCTCACAAAAAATTCCTTCCTTTTCAGTCAGCATTTTTTGAGTAGCTAAAATTTCTTCGTCAGAAAATGAATCAAACCAACCATTCGAATCTTTGCTAAGTTTTAAAGCTTGATCCCAACTTTGAGGATTTCCAATTCTTATTGCAGTGGCGATAGTTTCTGGATTGTAAACCCTCGAACCTTGTATAAACGGAGCAGCGCCCTCAGCTTGATAACCAAGCATTTTAGGAGTAGAGTTTGATTTTCCTTTCTCGTGGTATTCTGTGTAGCCCATCCAATGCGCGGTAATATTTCCTGCATTACCAACAGGAAGGCAGTGATAATCAGGGGCATGACCAAGCTCTTCAATAATCTCAAATGCTGCAGTTTTTTGACCTTGAAGCCTAAAAGGATTAATGGAGTTTACTATTGAGACTGGTGCAAATTCAGCAACATCTTTAACGAGTTGCATACCATCATCAAAGTTACCTTTAATTTGAATAATAGTAGAGCCATGTATCATTGCTTGTGCTAATTTTCCTAGTGCAATTTTTCCTTCTGGAATGAGAACAAATGCTTTAATTCCAGCTCTTGCAGCGTATGCAGCTGCAGCAGCTGAAGTGTTTCCAGTGGACGCGCATATAATTGCTTTTGAGCCAGCTTCTACGGCTTTTGTCACAGCCATAGTCATTCCGCGGTCTTTAAACGAGCCTGTAGGGTTTAAGCCCTCATACTTTACATATAGCTCGACTTGCGTACCCATTTCACATGGGATATTTTCAAGCCTAATTAATGGCGTATTGCCTTCACCAAGACTTATGATTCGAGTGTTATCGCTGACAGGCAATGTGTCTCTATATTTCTCAATTAATCCAGAATATCTCATAGTTATCTCTAATAGGTTAGTCTAATAATTCAATATGAATAATTTGAACTTCTGCTTGGTTAAAGTCGCTAGCTTCAATCGATTTTTTAATACTCATGACCGTTTTAGTACTAACTTTATCAGTTGTTATTGCAATGTGAGCATTATTGTTTTCATCAACTTGTTTTTGAATAAGCGCTTCAATACTAACGTTATGGTCATTAAATATCCCTGTGACTTTTGCTAGAACCCCTTTAATATCACTTACTAATAGTCTTAAAAAGAACTCACTATGGATGTCATCATTTTTAATCACAGGAAGTTTTTGTTGTGATTTCCAACCCAAGATATGGTTACTTGTTTGATTGTTAATAATGTCATTTAGATCAGCAATAACTGCAGAAGCAGTTGCCTCATCACCAGCTCCAGCTCCATAATATAAGCTAGTTCCTAGAGCGTCACTTTTAACCATAACTGCATTCATCACTCCATCGACTTGTGCAATTAATTGTTTATTTGGAACTAGAGTGGGGTGGACTCGCAGTTCAATTCCTTCACCAGTCCTTTTTGCTATTCCAAGGTGCTTAATTGTGTAGCCAAGCTCAGAAGCATGAATGATGTCTTCAGTAGTGATATCACTAATACCTTTAGTCGAAACTTTATCAAATTGAAGTTCAGTGCCAAAAGCAATTGCAGCTAGAATAGATAACTTATGAGCAGCATCAATACCTTCAATATCAAAAGTCGGATCTTCTTCTGCGTAACCTAATGCTTGCGCTTCTTTAAGAACATCGTCAAAATCTCTTCCTTTTTCCTTCATATCGGTAAGAATAAAGTTACCCGTACCGTTTATGATTCCAGCGAGCGATTCAATGTTATTTGCACTAAGGCCTTGCTCGAGAGACTTAATGATTGGAATCCCTCCAGCTACGGAAGCTTCAAATAAAAGTCGAACTTGTTTTTTATTAGCTAGTTTGATTAATTCATTACCATGATTTGCAATGAGTGCTTTATTAGCAGTAATGACATGTTTTCCATTATTAATGGCTTTTTCAACTAACTCTTTTGTAAGCCCAATTCCACCAATGAGTTCTAGAACTACATCAACATCAGGGTGATTAACAACCTCAAAAGGATCCTCAGTTAACTTGATATTTGAGGTGTCACAGATGCGTTTTTGTTTGACATCTCTAACGCCAGCCAAAACAACTTCTATTTTTACGCCAGTGCGTCTCTCAATAGATGCGCTATTTTTTTGTAATACATTTACAACGCCACCACCAACGGTACCTAGACCTAGAATTCCAACTTTCATTATTATATTTTATAAATTCAAATGCGCCATTATACCAACCAGTGAAAAGGCACACTGGAAATCATGTTTAAAAATGTTACTAGAGTTATTGAGCTAGATTAAAGTTATAGGTTTAAAAAATATATTACTTTAGTCCGCCCATACAAATGTACTTTAGTTCGAGAAAGTCATCTATTCCATAGTGCGAGCCTTCTCTGCCTAATCCTGATTCTTTGATTCCGCCAAATGGAGCTACTTCATTGGATATGACGCCTTCATTAACGCCAACCATTCCATACTCTAAAGCTTCAGATACGCGCCATATTCTATTGATATCATTCGTATAGAAATAAGAGGCAAGGCCAAATTCAGTATCATTAGCCATATCGATCGCTTCCTTTTCAGTTGAAAACTTAAATACTGGAGCTAATGGGCCAAAGGTTTCTTCTGAAGCCATTTTCATAGAGCTGTCTACATTGCTTATGACTGTTGGCTCAAACATAGTGCCGCCATTTTGATGAGGTTTTCCACCTGCAACAATTACAGCGCCTCGATCAACAGCATCTGACAAGTGATCTTTAACCTTATCAAGTGCTTTTAGGCTGATCAGCGGTCCCTGATTAACTCCTTCATCCATTCCATTTCCAACGTTTAATGTTTTAACAGCTTCGGCAAGTCTAGTTACAAACTCGTCATAAATTCCCTCTTGAACCAAAAAGCGATTGGTACAAACGCAGGTTTGTCCAGTATTTCTAAATTTTGATATGAGTGCACCTGAAACTGCAGAATCTATATCAGCATCATCAAAGACTATAAATGGAGCATTTCCTCCAAGCTCCATAGATACTTTCTTCATTGTGTTAGCGCAGTCACGTGTTAGGATTTTTCCAACGGCAGTTGAGCCAGTAAATGAAAGTTTTCTAACAATTGGGCTGCTGGTTAAGGCTTGTCCAATTTCACTAGAATTAGTTCCAACTACCACATTGATAATTCCTTTAGGTATTCCAGCTTGCTCAGCAAGTTCGGCAATAGCTAAGGCTGATAATGGGGTTTCTGCAGCAGGCTTAATAACAACTGGGCAACCAGCAGCAAGCGCAGGAGCGCATTTTCTTGTGATCATTGCAATTGGAAAGTTCCAAGGCGTAATTGAGGCTACAACGCCTATTGGTTGCTTAATTACAAGTATTCTTCTGTCATTTGAGGGAGTTGGAATTATATCGCCATAGGTTCTTTTTCCTTCCTCTGCAAACCATTCAATAAAAGATGCGCCATAACCAACCTCACCTCTAGCTTCTGCTAATGGCTTTCCTTGTTCTGCTGTCATTAATGTTGCCAAGTCTTCTTGATTAGACATGATTAAATTAAACCATTTTTTTAAGATAATTGCCCTTTCTTTAGCGGTTCGGCTGCGCCAATCTGGCCAGGCGGCGTTTGCTGCATCAATGGCCTCATCAGTTTCTTTTTTACCCATTTCAGGGAGTGTGCTGATAACTTCGTTTGTATAAGCATTAGTAACATCAAAGCGTGATTGCGCGTCATCACCAACCCATTGTCCGTTGATGTATCCATGAGCTTTTAAAAGGTTAGTATTTTTAAGCATAATTTATCCTTGTAGCTGTGTTGAACTTTAAAGGTGCTAATTATAATGTTCTATTGAGCTGAAATGTCCTTCAAGTATGTTGAGTTTTTAGAATTTGTTGTTTCTGTCTTCTGCCAATTAATGAGGCAGCTATGACGCCTAGAGTGACAACCCCTACCAAGATTGTTGAAACTGCATTTATTTCAGGTGTAACGCCAAGTCGCACCATCGAATATATTTTCATTGGAAGTGTTGTGGATCCAGGACCAGAAGTAAAGCTAGCGATTACCAGATCATCAAGAGATAGAGTGAAAGATAGTAGCCAGCCAGAAACAACTGCTGGAAGAATTATTGGGAGCGTAATAAGCATAAATGTTCGAAATGGCGTACAGCCTAAATCAAGCGCAGCCTCAGTAAGGCTATCATCATAGCTAGACATTCTTGACTGAACAACAACAGCTACATAGCACATTGAAAATGTTATATGAGCCAGAGTTACAGTAAAAATACCCCGATCAATTGCAAGGGCTACAAACATAAGTAAAGTTGACAGCCCAATGATTACTTCTGGCATGACCATTGGTGCATAGATCATCCCTGAAAAAAGAGTTCTCCCTTTAAAGTTGCCAAAACGAGTCATTACCAGGCCGGCAATAGTTCCTAAAATTGTTGCCATGGTTGAAGAAACGAAAGCAACCTTTATTGTCACCCAGGCGGCATCTTTTATGCCCTGGTTTTGCAGAAGCTCGCCATACCATTTGGTTGAGAAACCGCCCCAAACTGTAACTAATCTTGATTCATTAAAGCTAAATAAAATTAATAATATTATTGGTATATATAAAAATGAAAATCCAACAATCAGTGAGAAAATATTGAAGGCTCCAAACCTTTTCATGAGATTGCCTTCTCTTGTGATCTCTGATAGAGCATTATTGGAACAACGAGAATTGCAAGTAGAAGGATTGCGACTGCTGAGGCAACTGGCCAGTCTCGATTATAGAAAAACTCGGTCCATAGAACCTTTCCAATCATTAGCGTTTCAGAGCCACCAAGTAAATCTGGTATTACAAATTCACCCATGACTGGTATAAAGACCAAGAAGCAACCAGCCATAATTCCAGGAAGTGAAAGTGGGATAGTTACTGTCCAGAAGGCTTTAAAGGGTCTACACCCAAGGTCCGCTGCAGCCTCTAATAAACTCATATCCATTTTTTCAAGATTTGCATACAAAGGAAGAATCATAAAGGGCAGATAAGAGTAAATAATTCCAATATAAACTGCAAGATCCGTGTTCATTATCATAAGTGGCTTTTCAATAATTCCAATGGACATTAAAGCTAAGTTTAATAAGCCCTCCGTCTTTAGTATGCCAATCCACGCATAAACTCTTATTAAGAAAGAAGTCCAAAAAGGAAGGATAACCAGCATGAGTAATATTCCTCTCCATCGAGTGGGGGCTCTTGCTACGCTGTAAGCTATTGAATAACCAATTATGAGAGTTAGTATTGTTGAAATAAAGGCAATTTTTAAACTTGAAAGGTAAGCTTTAATATACAAAGAGTCACTAAAGAGGAATAAATAGTTATCAAAGCTTGCTTTAATTGAAGGTAGCCATGAATCTCCCCAAATAAGAAGGGGGGAGTATGGCGGCCTTGCATAAATTGTTTCTGCGAAGCTTATTTTTAAAACATAGATAAAAGGCAGTAAAAAAAGCAAAAGCAGCCAGATATATGGAATCGCAATAACAGCATTTCTACCGTTGAAAATACTTTTAAAAAAGTTTGGATTTGTTTGCGTAAGCTTCACAGTAAGCTAAGAAAGGAGAACCACAGCAGAATGAGCAGCCCACTGAAGGTAAACTTCATCATCCCATGTTAAATGGTGTTCTTTAGTTCTCTCACGATTCGCACGTATTGCTTTTAGAATTTTTCCATTATCTAGTTTGACATGGTAAGTTGAAAAGCTTCCTCCATAGGCAATATCTTCAATCTTTCCTTTTAATATGTTGTGATTATGAGAAGGCTTTGTCCTAGATATTTCAAGTTTCTCTGGCCTTATTGCAAACCACATTTCATCTTCAACTGAAGCGCCTGCATCTTGAGTTGCAAACACAATTGAATTTGAATCTTCAGAAAGCAGCTGGGTGCCAATTTCATTTTGTCCTTTATAGATTCCTTTTAATATATTAACGTCACCTATAAAATCAGCAACATCCTTGTTGATTGGTGCCTCATAGATTTCTGCTGGTGTTGCAACTTGAACTAAATTTCCAGAATCCATAACACCAATCCTACTTGAAACAGTCATTGCTTCTTCTTGGTCATGGGTAACAATAACAAAAGTAACCTCTAGTTTTTCCTGAATATCCATTAATTCAAATTGAGTTTGTTCTCTTAATCTTTTATCGAGTGCTCCTAAAGGTTCGTCAAGAAGTAATAATTTTGGACGCTTTGCAAGGCTTCTTGCAAGAGCAACTCTTTGACTTTGACCCCCAGAGAGCTGATTAGGTTTGCGATTAGCAAAGTCAGTAAGCTCAACAAGCTCGAGCATTTCCTCTACTCTTTGATTAATCTCGTTAGCAGGGAGATTGTCTTGCTTTAATCCAAAGGCAATATTTTTTTCAACAGTCATATGAGGAAAAAGTGCATAAGACTGGAACATCATATTAATTGGCCTTAGGTGAGGAGGTATTTCAGATATATCTTCTCCATCTAAAAGAATCTTGCCATCAGTAATTTTTTCAAAACCTGCAAGCATTCGCAGAAGCGTTGTTTTTCCGCAACCAGAAGGACCCAGTAAAGAGAAAAATTCATTTTTGTAGATATCTAGAGTTAAATTATCAATTGCTGTAAATTCGCCAAACCGCTTGGTGACGTTTTGAATTTCGATATACGGCTTATGACTTGAATCGAGCCAAGGGCTGACTTTAATATTTTCAGACATAGAATTATGATTATTAAAAACCCTTCATGATGCAAAGCATCATGAAGGTAATAGTAGTCTAAAGTTACTGACCTGTTGTGACTTTAGTCCAGGTACGTGTTATCACTCTTTGAGATTTAGAGTCGTATGTTGGACTAATGTATAAACCTTCCATAACCTCAGGCGTTGGGTAAACCGCTGGATCATTTAGAAGATCTTCCTCTAGGAGTGGTTGAGAAGCTAGATTACCATTCGCATACCAAACATAGTTTGTAGCAGTAGCTATTTGTTCAGGATCCATTATCCAGTTAATATACTTATGCGCATTGTCCGCATTAGGAGCATCATCAGGAATTGCTAACTGATCAAACCACATTAGAGCGCCTTCATCAGGAATTGCATAAACAATTTCTACTCCATTCTCTGCATCCCAGGCTGCATATTGAGCCATAAATATATCACCTGACCAGCCAACAACTAGACATATATCTCCATTTGCAAGAGCATCAATGTACTGAGAAGAGTGAAATTTTTGAATATATGGGCGAACTTTAGTCAAGACAGCTTCCGCTTTAGCTATAACATCCGAATCAGTACTTCTTGGATCCTCACCAATATAAGCTAGAGCTGCTGGAATTATTTCAGTTGGTGCATTTAGAAGATGAACACCGCAATCAGCGAATTTTGAAACAACATCTGGATCAAAGACCATGGCAAGAGAGGTTGTAGGTGCATTCTCCATCCTGTCATTAATCAACCCTTCGTTATAACCGATTCCAGTTGTTCCCCACATATAGTTAACTGAGTAGTCATTGAGTGGGCCAAATTGTGCGACTTGTTCTTCAATATCGCTCCACATGTTTCCAATGTTTGATAATTTTGATTTATCCAATTTTTGGAAAACACCCGCTTCAATTTGACGCGCTAAGAAACTACTAGAAGGAACTACAACGTCGTATCCAGAGCTGCCTGCAAGAAGCTTAGCTTCAAGAACTTCGTTTGAATCAAACACATCATAGACAACCTTAATACCTGTTGCAGCTGTAAAGTCTGTATTAACCTGTTCATCAATATAATCAGACCAGTTAAGAACATTAACCACTTCTTCTGCAATTACAGCTTGAGCGGTAAATGTTAACGCTCCAGCAATAAGTAGATTATTTAATTTATTTTTACTAGCTGGATTATATTAAAGTTTATTCTTTAATATGCACCTTTCTTTTGAAATGAAAGTTCAATCATATATTAAAGATGCCTTAAATATGAGTTATATTCAAAGTCAGTAATTGTACTTTCAAATCTTTTTATTTCAGATTCTTTAACACATTGGTAAGATTTTTGAAATTTTTCACCAAAAAACTCTTTAACTATTAGTGATTCACTTGTTTTATGAACAGCCTCTCTCCAGGTTATTCCTAGTGCGGCTTCATGCTGTGCATGAGCATTTCCAATAGTTTCTTTATCAAGCGGGTCTTTATTTTTTATTCCCGACAAAACGCTTGAAAGAATTGCTGCAAATACTAAGTAGGGATTGGAGTCTGCGCTTGGAAGTCTAAATTCTAAACGTGTTGCTTTTGAAGACGCTTCTGGCAATCTTACCAATGCAGTCCTATTTTCATTGCCCCAACTTAACGTTGTTGGA
>CAJQTP010000013.1 GCA_905620445.1 uncultured Candidatus Thioglobus sp.
GCAAAATCTTTCATCCTAATGGATCACAACTCTGGCGCAATTCTTGCGTCAAATAATGAAAATGAAATGAGATCTCCTGCAAGCCTTACAAAGCTGATGACTTCATATGTCATTTTTAAGAGACTTAAAGAAGAATTTATTACCCTTGATGAAGAGGTAAAAATTAGTGAAAAAGCATGGAGAACAGGAGGATCAAGAAGTTTTATTGAAGTTGGGAAGATGATCAAACTAGAAGATTTATTAAAAGGAATGATAATTCAATCTGGAAATGATGCTTCTGTTGCTTTAGCTGAACATGTTGCAGGTTCAGAAGGAACATTTGTTCTATTTATGAATGACTATGCTCAGCAAATAGGAATGAAAAACTCTAACTTTGAAAATGCATCTGGACTACCCCATGATAATCAATACACCACTGCAAAAGATATGGCGCTCCTTTCTAGTGCAATGATTCGAGAATTTCCAAATTATTACAAATGGTATAGTCAGAAAGAGTTTACATACAACAATATTACGCAAACTAACAGAAACAAACTGCTTTTTACTGATAGCACCGTAGATGGCCTAAAAACTGGCTGGACTCAAAAAGCTGGATATTGTTTAGTAACCAGTGCAAATCGAGTGGGCATGAGGCTTATTTCAGTTCTTATGGGTTCAGATAGCCCTTCAATTCGAATAGCTGAAACAGAAAAACTTCTAGATTATGGATTTCGCTTTTTTGAAACGCAGTCAGTTAATGATATTTCACACCAAGTACCCGTCTTTAAATCTAAGCAGGCAAATATTAAAGTAGGAGTTTCTGATACAAGCTTTTTAACGTTGCCACGAAATCAATTTAAATACACCACTCAAACTATGAACATTATGGGTGACTTAATAGCGCCAATTAATCAAGGAGACCAGGTAGGAACGCTGGTAATTAGTTTTAGCAATGAGGACATTGCAACTCTCCCTCTTATAGCTCTTGAAGATGCAACTGAAGCTGGCTTCTTTACTAAAATGATTGACACAGTCAAGCTTCTTTTTAGATAAGTTTTGGTCTATCTTAACGGAAACTTCGTTCAAAAAGATAAGGCATATATTTCTGTAATGGACCGAGGCTTCCTTTTTGGGGACGGAGTTTATGAAGTCTTCCCGATATACAATAATAATGTTTTTGGATTAGATTCTCACCTTAACCGACTTCAAGCTGGGTTAGATGCGATTAATATCAAAAACCCTCACAGCAATATTGAATGGTTAGGGCTTATTAAGAAAATTATTTCTTTTAATAAAGATATCAATCAAGCTGTATATCTCCAAGTATCAAGGGGCTGTGATGATGATAGAAAGCATACCCATAACATTCTCACGCCAACTGTTTATATTCAATCAACTGGCATCCAGCCTAAAACAAAGGATAGTTTATTGTCAGGTAAGTCTGTTATATCTCGAGAAGACATTAGATGGCTTCAATGCAACACAAAGGCGACCTCTCTTTTAGCAAACATAATGTATTCACAAGAAGCAAAAGAACTCGGATCTGAAGAAGCAATTCTATATCGTGATAATGTCGTTACCGAAGGTTCAAGCTCAAATGTATTTATTGTTAAAAATGATTGCATATTCACCCACCCAAAAGGCCAACATATATTGCCAGGCATAACAAGAGAAGTGGTTATAAAGATTGCGAAGTTGCTTAATCTTAAGATCAAAGAAAATGCATTTGACATGACCTCCTTAATGAATGCTGACGAGGTATGGATTACAAGCTCAACGCGTGAAATTCTTCCCATTACAACTGTTGATAATAAAATTATCAATAACGGTCTTGCAGGCCCAATTTGGTCAGTAATCTATGATCAATATCAATCATTAAAGACCCTTAAAGAATAATCAGTATTTAACTTTTGTAATGCAACTTAAAATTATATATAAGATTAAATATTGAATAACTAGAATAACCAATTCAAGTAAAATCAAAAGTGGTGTCGAGGGTACGCCGACAATAAATAGTTATGAACCCCGCCAGGCCTGGAAGGGAGCAACGGTAATAATTTTTTTATGTGTTGGACCCTATTCTCGGCACCACCTTACTTTCAATAAAATAATCAGTAATGAGTGAACACTACGAAGTTTTAGCAAGAAAATACAGGCCTCATAACTTTAAGGAGCTAGTTGGTCAAAGTCATACTGTTAGAACTCTTGTTAACGCCCTTGATAATAATAACCTTCACCATGGATTTTTGTTTACTGGTACTCGCGGCGTTGGTAAAACAACTATTGCAAGAATCTTTGCAAAATCGGTTAATTGTGAAAATGGAGTAAGCTCCAATCCATGTGGAAAATGTGAAACTTGCATAGAAATTGATAAAGGACAATCTGTAGACCTAATTGAACTTGATGCAGCCTCTCATACAGGCGTTGATAATATGAGAGAAATTCTTGAAAATGCCCAGTACACTCCTACTAAAAACCTTTATAAAATTTACCTCATTGATGAGGTCCATATGCTTTCCAAAAGTAGTTTTAACGCCCTTTTAAAAACTTTAGAAGAGCCTCCAAAGCATATTAAATTTTTATTGGCCACTACTGATCCAAAAAAATTACCAATTACTATTCTATCTCGTTGTCTTCAATTTAACTTGAACAAGCTTTCTCATGATGAAATATTTAATCACCTTAAATTCATCATGAACGAAGAAAGTCTTGAATTTGAAGAGGATGCATTGTCTAAAATAGCGGATTTTGGAAATGGGTCAATGCGGGATGCTCTAAGTCTTTTAGATCAATCAATATCCTATGGAAATGGAAGCATAAAGGTAAGTGACCTAAAAGCAATGCTTGGACTCGTTAGCCACAATGAAATTGTGCATCTTGCCTCTTTACTTGTTAGAAGAGATGCTGAAGAAATTTTATCGTTTGTAAGAGAGCTTGCACATAAAGGGGAAAATCTAACCAATGCCCTTAAAGACCTAACCTCACTTTTTCATAAAATTGCAACGACTCAAATGGTTAATGACACGAAGCAAATATCTCCGGAAATAAATGACCTGGCAAGTGCTATTTCATCGCAAGATTTGCAGCTTTACTATCAGATTGCAATTAATGGTCAAAAAGACATGTATCACTCTCCGAGTGAGCAAATTGGCCTTGAGATGACTTTATTAAGAATGATAGCATTTCACCCTGAAAATGAGGGTGGTGGTGAAAAAAAAACTCTGAAATTAGCTCCGACTAGTAATACTAAGAATAAAGAAACATCAAACAAGACGAATCAAGAAAAGCCTTCGACTAAGGCGGCTGCAGAAAGTATTCAAAAAATAGAAAATCAATTAGATATTAAAAGCCAAAATGAGTGGGAGACAATAATTACAGAGCTGGGCTTTGATGGCGCTGCAAAAATGCTTGTAAAAAACACAATATTTAATTCATATAAAGATCAAAATCTTTCACTTACTTTAAGTGATGACTTTGTTAATTTACTTACGCAAAAAACGAAAAGCTCAATTGAAAAAACACTAAATAAGATCTACCCTGGAACAACACTAGTTATTGATCCAGGTCAAACCAACGGAAGCTCTTTATCGCAAAAAGAATCTGTTAAAAAAGAAGAAAAACGCAAACATACTGAAAGTCAATTTTTAAGTGATGATGGCCTCAAGGAGCTTCAAGAAGTATTCAATTCACAAGTAGATATTAAATCGATTAAATCCACAAAGGAGTCTGACAATGTTTAAGGGCGGAATGGCAGGAATGATGCAGAAAGCAAAGCAAATGCAAGATGACATGGAGGTCGCACAACAAGAAATTAAATCACTCTCTTGTGAAGGAATTTCAGCATCAGGCAAGATTAAGATTGTATTGAATGGAGAGTATAAAGTTACTAATATAAATATAGATGAGTCATTATTATCGGATAAAGAAATGCTAGAAGATTTAGTTATGATTGCTGTGAATGACGCATCAACTAAAGTGAACAACTTATCCAAAGAAAAAATGAAAAATGTTACCGGTGGTTTAAACCTTCCTTTTTAGCTACCAACTAGATATCAACTATGATTGAAAAACTTAATAAAGCCTTCAGCAAATTACCGGGTGTTGGATCAAAAACAGCCCAAAGATTTATTTACCATCTATTAGAGAGAGACCGACCTGGCGGATTAGAAATTGCTAAAGCCCTAACAGATGCAATGGAAAATGTTAAGAACTGTGAAAAATGCAGGACTTTGACTGAAAAAACTATTTGTGAAATTTGTTCTAATATCTCTCGTGACAATACGCAGCTATGTATCGTTGAAACCCCCTCAGACATTCATGTCATTGAGCAGAGCGGCGTATACACTGGAAAGTACTTTGTACTCAGCGGTTATCTTTCTCCAATTGACGGAATTGGGGCTGCAGAGCTAGGGCTAAACGAATTAGAAGAAATCCTTGGTAGTAATGATGTTAGTGAAGTAATTCTAGCAACTAATGCAACTATTGAAGGCGAGGTGACTGCTCACTATATTCACAATCTAGCTCAAAAATATCAAGTTAAAACAACCAGAATTGCCCATGGAATTCCACTTGGAGGGGAACTTGAATACACAGATATCAATACAATTGCACATGCTCTTTCAGGTCGAAAAGATTACGATTAACTAGCACTTAAAGCCTTATTCTAATGCAAGTAGTTATTGTATAATATGTCAGTTATATCCGACACTTCGCCTTCATGGAAAAAACTTACAGCCCAGAGCTAATCGAACAAAAATATCGCGATTTATGGGAACAAGGCAACCTCTTCTCTTCAAAAGCAAATTCAGCTAGTAAAGATTCTTATAGCATTGTTCTACCACCTCCCAATGTAACAGGTAGCCTTCATATGGGCCATGCTTTCCAGCATACAATTATGGATGTTTACACTCGATATAATCGCAGTAAAGGGAAGCAAACCTTATGGCAACCAGGTACTGATCATGCTGGCATAGCAACTCAAATGGTAGTTGAAAGACAGCTTGGGCTTGAGAATATCTCTAGACATGATTTGGGCCGTGATAAATTTACGGAAAAAGTTTGGGAATGGAAGTCTAAATCTGGCGGAACTATAACTTCACAAATGCGGCGCCTAGGAGCTTCAGTTGACTGGGAGAGAGAGCGCTTTACAATGGACGAGGCCCTCTCAAAGGCCGTTCAAAAGGTATTTATTGATCTTTACAACGAAGGCTTAATCTATCGTGGAAAGAGGCTTGTTAATTGGGACCCTGTTCTCTTAACTGCAGTGTCTGACCTTGAAGTAATTAGCACAGAAGAACAAGGTTTTTTGTGGCACATCAGATACCAAGTTGCTGACTCAGATGAAATTCTAGTTGTTGCAACAACGAGACCGGAAACGATGTTTGGAGATACTGCAGTTGCAGTTCATCCTGAAGATTCTCGCTATCAGCACCTCATTGGAAAGTTTATAAGCTTGCCTCTCTCTAGTAGAATAATTCCAATTATTGCAGACGACTATGTGGACATGGAATTTGGAACAGGTTGCGTAAAAATTACTCCTGCTCATGACTTTAATGACTATGAAATTGGACAAAGACATAGCCTTGAAATTATAAATATTTTAACAGATGATGCCAGTATAAACATTAATGCTCCGGATAAGTATCAGGGGTTAGATCGTTTTGATGCACGTACAGAAGTTATTAAAGATCTACAAGTTCAAAATTTAATAGAAAAAATTGACCCACACACCCTTATGGTGCCGAGGGGTGATAGGACAAATAGCATCATTGAGCCTTACATGACAGACCAATGGTTTGTTAAAGTAAAGCCTTTAGCTGGACCCGCTATAGATGCTGTAAAAAATGGCGATATTCGATTTGTTCCCGAAAACTGGAATAAGACTTATTTCAATTGGATGGAAAATATAGAAGATTGGTGTATTTCACGTCAAATTTGGTGGGGGCACCGAATACCTGCTTGGTATGACAAAGATGGGAAATTCTATGTAGCAAATAATCTTGATGAAGCTCAAGCTCAAGCTGGGGTTGGAGTTGATTTAATACAAGATGAAGATGTTTTAGACACTTGGTTTTCTTCTGCATTATGGCCCTTTTCTACTCTAGGCTGGCCAGAAAAAACACCTGAATTATCCCGTTTTTATCCAACTAGTGTCCTCGTCACTGGCTTTGATATTATATTTTTCTGGGTAGCTCGTATGATTATGTTTGGGCTAAAATTTGCTAATGATGTGCCCTTTAAAGACATCTATATTACCGGCCTCATTAAAGATGGTAATGGTCAAAAAATGAGTAAATCCAAAGGAAATGTTTTAGACCCTATTGATTTGATTGATGGAATTTCACTTAATGATCTTCTTGAGAAAAGAACTCAAGGAATGATGCAGCCAAAGTTAGCTGAAAAAATTCAGAAACAAACTAAAAAAGAGTTTCCTGATGGAATACCTGCCTTTGGAACTGATGCAATTCGCTTTACATTTGCCGCCCTAGCATCTTTTGGTCGTGACATTAAATTTGATCTGAAAAGAGTTGAAGGTTATCGAAATTTTTGCAATAAACTTTGGAATGCCTCACGCTTTGTCTTAATAAACCTTGAATCTAAGTCGATTAATATCAACGCTGAATTATCTAGTCAAGACAAATGGATACTCTCTAGGCTTCAGCATACTAAAATTGAAGTTGAAAAGCATTTGGCTGATTACCGCTTAGACCTGATGAGTCAAACTCTTTATGATTTTGTTTGGCATGACTATTGTGACTGGTATTTAGAACTTTCCAAGCCACTATTAGAAAATAGTAAAACGAAAAAAGGTTGTGAGGCGACTCTTTTGAAGGTTCTTTCAGAAACTTTAATCTTGCTTCATCCAATCATTCCTTTTATCACTGAAGAGATTTTTGAGCAATCTCAAAAACTTCAGAGCAACTCTAATGAAAAACTTATTTCCAAGGCTTTTCCTGTGCACGAAGAAGGTCTTTTTAATATTGAAGCAGAATCAGAGATTGAGTGGCTCAAAAAATTCATATTGGGCATTCGAAAAATCAGAGGTGAAATGAATATTTCGCCTGGAAAGCCCTTGCAATGTTTTATTAAGAACTTTAACTCACAAGACAAAAATTTCATTGAAAAGAATAAATTAATCATCTTTACTCTAGCTAAATTAGACAATATTGATCTACTAGAGCTAAATGAGGAAGGGCCTGAGTCTGCAATTGCATTAGTTGGAGAAATGCAAATCTTAATACCTTTGGCGGGCCTCATTGATAAAGATGCTGAAAAAGATAGGCTTAATAAAGAAATTGATAAATTAATAAAACTTAAAGCTCAATTTTCAGGAAAACTAAACAACAAGAAGTTTATAAGTGGCGCGCCAGAGGTTGTGGTTAAAAAAGAGCAGGACAAACTTGCGTCTGTTAAAAAGGCATTAAAAGACCTGGAAACACAACTTGAAAAAATTTCTTTACTATAAACGCAGTGTAATTCATTGAAAATTCATTGAAAAAACATTTTTAGGATTCTTAGCTAGATGGAATGCTGATAAAATCAAATATGAATAAATTTAAAACATTAACATTACTCCTCATTCTTCTAACTTTTAAAGTTAGTGCGGACTCTTTTGTCTATATTACTGACCAGCTAGATATCCCTATTCGCGCTGATAAAAACTTTGGTGAGAATATTATCCGCCTCCTTCCATCTGGGACTGAGCTTTCTTTGTTACAGAGCACTGAAGATGGATGGGCACAAATCCAGTTTGATGACACAGTTGGCTGGATTAAATCATTTTATATATCCATTGATCCGCCAGCTAGAGAAGAGCTTAAAAAACTGACAAGATCTTATAATGCTAATAAGCTGTTAATATCTAAACTTGGAAGTGAAAAAGAAGCCTTAGAAAGTGAGCTTTCAATTCTGAAACAAGAAAATACAGACTTAGTTATTCAAAGCTCAAAATCTCAGGCTGAAAAGGAGCATATTGAGCAAATTTATCAAGATGCCTTAAAGCTAGAACATGAAAATGAAAAACACATTCAAGAAAAACTACAACTCAAAGCTGAGCTTCAATTAGCTGAAAATAATACTCAAATTCAAAAAGATACTAGCTCTAGAAATTGGTTCATAGTTGGTGCAATAGTGCTTTTCTTTGGAATGATTATTGGCTTTGTTGTTCCCGGCCTTCTCAATAGAAGACGGTACTAAAAAATTAGGAGAACTAAATGAAAGAATTAAAACAAGCGCTTACTTTTGATGACATCTTATTGGTCCCTGCCCACTCTGAGGTACTGCCAAAAGAGGTTGACTTAACATCAAGGCTCACCAACCAAATTACTTTAAACACCCCTATTATCTCTGCTGCTATGGACACAGTTACTGAGGGGAGGCTTGCTATCGCAATTGCTCAAGAAGGCGGTATGGGGGTTATTCATAAAAATATGTCAATTGAGTCACAAGCTAAAGAAGTAAGAAAAGTAAAACGTTTCGAATCTGGAATCATTAGGGATCCAATTAGTATTAGTCCATCTGCAACCATTAAAGATGTATTTTCCTTACAAGCTCAGCATGGCATTTCAGCATTACCAGTTGTCTCTAAAAATACTTTAGTTGGACTCATTACAAGTCGCGATGTTTTATTTGAAACCCGTCTTGATGAGATAGTTGAAAATGTAATGACTCCTCAAAAATCATTAATCACTGTTGCAGAAGGAACCTCAATGGAAACTGTCCGCAAACTCCTGCAAAAACATCGCATTGAAAGGGTTTTAGTTACTGATGAAAAATTTAAATTAGGTGGAATGATTACTGTTAGTGATATTAAGAAAACGAGTGACTTTCCAAAAGCTGCAAAGGATAACTTAGAGAGACTTATTGTTGCTGCTGCAGTTGGCGTTGGAAAAGGAACAGGAGATCGTATTAGAGCACTCGTTGAGGCTGGTGTTGATGTCATTGTTATTGATACTGCTCACGGCCATTCGCAAGGCGTAATTGATCGTGTCATCAAAACAAAAAAAGACTTTCCTAATTTAGAAATTATTGCTGGAAATATTGCAACTGCAGAAGCCGCATTAGATCTTGTTAAGGCAGGTGCTGATAGTGTAAAAGTTGGAATTGGACCAGGAAGTATATGCACAACTAGAATTGTAGCTGGCGTTGGTGTACCTCAGATCAGCGCAATTTCTGATATTGCAGATGCTCTTAAAGGAACCAATGTAACAGTAATTGCTGACGGAGGTGTTCGCTTCTCTGGAGATGCGGCTAAAGCATTCGCAGCTGGCGCTCATTGCGTTATGCTAGGCTCTATGCTTGCTGGCACTGAAGAGTCACCTGGAGAGGTTGAATTGTTTCAAGGAAGATCTTATAAGGCATACAGAGGCATGGGCTCAATAGGCGCTATGGGTCAAGCTCATGGTTCATCAGACCGATACTTTCAAGCTGAGCTTGCAGCTGAAAAGTTAGTTCCAGAAGGGATAGAAGGCAGAGTTCCTTTTAAAGGGTCTATAAGACCTATTATTCATCAGATGGTTGGAGGTATAAGATCATCTATGGGCTATACTGGCTGCAAAAATCTTGAAGCGATGAGAACAAAGGTTCAATTCGTTCAGGTTACTGCTGCAGGCATGACAGAATCACATGTTCATGACGTTTCAATAACTAAAGAAGCCCCAAACTACCACCAATAGAGAAAGTTTTTACTCTTCGTCTAAAGCCTTAAGTTTGGCAAAATTTTTCTTGTAACCTGGTTTAGCGAGAATCTCTAAATAAAATGATGTCAGGCTTTCTGCTTGAGCCTCACTTATGCACTTGCTTATCTCTGAAGATAAAATAACCTCAGCTTTGTCTTCTGAAGGACCAAACTTGCAATCAAAATTCCAGCAATCAAAATCTTCAGGAAGTGGTTTTCTATTCTCTCTTTTTAAATATTTTTTAACATCACGTCTAGCTGCCTCAATAAGTCTAGCTGGCTTAATTTTAGGGTGAACCAATTCAAATGTCTTTTTCATTATTGAATTACTATAAAAGTTTAAAAAGAGTGTATTTTAATTAAATAAACTCATGGTAGTTAAGTTACTTTAACAACACAGTAAATACCTTTAACATTCTTTTTGACCATATAGTCATGCTTCCTTATGTCTAAAACCTTCCATACATTTATAGATTCTAAACGTTTAATTGCAATGTCAAAGCCATAGGATTCATAAACATCTTCATTAATAGTAAAACAAATTATGCCTTCTGGCTTAACAATTCTTACTAACTCGGAAAACCTTTCTGGGCCAACATGCCCATGAGTAAAGACTCCAACACAAAGGGCTGCATCGTAACTAATAGACTCAAGAGGAAGTGATTTGTTTAAATTTCCTAAAAAAAGAGAGCTATACCCTCTTCCTTGAGCAATATTAATCATCTCTTGAGAAATATCAATTCCATCAAAATTAGAAAAACCAAGCTTTTGGAGTTCTAATCCAACTAGCCCAGTGCCGCAGCCAACGTCTATTATCTTAAGCTTGCTGCCTTTGATATATTCATGAAAAATCTGGACAGTATTGGGCTGGGATACTGTGCCTAATAAATCATCATTATCTTTATCATAGAGTGAAGCCCAATCTTTATAAACGCCTAACAGCTCATCTTCATTTTTACTTTTAGAAAGGTCTAAATTATCATAAAGTTTTAAGCCTTTTTTATCTTCACTCATAATACTTAATATAGTTTTCCAAAAAATGTCATTCTTGCTGACTCAGAAAGCTGTACATCAGGTTCAGAGTTGTAAGCTAAAACTGACAACACTCTCATCTGACTTCCTTTTGTAGGTGTTACTCGATGAATAGCATTTTTTCCTCGAAATAAAACAAGTGATCCATTCTCCATTTTTAATCTCTGAGGTGAACATTTATCGTCTAGTAAGTCAGAAACTTGATCATAATTATTTTCCTCAGTATGTGCATCTCTAAAATCGCGAATATACTCAAAGCTGCCACCAGATATCGGCTTTTGTATTAACAAGGTGATTGCAAACGAAGAGTTATCAAAGTGCCAGCCTAATTCTTGACCCTCTTTAGCGTAATGAATATTTATTGACGATAACTCGTCATTATATTTATAGAGTGCTTCTTCATTCAATACCTCGCATAGAAAATCTTTAAATTTTTTCGAATTATAAAGCACCCTTAAGGAAGAGTTAGTTGAAACCTGATCATCTGTAATACAGCCTTTTGAAGATATCACAGTCTTATTTCGTGGATGATTAATCTTGAAACTTGGATCTGAAGGCTTTAGATAAACGTTATGTTTATTTACACAGTAGTAAGCCAAGTTTTCCTGCTTATTAGCCTCTTCAAGAATACTTTTGATTGTATTTTTCAATAGAAAATCAGCAAGAACAATTACCCCATCATTATCTAATTTTCTTTTACATTCAGATCTATAAATAGCATCATCAATAGGATGCTTGTCAATATTGATAATAGTTGATAATTTATTTTTGTTACTAATCACAAGTTAAGTATTTAATTTTTAATTATAAAAAATAATTATATCTGCAACCAATAAAGATAATTTGTTGTATTCAAGCTATATGTTAATAGATAATTAATCAACAATTAAATGGTAGCATAATGATTCATTTCGGGCACATTTCTAAACAACAGTTTCTAGAAGAGTATTGGCAAAAAAAACCATTACTAATTAAAAATGCTCTTCCTAGCTTTATTAGCCCTTTATCGCCCGATGAACTAGCTGGCCTGTCTTGTGAAGAAGAGTTTGAATCTAGGATTGTAACTGGATCCATCTCAACAAAAACTTGGAGTCTGGAAGGAGGACCATTTGATGAAAATACTTTTAAAGAGCTTCCAGATAGAGAGTGGACTCTTTTAGTTCAGGGGGTAGATAGATATATAAATGAAGTTCATCAACTTATTAGTGAATTTGATTTTATTCCTAGATGGCGCTTTGATGACGTAATGATATCTTTTGCAGCCTTGGGTGGTAGTGTGGGTCCTCATTATGATCATTATGATGTTTTTTTACTTCAAGGACTTGGAAGGCGACGATGGGTAACAAGTTCAATTGATTGTAACCCTAAAAACTACTTGCAAAACACTCCACTTAGAATAATGAAAAATTTCATTAAAGAGTCAGCCTGGGAAGCTGAGCCAGGTGATATCGTCTATATACCTCCAAAAATCGCTCACCACGGAGTAAGCCTTGATGATGAATGTATAACTCTTTCAATTGGTTATAGGTCTTACTTGAGCAATGAAATGCTCGATTCGCTTGAATTGCCTAATAATACAAATGGCACTTACTTTGAAGATCCAGCCTGGGAAGTTAATCTTCATCCTGCTGAAATTCCTCAAGCTGCAATTGAGCAGTCACAAAAACTTTTAGATATTAAAGAGCTCCCTGAAAGCTTCTTTGGATGCTTTGCAACTAAACTTGATCCTGAGGATGAAAAAAAGTTTAATGAAGTTATGGCTTATCAAAACAAAGAAGAGATAGAAGAATCTAGCCTATATCGTCTTCATCCAATATGTAGAGTTGCGTATCAATTAACGAAAAAAAAGTTAATGGTATTTATTAATGGCGAAGTCTTTGATTGCAGTAATATTGATTATGATTTAGTTATTGATTTTGCCAACTCAAGACAGCTTAGATTAAACAATAAAAATAGAGCCTTAGCAGAGCGACTCATTTCACTATCTTTAATAGAAAAATCTACATAAATATAATCAATCTTTCTAGAACTAAGCCTTAGCTATTTAAAACTTATAAAACCATTAATGGTCAATCAGAACAGGCAAATTTAGTACATTTGAGAAAAAAAATTAGGGGATAATTCAACTGTTTTATGGATTTTGGTAAGTTTTATCTCAAGCGTACCTATTGGGTATGTTTTAAATAAAGCTTATTACGTTAAACCATAAAACATTTTTTTATTTTATTGGAGTAACGCAATGGACATGAATATAGTTCAGAAAAGTTTTACGTTTGGCAATAGTCAAATTACATTTGAAACAGGAAGAATTGCACGACAATCTCATGGAGCTGTTTTAGCCAGCATGGATGATACGCAAGTATTAGTTAGCGTAGTTGGAGCAAAGGATGCAAAACCAGGTCAATCTTTTTTTCCATTATCAGTAGATTATATTGAAAAGACTTATGCAGCCGGAAAAATCCCTGGTGGCTTCCTTAAAAGAGAGGGTCGTCCAAGTGAAAAAGAAACATTAACTTCTCGCTTAATTGATCGCCCTATTCGTCCATTATTTCCAAATGGCTACATGAATGAAGTGCAAGTTATGATTCAGGTTATCTCTGCAAATAAAGATGTAGATCCTGATATTCTAGCAATGCTCGGAACATCTGCGGCTTTAGCAATTGCTGGAGTTCCTTTTAAAGGTCCAATTGGTGCTGCTCGCGTAGGTTACAGAGATGGTAGCTACATTATTAACCCAACATATAGTGACCTTAAAACGTCAGAACTTGATATGATTGTTGCTGGAACAAAAGATGCTGTATTAATGGTTGAATCTGAAGCAAGTGAGCTTTCAGAAGACGTAATGCTTGCAGCTGTTATGTTCGCACATGAACAATTTCAAATAGTAATTGATAGTGTTGCTGAATTTGCAAAAGAAGTAGGAGTTTCTCCTCGCGTATGGGAAGCACCAGCTGAAAATGAATCTCTGATGTCTTCTATTAAATCTAAATTTGAAAGTAAGATTTCTGAAGCCTACCAGACTGTCGACAAGATGGAGCGTTATGAAAAAATGGGTGAAGTTAAAGATGCTGCCCTTGAGGAATTTGTTACTGATGCTGATGATTCACCAAGCTCAGATGACGTTAAAAACTATATCAAAAAAATTGAGAAATCAACTGTTAGAGAGCGTATTCTAAAAGGTGAACCAAGGATTGATGGAAGGGATAGCTCAACTGTTCGTGAGTTAGCAATTGAAACTGGCGTTTTAGAAAATACACATGGCTCAGCACTTTTTACACGTGGTGAAACTCAAGCTCTTGTTGTCACAACGCTAGGCTCAAAAAGAGACGGACAACTTATTGAAAAACTTGAATCAAATGATCGTATAGAAGATCACTTCATGCTTCATTACAACTTCCCTCCATACTGTGTTGGAGAAACGGGTCGCGTAATGGGTGTTAAACGTCGTGAAATTGGCCATGGTCGATTGGCACGAAGAGGAATTGCAGCTTGTCTTCCAAGCATTGAAGAGTTTCCTTATACTATCCGAATTGTGTCGGAAATAACAGAATCCAATGGCTCTAGCTCTATGGCAAGTGTTTGTGGATCTTCGCTTTCACTTATGGATGCGGGTGTTCCAATTAAAGCTCCAGTTGCAGGAATCGCTATGGGTCTTGTTAAAGATGAAGATCGCTTTACAGTATTAACTGACATTCTTGGTGATGAAGATCACCTTGGTGACATGGACTTTAAAGTTGCTGGAACAGCAAAAGGAATCAATGCACTTCAAATGGATATTAAGATTGATGGTATCACTGAAGACATTATGTCTATAGCACTCAAGCAGGCTAAAGAAGCAAGACTTAATATTCTTGGTCAAATGAATCAAGTTATTTCAGAGCCAAATGCTGCATCAAAAAATGCTCCAAAAACTAAAGTCATTAAAATCCCTACTGACAAAATTCGTGATGTCATTGGTAAGGGTGGTGAAACTATTAGAGGTATCGTTGCGCAATCAGGCGCAAGCGTTGATGTTGATGATGAAGGAAACGTCAATGTTTTTGCAAATGATACTGAAAGCTTTGAAAAAGCAGTTCAGATGGTTAAAGAGGTAACTGCAGTTCCTGAATTAAACAAAGTATATATGGGCAAGGTAGCAAAAATAGTCGAATTCGGCGCCTTTGTTACAATCATGCCTAATCAGGATGGACTATTACATGTGTCTGAAATTGCTCATGAAAGAGTCGAAAAAGTTGAGGATCACCTTAAAGAAGGTCAAGAAATCGAAGTTAAAGTTCTTGGGATAGATCGAGGAAGAATTAAGCTTTCTAGAAAGGCTTTAATTGAGAAGTAATTAAATTAAGCCACCGAAAGGTGGCTTTTTTATTTATTATAATAAATTATGTCAGATAAAAAATTAGTAGAGTTAGAAGAAAAAATATCATATCTTCAAAATATGCTCGATGAACTAAATATGGTTGTTTTTCGTCAGGGCGAAAAAATCGCCAAACTTAACAATCAGATTAAAGAAACAAAAGAGAAATTAATCAATCAATCTGAACCACAGTCTGATCAATCCGAGGTGATTAATGATAACCCGCCTCATTACTAACTTGGGATGAAATATCAAATATTTACCTAGTTTTTTAGTAACATTACTTTCTTTAGCCATTTCAAACTTAGCTTTTGCAGGAATATATGATGATTGGCCGGATGATTCGATTTGTACTTGGCTTGAAGAAAGGCCTGATGATGAACTACTTCCTAAAGAAAATGAAAAGAGAGGGCTTAATTGTTTTGAAAGAGAAGATTTTCATTTCAGAGATTATGTATATGAGCCACTAAATCTTAAAATGTACTAATTCTTTAAGTATTAACTCGCCTCATCATAATTAATAGGGCTACACCATTAAAGCCCCAAACAAAGCATAAAAGGTACATATTAAAGGTTAATCCTAGATATTCTGCCAAATAACCAACAAGAGCTGGTCCAAAAATAAAACCAGCAAAGCCAAGAGTTATAAGATTTGCAATAGTTAATGAAATAGGTTCATCGGTTATTCTAATGGCCTGCCTAAAAATAATAGCTATAAAGTTTGCAGTTCCAAAGCCAAATAGTAGCATTCCAAAAATAATTACATAGAAATCTCCGGTCAAAATTGAGAGGAAAAGAGTAATTCCAGCAATGATGCTTAAATAGCCTCCAATAAATTTTTCAGTAGAGTCATTGATCATCTTGGATGCAAATAACCTTGAAGTAATTTCACCAACATTAAATGCAACAATAAGTGCGCCACCAAGATATAGC
The DNA here is from genome assembly GCA_905620445.1 of uncultured Candidatus Thioglobus sp. GTDB lineage: Bacteria > Pseudomonadota > Gammaproteobacteria > PS1 > Pseudothioglobaceae > Pseudothioglobus. Next base: position 15,975 of record CAJQTP010000013.1, read on the forward strand.
GGAACTAATAAATCCTTTGTAAGCCATAGTGCAGACCAATCAAGAATTATGCCCATAGTTGCATAATTCATCATCATTAAAAGGCCAAAAATGAGAATTGATTTTTTAGGTAATTTAAATTTTGGTGTTTTCTTTAGATTCTCAAAAGATTTTAATAATCCAAACTTGTATATTATTAGAGAACCCAAAATCAGCATTGTTCCTGTTGTTAAGAAAATTAAATCTGGTCTCTCTATATATTTTATTGTAAAAAACGCTGTAACAGCCCCTACTAATGAGCCAAAGCTAAATGCAGCATGGTATAGAGGCGTTATAATTTTGGATGTTTTCTGCTCAATCATTGAAATCTGAGATTGTGCAGATGGACTAAATAAACCTACACAAAAACCGAAGGGTATAAACGCCAATAAAAACCAAAGATAGTTTGTTGATAGAATTAACAATAAAGGGCAGTAAGCAATACCTATTAAACCAATAGCAATAGAGTTTTTTGTGCCAAACCTTGGGACAATAAGTCGCCCTGATGTTTGATTACCTATGAGATTTGAAATACCAAAAACAAACAACCCAATTCCAATTTCTGCTTCAGTTATTTGCAATCTTTCGGCATTCCATGGGATATAGACAAAGTATATTCCGATTTGAAAAAGCACAAGAAACGCACTAAGGAAAACTGTATATATGCCGTTATTGTATGATTTATTCTCGGTCATAGTGTTTTAAAAACTCTTAAAAAAAACTATTTAACCTGTAGGGCAGAAAAGTTTATTGATACTCCCTTCCATCCAGTCTTAATAAAGTTTCGAATATTGACATGAGATAGTTCATTATCTGGCTCATCCAGTACAGACTGGTAATGCTCTCCAAAACATCTTATCGCCTCTTCTTTAGTAAGAGAGTGCATGAACCCAAAACAAAAAACCTTTGCTGAGCCTTGATTTTCATCTTTTGAGTTTACAAGACCATTATTTTCAAAAGCAACATTTTCAAATGCATACTCTTGGTCTATTAAATTAGTAAAATCAGAAAAATTCATCTTAATTCCTGATCTTAGTTGATCGAGATACTCTTGGGTATTCATAGCTTATTAGGTATACATCGGATTTGACTTGTTAAGATCAATGTTAAGTTTTTTAATTGCACTTTTAATTACTTTTGAGTCCAATAAACCATCATCAACAAGCGCATTTAATGTCACAAAAACAATATAGTTCGCATTTACTTCAAAGAAATATCTGAGCTCTTTACGAGAATCTGACCTGCCAAACCCATCTGTACCTAGCACTTCATAATGAAGTGGAATGTGCTTACGCACCTGTTCAGCATAATTTCTCATGTAGTCTGTCGCCGCAATTACTGGGCCAGTAGACTTACTTAAGCACTGAGTTATATAAGGAACTTTCTTATTTTTGCTTGTAATAAATAAGTTCTCACGATCAACCTTCTGAGCCTCTCTTGTAATTTCATTAAAACTAGTGACGCTCCAAACCTGTGACATAACGTCCCAATCTTTTGCAAGCATGTCAGCTGCTTTTTCAACTTCTCTCAAAATTGCGCCACTACCTAACAATTGAACTTCGATTTTAGATTTGCCGACTATTTTTAAAGGATACATTCCCTTAATAATGCCTTCTTCAGAGCTCTTGGGGATTGCAGGATGTCTATAGTTCTCGTTCATTAATGTTATGTAATAAAAAACATTTTCCATATCCTCATACATTCGACGCATACCTTCACGCAGTATTACTGCCAGCTCATAGGCATAAGTTGGATCGTAAGAGATACAATTTGGAATAGTATTTGCAACAATCAATGAGTCTCCATCTTGATGTTGAAGACCTTCACCAGCGAGCGTTGTTCTCCCAGCAGTGCCTCCCATCAAAAAACCTTTAGCTTGCATATCGCCAGCCGCCCAAGCAAGATCGCCTACCCTTTGAAAACCAAACTTTGAGTAGTAAATATAAAAAGGAATCATTGTGACGTTGTGAGAAGCATAGGAAGTTGCAGCAGCAATCCAATCCGAAATTGCTCCAGCTTCATTGATTCCCTCTTGTAAAACCTGGCCTTTAATATCCTCTTTGTACCACATAACCTTGTCAGAGTCTTCAGGCTCATAAAGTTGCCCAGAAGAAGAATAAATACCCATTTGTCTGAAAAGTCCCTCCATTCCAAAAGTTCTAGCCTCATCAGGAACAATTGGAACAACTCTTGGGCCAATCTCTTTATCTCGAATTAATAGCGA
>CAJQTP010000014.1 GCA_905620445.1 uncultured Candidatus Thioglobus sp.
GAACAACTCAAAGTAGTTGAACATATCCTTAAATATTGGACAAACGAATTAGAGAACAGAGCCTTTGGAGAGATTGAAGATGGTAATCTTTCTTATGATGAATGGAGAGAAATCTATATTAGGAATGGTTGGGTAGAAGTTCCAGAGTATGAATGTTTTCGTATGCCTTCTGCCTTAACAAATGTTCTAAAAGATGTAACTATTGACACCGACTGGGCGAACTATAAAAAGGACAAATCAGTACTAGATATATGGAAATGTTGGAATAAGTATCACCAACAATGGAATTACAGAATCAATAGATTAGAGATGGAGAGTTTTAACATTCGTAGGGTTGAACAAATACCTAAGATAACGATGGATGAGGCTCTCTTTATTCTTCTTGGATTGAGTCCTTCTGTATTTGGTACTGTTGGATTTAAACCTCTTAGTCTTTATGAAAATACATTTGAGATAGCTGATATTCATTATCAAGATGTTGATGGTAATGACTGTATTGCTAACTCAAACTTGTATGCTGATGAATCTTCTCACTCTCCTCATCTAGGAAAGCTAGGTCATATGGAATGGTTTCTTCAGGAGAAAGAAGAATACCAATTGATTGATAGGAATGAACAATTTAAGTGTGTAAGTGGAAGGATATTCTCTGGCAAGTTTCTCAAGTGGGCATATAAACACAACTACCTTGTTGATAGACAAATCCATATGAGGGATAAAAAGAAAAGTCCTTATGGTGAGGAGTTTGCTAAAGAACTATTTGATGAATTAACTGAAGTAGGATTTATTAGAGGTGGTTTTGATAATAAATGGGAGCTACATAAAGGCAACTTCCACGCACTTCATTATCTTGCTAACGAACTCAAAGGATTAGGTCTTGTTGAAACCAAACAAAAGTTTAAAGATATTGAACAATACATTCTTTACGAATCAACTCACCCATTAAAACAACAGTTCCACGAAGGAAGGGCTGGTTATGAAACTGATGATGGAAAACTATATACAGATAAGCATCAGTTAGTAGATAAGGCTCTTAGAAAGATAGCAAAAAGACAACTAAAGGAGAAATAGGATGACAGTAAAAGAACTAGAACCACGCATAGAAGATACAGGATACCTAAGTAGAACAAATGACTTATTAGAAGAGAATAATGACGTACTGAAAGCGAATATGGAGAATACCTTATGGATTTTTAATACCTTAGTTTTCATAGCTGTATTGTTATCTTTAATCTTACTTTCTATAGTTTTTCAAATAGAACTTTAGTAGAAATAATTACTTCAATCTACTCGTTGAATAATCTTTAGCTTGAGCAGAGCGATAACCTTTTCCTCTTACCTTTGCTAAGTAAGAGAGTCTATAAATTACCTTCTCCCTCTCCTCTTTCATATTATGTTTATCTAAAAAGTAGTAAGGCTTTGGCACAACAGAACGGTGTCCATTCTTATACCACTTAGCTTTGATTTGTTGGTTCAAAGCAAAAGAGTTTCTTATCTTATCTCCATCAATAAAGAAAGCACAATGATAATGTTGGGTCTTTGCTCTCTCCATTTCTCTTACCCATACATAACCAACATACTTGGTCTTGTACTTCCTTTTTATTCTTTGAATTTGAGCCTTCATAAACTTTGAAATCTCTTTGTTGTCATCAGAATATTCATCAAGATGTAAATCAAACCTCAATACAAAGACTCTCTTATGCTTATCTATACAAAGGTCTAACTGTTCAACCATCTTAATAATAATATCTGGGTAAACACCATACTCATCTGATGAGTTTATTTCTAGTTGCTCGTTGTTAATTGTTAAGAAAGAACCATAATGCTCCTTCTTCCTGTTTTGTTTAGGCATTAGTATTGCTCCATTAGATAAAAGGAACTACCGTCATTAATTGGTAACTCCCAAGTCTTACTTTTTTTAAAACTATGAAAGACTTAGGAGAAACTATTTGGTAGTTCTTGGGGATTGAAAACCGCTAGTCTTTTTCTAGTAACCAATCGAGTTTTTCATTATCTGATTCACTCGTTCTGTACTCATAGACCTTGACCTTCTTCCCATATCTAGTGGTTACATCAATCCACTTTCTTGGAATCTCTAATCCAAACTTTTTACTGATTGCGCTTATATGAGTATTAAGACAGGTAGTACCTATCTCAATAAAAGCCTCTCTACTTGTGAGAGAGTTGCCTAATCTCAAATGGTTTAAGATGTTATACTTTGCGTTACCAGTTTTTAGGTGACCCTTCTCAAACCTTGCCGTTTCAGAAGGGTTTTTATTATCTAGATTATCCATTCGACACCTCACTAGCTTCGAGGAACAACATTACATCTGCCTCTTTGTATCGAATAACTCCACCACCAAGTTTCAAGAATGGAATTACAATTCCTATGCCTGTATATCTAGCATTTGAAATTGTTTTTGGGTTGAGATTTAACATCTCGGCTACTTGTTTAGTAGTCAGTAGCCTTAGCATATCACTTGACATAAATTTACATCTCCTATTAAGGATTACACTCTCTATTTCAGAAAGCCACAGAGGTAAAAAACTTACCTCTACACCTCTATTCTGACATATTAGGGTACTCCTCCATATGTACGCCTTGTGTACCTTTTTTTCCTTATAAGAGTAGTACCTGTAGAGAGAATACTTCAAAATTAAAAATGAGATTTGACCCTATTTTAGGGTTTATTTAGTGCTTAGGTAGTAACGGGTAGTTTGAACGAATATAAATACTTTCTAGCGTATGAATTTTGCTAGTCTTGTGATGGTATTTCTATAGGTAAGAAGTCTTCAACAGCACCTAGTTATGACTCTCTAATTCCTGTTTTTCTATGTCATCAAGGTTGCTTTGATGGGTGTGCCTAATACTATTCATCTTTAATAAGGCAATCACCATAATATGGCTTAGTTTCTACTCCAGTACTTAGAAATATAACAGCGAATTCTCCAGTTCTTTTATCAATTATTTTTAAGCTAGCACTTGAAGGAAAATCCTGAAATGAGCCTATTAAATATATTGATTCATCACTTTCAAAAACGAGTTTCTCAAAAGGAAAATCACCATTTCCATTTCCATCTGTTCGGATAAAAACATCTAAAGCACTTCTTTCATAGATAACTTTCGCATCAGTTCCAGTTGTCCCACAGTAATAACTTTCAGCAAATACTGAGCTAGACATTAAGGATAGAATAAAGGTTAGGAGTAGTTTTTTCATACGGAATCAGCTTTTAAATTGATAGTTAGTTTCAGCTTTACATTCAGTTGGTGGGTCTTCAGACTCTAACCAGCATTCCCATTTAAGATAATAATTAGAGGCTGAGCCACTCACACCTTTATAGATTAAGAATACTACAGGCAACAAAATAAGAAACTTTAATAGAGGATGTTTAATTACTGTTTTCTTCATACTAGGATTGTATATCAACTTGAACTAAAGTCCAAATTTCGTTTCATCTGTGAGGGAGGGATTATTAATAGTTAGCTGAGAGTAATGAGCTCTCTAATATTGGTCTAGGTTGTTAAGATTATAAATAGTCTTTGCGTCGTTACTATATCTAACATTTGTTCCATCAATTGCTTGTTGTAACCAGTACTTTGCTTGTGATAAATCCTTCTCTACGCCGCTACCAATAATATAAGAAGCACCAAGAACAAACTGCGCTGGAGCGTAACCAAGTTTGGCAGACTCTAACCAATTTTCAACAGCAGACTCATCGCTTTGAACTATCCAGTAACCCTCTGTTTTATACATTACGCCAAATTCGTAAAGTGCTTTTGGATTTCCTGTTTCTGCTGCCTCAACGATAAGAAGAAGTTCCTTATGTGCGTTATCTATCTCTCCTGCTTCAGCATAAGCGATTGCTTTATCGAGGTCAGCGTTAGCAGTAGTTGAAATGAGTATTCCGAGTGAAAGTCCAACGACAATGGTAAGTAGTTTTTTCATATTAAATAATAAGGCTCCCAGTGCCATTCTATTGCTCCTGAAAATATAAAAAACAATACAAAAATTATAGAAAATCCTCCAGTATATTTCATATCAGATGTTAGCTTGATTTCTATAAGCCAGCTAGCAACAAGACAAGCTACTACCAAAATGCCAAGATGATATTGAATCAATATAGGAAGAAACCAGTATTTAGCAACTACAATTAATATTACAAAAACAACTGAAACTGCCCACCAAGAGTCTTTTGTAGTCTTGTGATTGTGTTTGAGATATTCAGCATTACCTTCTGGGTCATTAATAACAGCTATAAGAACTTCTTTTTTAGCTTTTATATCAAATGAAAGTCCTAAAGATTTGCCGTGTTCTACAAGTTCTTTTTTTGTAAGTTTATTTAAGTCCATTTAGTTAATCTAATTGTTCGCATTAGAAATTATAGAATCTAAAAGATTATCATTGTATGAAGCCATTAATAGAATTATTAGATGCTCTCTTTCATTTTTTAAGAAAGTAAATTCTTCATCATTAATTTCGAAAATCTCACCTTTATAAGAAATATCATTGACTGGCTGTACTTTAATAAGCTCATTAACCATACTGCCACGTTCTTCATAATCCCACCACTCATAAACACTCTTACTAGGTGGTAAAAATTCAGCATTATTTTCTTTCAAATAATATATGTCATCACCACCTTCAAATCCACTCCACATATTCCCGTCATCCAAATCTAAATAATAATTAACCCAATCGAATAGCATTGGCTCAGACAGAATTTTTACCCATTCTTTAATAGTCAAGTCAACATAGCAACTATAGTTATGACGAGTTATACAAAATCCATATTCTTTAAGGTCTTCGCCAAAAAATCCTCCATCATCTTGAAATTCCATTTCAAAATCTATTGAAATTTCAGGAGTGTAAATATCAAATTCATCTGAGATATTTTCTATTAACGTGGATTTTTTACTTTTTGATTTTTTAATTTTTGCCCACTTAACAAACTTAATAATTTGCTCATCACTGATTTTTGAGTCTTGATAAGAGTTGAAGTCTGGATTTTCAGGAGGTATATAAATATTCTCCATATTGCTAATTAATTTATATTGTTCATCAGTGGCATCATTAAAACCAACCCCTGACCATTGATTTCTATAGGCTTTTATAGCTTTATTTCCTTCTTCACGAGCATCATATGAATCTTCTTCATTAGGTATATTTTTTTTAGCATTTCTTGTAAAAAGCCAAAAAGCTAAAATTGCCACAAAGATAAAAATAATTCCAGTCATCTTATTTAATTCCTAAAGATTTGCCGTGTTCTACAAGTTCTTTTTTTGTTAGTTTATTTAAGTTCATTAGTTATCCTCATACCAATCAAAACAAGATTCACAGAGTTCAGCATCCATTGTCGCAAACATTTCTTCATATCCATCTGGAAGAATCTCCTCACTAGTAATTTTTTTCTTACAGCGAAAACAAAGACACCGGTAATCATCTTCACCAATATCAACATAACCATTTTTTAATATAAGGTTTTCTAAGCCTTCATTAAGTTTAGATAGGAGAACTTCTTCATTATCAGAAGTATCTAGGGAGATTCCGTAGCCTTCTGCGACGTCAATGAGTTCTTCTTTTGTTAGTTTGTTAAAGTCCATCGAGTTACCAAAAGTAATAAATTAATGTTCCAACAAACGAAAGTATTGTAGGGAAAGCAACACCTATCATAATACCTATTGCTTCTGTATGCTCAAGAAATGGCATATGCTTTCGCTTTGTTGCTGAATTTTCGGCATATACATAATATCCTATTACCCAAATAGGGAATATCAAGAAAACCCAAGCGCCAATAAAATTAACAAGAACTATAGGAGTTACAACATACATAAGAATAAGTGGAGTTAATGCCCATAAGAACACCAGCTTTTCTTTTAACGATAAGAAAACGGCAGTAATAGAAAAGCTTCTTATCCGTTTAGGAATAGAACGTAACCCAACTATGTAATCCTGAATGCTATCAAAGGTACCCATCATAAGAATCATAATGAATACTCCAAAAGCAAAAAAAATCCCAATCACTATTACAATATTAATAATAATCGCTGACATTTCACTCATTCCAAAATATTCATCAATGAATATAACGCCGTACATACATAAAAATAGCCAGACACAAGCTAAAAAATAATAAAACATTCCTTTCAACATATTATTTAATTCCTAAAGCCTTACCAATTGTATTATCAAGCTCTCTCATAGTAACAAAATCCTGCTTCTTTTCCAATATTTTTCTCTTTGGATTTAATCCAAACATATCTTGAAACCTTATATTTACTTTGTCAGAACCATCAACAAGCCACCTAAAGATAACTCTTTTGCGTATCCGTTTCGGTCTTAATATTTTAGGCAAGGGTTTTATGCCTAGTACTTTTCTAACTGAAGGCTTGTAGCTTCGCATAGACCTGAAACCAAGTAGTTTGCGAGCACTGAACTTCATTAGAATAACTCCCTTTCAGTGAGCACTTTAAATTCCATCTTCTTTTTATCACAATGCTTTTGACAAGCATCCCACTTAGCCACATTAACATCCCACTTCTTTTGGAAGTGAGGCTTAATCTCTATTAATGCTTTAATAATTTGGTCATTCTTATCTTTATATTTAATATAGAAATCAGGATAGTAGTTATGCCACCTATCATCCTTTGGTGAAATATAAGGAATATGAATAGACTCACTATCCCACTCTAGAATGTTCTCTGACCTGTCACAATAAATCATAAAGCGACGCTCCCACAAACTTCTATAGACTGGCTTTCTTCTACTTAGGAACTTGCTTTTGTTTTGCGGAGTGTACTTACCTTTAATGGCAACATTTTTCATACTAGGATTATATTTCAGATTGAGCTGAATCAAATAATCATTTGAGATACAATATTATTTTAAAACTTTAAAGGTTCGCTATGAGTGTTTCACTTTCTAACTGTCCTCACTGTAATAAAGTTATCGAAAAAGAATCTATTCCTTTCAATAAAGTTTTCCGGAATGAGGCTAAGATAGATGTTTTCAAGTGTACTCATTGTGATGAGCAGTTTAAGATGGACCCTGCTGAATACTTGGAAGCCAAAAAGAAAGGTAGCAAGGTACAGCTATACAAAAGTAGTGAACTCCTAAAAAGTGAAAGGAAGGCTGGCTTTAAAAGTGTTGAAGAAACAATTCCAGAATATGACTGGGATAGCAAACTTGATAAAATAGCTGAACAAAGAGGCATTAATCATAAATCAGCAGATGATTCAATCTTTGACTGGTCAGGCTACCCAATTAAACTTACTATAGGATTAGCACTTTTTGCAGTTATCTTCTTTATGTCGTAATAGAAGTCCAAATTCTCTCTGATGTAAGAGGGAGAGTTTATATAGATATAGCCGATAGCAGCAGCGGGTCCCCGTACCGTCCAAAGTCTGAATAAATATGCGAGGGATGGTGGTTATTTATCGTTATAAATCAATGAGTTATATAGATAAATATTAGTTACTATCTATTATTTAATTATTAAAAATATAATCATTGAACTTTGTTCTACTGTACCCCGAGCGTACCCCGAAGCATATAGTTAAGATTAGATAATTGGCTTAAACCCTTATGGAAGGGTGTGGTTATGGGTGGACTTGAACCACCGACCCCAGCATTATGAATGCTGTGCTCTAACCAGCTGAGCTACATAACCAAAAAGAGCGCCTATTATCGAAATTTTTCTACAAAAAGTCAAGCTAAACCAGCAAATAAGCATCATATTATTGTCATTCTTCCAGCATCAACTAAATTTCAATATAAAATTTAGTTACTTTTATTCATTTAATTTAATTTTAATGGCGCACAAAGTTCTTAAGATTGCACTTACAGGTGGGATTGCATCAGGAAAAACTCTAGTAAGTGACTTATTAGAAATTCATGGATGCCATATCGTAGATCTAGACATTATTTCTCGGGAAGTTGTGTTGCCAGGATCAGAGGGTCTAAAAGATCTCGTAGAAACTTTTGGCAAATCAATACTTCTATCTGATGGGACACTTGATCGGAAAAATCTTCGTGATGAGCTCTTTAAAAAAGGAAGAAATAGAACAAAAATTGAGGAGATACTTCATCCAAAGATACTTCAAAAAATGAAATCTGCGATGGATAATTGTCAAGAAGGAATAATGATTGTGGTCATTCCTCTCTTAGTAGAAAAAGAACTATGGGGTCCGTTTGATAGGGCAATAGTAGTTGACTGTGAAACCGAAACGCAGGTCACAAGACTAATGGCTAGAGAAGGAATCCACCAAGAAAAAGCAAACATAATGTTACTTGCCCAAGCTAGCCGCGAAAAAAGACTTCAGCTAAATGACCATATTCCTACTGACATTATTAAAAACAACTCCAAAATTAGCGCGCTAAAGGACCAGGTAAACAACCTTAATCAAAAACTACTTGGGCTCATTTAAAGCCTCAACTTAGCAACAACTCAAGGACTTACTCATTGCGAATAAGTGGATATACTTTTGGACTAAATATACTCTTGTTGGCTATCAAAATCATTACAAAGGATACAAGAGCTGTTGTCAATAAAATCCAAAGCGTCAGTCCCAAATCAAACCTCCAGGTCAGCTGCAGCGTATTCTCAACAATAAGGTATGAGCCTGCTATTGCAACAGAGAGAGCAAAGAAAACCAAGGTCAGATAAATTAAAACAAACTCAATCGTCATCGCCCTTAGGATTGTTGGAAAGTCGACACCCAGAATTTTATAAATCAAATTGTTATACCTCCTGAACGTAGTTTGAACCAATACAGCACTGACAATAACAATCAACCCAATTACAATGACAATTAAAGATATCCCGGTCACAGCGATAAATATTTTATTTAGCACACCACTGACCTGAGACAAAATTCTATCGACTTTAATAGCAGATACATTTGGAAATTTTTCAACGACCTTTGCCAGGATTTCATTGGATGACATGTCCGACTTAAGCGTTCCGATATACTCATATGGCAGCTTATTAGCAAAAGCCTTATTTATAATAATTGCAAAGTTAATAGAGATATCTCGGTAGTCAACCTCCCTAAAATTCTTAATTGTTCCTGTGACATCTCGACCTAAAATGTTGAGAGTAATCTTATCATTGATACTCATTCCAAGATCATACGCAGCCCTACTATCCATTGAAATGAACATCTCGTTCTCATTGCCAGGCTCCCACCACTCACCCTCTATAATCGGGTTATCTGGGTTTGACTTTTCTGACCATGAGATTCGCCTATCACCTCTAACAACCCATGCAGACCTGTTATTCTCAGAAACAATCTCTTCTATTGGCGTTCCGTTTAATGAAATAAATGATGCACTCGCCATGGGGCTAAACTCGAGCGTTACCTCAGGATCAATACTTTTAATAAAGCTTTCTAGATCAGGCTGAATATCTCTGTCAATACTGACAAAAAATAAATCCGGGGCCATTGAAGGGATGTTGTCAGATATCTCTTGTTTTAAGTTATTAGCTACAAAACTTAAAGTCAGAAGAAGTGTCAGGCCAATGCCTAAAGATACTGTCATAATCGGTGCAAGAGATTTCTTAGCAACAATATTTCTATAAGCAATCCTATATCCATTATTAGAAAATTTATGGAATCTTCTAAGAAAAGAAATTAACAATTTCGAAACGCCATAGAATATAAACATCGTAATAAAAAATGCCACAAAATATAAAATGGTATAGAACTTTTGCTCAGTCTGGAGAACAAAGTAGGTGATCAAAATTGTAACCAAAATCGCCAGTAATATAATATTCTTGGATGAGAAATTTAGACTCACTGGCTGAAAGGTATTACGAAACAAAGCAACTGCTTTTATTTCGCTAATCGAATATAAAGAGGGTATTGAAAAAATCAAAACAACCAACAGTCCAATGAAAAAAATATTTAGATAACCTATCAAACTGACAGTTGGCTGAAGATCAATTCCTAGTGACTTGGGAAGAAGTTCATTAGCCAATAATGGACTGAAAACTCCAAATAGATAAGCGATGACTGACATACCAATCAATATTAGAATAATCTCATAAAAGTACATGAGCTGAATAAAGTTTGAAGAAAAACCAATCGATTTTTTAACTGCAATACTGGTATTTCTTTGGTTTACAAAAGAAAGTAAAGTGTTACTGATGCCAATGCCTGCAATTATCATTGCGCTTACAGAAACCAAATTTAGAAAGTTAGAAAAGTTATCTATTATCCTTCCTAGGCTTCGACCGCTCTGCCCTGGAAGTCTTGTTTCAATGCTATCATCATAGGCAACAATTGACTCTACTAGGCTAGCTTGCTTCGATACATCAATGTTGTTGTTAAATTTAATTCGGTATTCATGATCAAGAAAACTTCCACCTGAGCTCAGCTCAAATTTATCATAACTCGACTTACTGATTATAGCAAACTCACCAAAAACTGCACTTTCTGCAAGATCTGGAACTGACACAACCAATCCAGCAACTTTGAAACTTTTACCCATAATTACGACATCATCACCAATTTCAAGTTGAAGTAAGTTTTGAATACTCTCGTTGATTAAGACAGTCGGCTTTTGCGTGTTTAAATATATTTTTTTAGATGCGCCTAAGGGTGTCGTAACGATCTCGCCATAAAGTGGATAATTATCATCAACCGCTCTAAGTTCGGTAAAAACAGGCGCTTGGCCTTTTTTTGAAACCATAGTTGCTAGTTCAATTGCTATACTAACTTCACCTAAAACCTTTAACTCATCAAACACTAAACTAGGTAATGGGTCAATGCCACTTGTAACCTGAATGTCGCCGCCCAACAACTCTTTAGAATTTGCTTCAATTTCATTATTCAAGGCTTCCTTAACTGAGAATGTCAATGAAAGCAAAAGCAAACTAATAAAAAGTGTGCTTGCTATGACCCATAGTTTTTTATAGCTTCTAGAAAAGTCCCTTATTGCGTACTTATTTATTAAACGAAGCTGCTGAGTATCAAACAATTTGACCATCCTTAATTTCAATAATACGGTCACATCGCTCTGCTATTGAGTTGTCGTGTGTCACCATAACTAGGGAGGTTTTACTTTTTTTAGTGTAATCAAAAAGCAAGTCCATCATGATTTGCGAGTTAGCACTATCAAGATTTCCAGTTGGCTCATCGGCTAGAATAATTTTTGGTTTATTGATTAGTGCACGAGCAATTGCTACCCTCTGTTGCTCTCCCCCAGAGAGCTCGCTTGGAAGGTGGCCTAACCTGTGTGAAAGGCCAAATTCTGATAGAAGCTTTTTGGCCTCCTGTTCTTGGTTGTACTTCTGGCTTGCCTCGAGAGATAGTAAGACGTTTTCTATCGCTGTAAGATTTGGTATGAGATAAAAAGATTGAAAAACAATACCAATATTTTCTCTCCTAACCTCTGAAAGTTTATTTTCTTTTAGCCCTACTATTTCTTGGCTGTTGATTTTAATTGAGCCCTCAGTAGCTGTCTCAAGCCCAGAAGCAAGCATGATGATTGATGTTTTTCCTGATCCGCTTGGGCCAATAATTGAAACTATCTCTTCACTACTTACTGAAAAATTAATCCCTTTTAAGACCTCAACTGGGTCAATCTTTGAGCCGTAGCTCAACGAAACATTGTTGAATTGTATTGCTGCATTCATTGGGTAATCTAATATAAAATCTGGGCGATGATTATCTCAAAAAAAACAATGCTTAAAGTGATTTTTACGTGTTTGTTGTGCATATTATTATTTACAAGCGCATATGCAGAAAAAACCATAAAAGTTATGCTCTATGGGGATAGCTTAATGGCAGGTTATGGGCTCGCTCAAAACGAGAACTTAGCATCAGAGCTTTCTAGAAGTTTTGAGGCTGACAATCTTGAGGTGAGCATTATTAACGCTAGCATTTCTGGTAACACCTCCAAAAATGGCTTATCCAGAGTAGAGTGGTCTCTTGGTGACAATCCAGAAATAGTTGTTATATGTCTAGGTGCCAATGATATGCTCCGGGGCCTTAACCCAGCTCTTACGAGCGAAAACCTTGACTCGATAATTTCCAAATTTAAAAAAAGTGGTACAGTTGTAATACTCGCTGGAATGCAATCTTCTGAGAGCATGGGACCAGATTATCAAGCTCAATTTGATGGAATGTACCCAAAGCTAGCCGTCAAGCATAACTTGATTTTTATGCCTTTTTTGCTGAAAGATGTTGCCCTAGAAAAGGACAAATTACAAGCCGATTATAAGCACCCTAATGATAAGGGAATCAAGATAATAGCAAGCAACTTGTTCCCATACCTCCTTGAAGGCATTGCTCGACTTGGGAAATAATTAAACTTATTTTATTAGAAGTCGCTCGACTACCTTGCCGCCCTCAAGGTGTGACTTAAGAATCTCGTCAATATCCTCTTCATCAACATATTGGTACCAAATATTATCAGGGTAAACAACTGCAACGGGTCCGTCCTCACACCTTCCTAAACAGCGTGACTCACTAACTCCAAACTGGCCTTTGCCCAATGTAGAATTTGCACGACATTGATCTTTAGCATAGCGGTAAAGCTCTTTTGCGCCATTTTCAGAGCAGCACTGCTTTCCATCTGCTCGAACATTGTTACAGAAAAAAATGTGGTGCTTGTAAAAATTATTCATAACTCTATCGCCCTGTTATAACAATGTTTTTTATCGATACCAGTAATTTTGGCAGCCAATTTAGAAGCTTTTGATGCTCCCATTTCAGCGCAAAGGATTGGCAAAATTTTTGCCAATTGGTTTTCGGCATCAACTAAATCTATTTTATCAGCTGAAGAGATTAATATTACAAATTCACCTTTTTGATGGGCTGGATCTGTAGTGAGATATTCAATTAAACTGGGTATTTTATCGGTACGAATTGTCTCAAAGGATTTAGTCAACTCTTTGGCAAGACAAACCTTACGCTCACTTCCAAATACTTTCAGCATATCATTTAAAGTTGCCAGTATTCGCTTAGGCGACTCATAAAAAATAATTGTTTCATTAAGGTCAGTTCTGTTTTGAAGGTATTTAATTCTTGCTGTTTGTTTTGAGGGTAAAAACCCAAAGAAAGAAAAGCTATTACTTGCTAAGCCAGATACTGATAGAGCTGTAATTATGGCACTAGGTCCAGGGATAGGAACCACCTCAATACCTTCTTTTTTTGCATGTGAAACTAGAAAATAGCCCGGGTCACTTATTAATGGAGTTCCAGCATCACTTATAAGTGCGATTGAAACGCCAGAATTTAACTCAGAAATAATTGAATCGGTTTTTTCTCGCTCATTGTGCTCATGAAAAGCTTTTAGGGGTGTTGAAATTTCAAAGTGTGTAAATAGTTTTTTACTATGCCTCGTGTCTTCAGCTAACACCAATTCAACAGTCTTCAGAGTCTCAATAGCTCTGTAGGTAATATCATTCAAGTTTCCAATTGGGGTCGCTACAATAAAAAGCTTTCCAGTCATACTAAAGTCTTAACCGAGATTCATAAATATTATTACCATTATGCTTTATTAACGCTATCTATTATCAAAATTTATCTACGTCTTTAGCTTAAAAAAACACTGGTTCTGCTTTAAAATATAGAGATATCTTTTTTTAAAGCTTTGGCTAACTAGAAACAAGGAGTATTAATGAAAAAAGTAATTATCTTATTTGCACTTTTCGTATCATCCACTATCTTGAGCTCATGTGTGCCAATAGTGCAAGGCGCTGCTGCAGTAACTACTGTGGCTACCATGTCGAATGATCGCCGCACAATGGGTGAAATTTTGGATGACAAAACTCTTTACATGAATTTAGGAAATATTGTCAGCAAAGATTCGATGCTTGACGATGCCCATATTAACTTTAACGTATACGACAAGTCTGTTCTGATGACTGGTGAAGCGCCGTCTGACGACCTTAAAAATTATCTAGAAGAAATGATTAAGAAAAAAGCACCAAAGATGAATCAACTTATTAATGAAGTTGCAGTGATGTCAAATAGTAGCTATTTAAATCGCGCTAAAGATGGAGTCATTTCTATTCAGATAGAAGCCCTATTCCTTGATCAAGAGGTATTTCATCCTGCTCATGTTTCAGTTCTTACTGAAAGGGCGACAGTCTACTTAATGGGCGCTGTAACAAAAAGAGAGGCTGAGCATGCTACCAACGTTGCCAGTAAAGCAAAAAATGTTAAAAAAGTTGTTAAGCTTTTTAACTACCTGTTGGTGAGACCTGCTGAAGAAATTGAAAGGGACAACAAGAATAGAGAAGAAGCAGAGAAAAGAGCCATTCTTGAGGCCAAAAAAGCAGAGCTTGAGGCCGCTCAAAATGAACTGCAACAACAAATCTACGAACTGGAAACAAACTAAAAAAATTTAATTGGTGCAAAAGTGTATCGATGCTGCCCAACTATTGGGCCGTACTTTGATAGGGCAGCAAGGTGTTCTTTCGTGCCGTATCCTTTGTGACTTTTAAATCCATACTCAGGAAACCTTGCATCTAATCCCTTCATTTGCCTATCTCTTGTAACCTTTGCAATAACGGATGCAGCTGATATAACTGGCTCGATTAAATCTCCTTTAACTATTGCACGGCAATTAGCAACATCTGGACATCGATTACCATCAACTAGAACCTTAAATGTCTCATCTTGGTTTTGGCTTATTAGCTGGTGCTGTAAATTATTTATTGCTCTTGTCATTGCAAGCATTGTTGCCTGCAAAATATTAACCTCATCAATTTCAACACTGCTAGCTTCAGCTACTGACCAAAAGCACTGCTGCGTAATCTTAGAGTAGAAATCTTCGCGTTTTCTTTCTGTTAATTTTTTTGAGTCGGTTAGTCCCTCTATATAAAAATTAGCAGGAAAGATTACTGCCGCTGCAACTACGCTCCCAACTAGCGGACCTCTTCCAGCTTCATCTACACCAATAATTTTCAACACACCACCACTCTAGATACCTTTAAATCCAATATCGGTTCGATAGAAACTCCCACTCCACTTAACTTTATTAATAAGCTGGTAAGCTTTTACTTGGGCCTCTTTAATGTCCGCGCCTAGTGCTGTTGCGCAGAGCACTCGACCACCATTACTGGTAATATTATGTTTATCTAATTTTGTTCCGGCATGAAATATTTTGGAGTCAGCCTCTTCTAAAGGGAGGTTAATTATTTCTCCTTTTTTATAAGAATCTGGGTAGCCATCGGCAGCCATTACAACGCCCAAAGATGTCCTCTCATCCCATTCAGCCGTTACTTTGTCGAGGTTTCCTTGAGTTGCAGCAATACATAATTGAGCTAAATTAGATTTCAAACGCATCATGATAGGCTGCGTTTCAGGGTCTCCAAATCTGCAGTTGTACTCAAGCACTTTTGTCATACCTTTATTATCAATCATCAGCCCCGCATAAAGAAAACCAGTATATGGCATGCCTTCAGCCTTCATTGCTTTAACAGTTGGTTTAATAACTTTTTCCATAGCATCTTCAAAAACCAAAGGGGTCACTATTGGCGCGGGAGAGTATGCACCCATGCCGCCAGTATTTGGGCCCTTGTCGCCATTATCTCTTGCCTTGTGGTCTTGTGATGTAGCCATTGGTAGTATATTACTGCCATCAACCATGACTATAAAGCTTGCCTCTTCGCCCGTTAAAAATTCTTCTATTACTACTCTTGACCCTGCCTCTCCAAATCGATTTCCGTGAAGCATATCATTAATTGCAGCTATTGCCTCATTTAAGGTGTTTGCAATAATTACCCCTTTTCCAGCAGCAAGACCGTCAGCCTTTATAACAATAGGAGCGCCTTTTTCGTGTACATATTTAATTGCAGGCTCAGTCTCAGTAAAGACTTTATAAAACGCTGTTGGAATATTATTTCTGTGTAAAAAATCCTTACAGAATGCTTTTGAACCTTCTAATTGTGAGGCTAATTTTGATGGCCCAAATATTGCCAGACCGTGCTCCTGAAAATCATCGACTATACCCATAACTAAAGGAACCTCTGGGCCAACAATTGTAATATCTATAGACTTGTTTTTAGCAAATGAAATAAGCTCAGGAATATTATCGGATTCAATCTGAATATTTGATATTTTTTTCTCTAAACCAGAACCCGCATTTCCAGGAGCAACATAGACATGCTCAACCTCCTTAAATAGAGAGCATTGCCAAGCAAGGGCATGTTCACGCCCCCCAGAGCCTATTATTAAAACCTTCATTAGTGCCTCCCTTTAATACTATACTTTATAAATTGCGTTCTCAAACGAAAACCCTTTTAGGCCAAATTTCAGATAAAACATTGCTCTCACCAATACCAATAAATTTTTTGTTGTCATCGTAGAGCTTAATTTTTTGTCCAACATCAAACCCAGAAAATTGCACTTTTCTTCCATGTCTAATATCAATTGTCTGCTCTTCATCCAAATAGATTCCTTTGAGGCTAGGCAGCATTTCATCTGCACTAAGAAGAGTTGAATCGAGAGCATTTAAATTTTCATTTTTAAGACTCATAAGATCTTCATATGTATACCCCTTTGATATATCAAAATGGGTAAATCCAATCCTTCTCAATTCAACAACGTGCCCACCACATCCTAAAGATTTTCCGATGTCTTCAATCAAAGTTCTAATATATGTTCCTTTTGAACACGAAACCTCTAAGCTTAAAATTTCTTCCTCAAAACCTTTAAATTTTATTTCATGAATGACAACCGGTCTAGGGTCTCTATCGACCTCAATGCCTTTTCTTGCAAGTTTGTAAAGAGGTGTTCCGTTCCTCTTAAGAGCAGAGTACATTGGAGGTATTTGGTTAATATTGCCAACAAAATCCGGCAAAATATTTTTGATAGTTTGCTCATTGACTTCTTTTATGGAACCAAAATCAACCACTTCGCCATCCGAGTCTCCTGTATCGCTTATTTGGCCTAATTTCCCACGAACGAAGTAACGTTTATCGCCATTAAGTAGAAATTGTGCAACTTTAGTTGCCTGCCCTAAACAAATCGGCAAGAGTCCACTTGCAAGAGGGTCAAGACTTCCAGTATGCCCAGCCTTGTTGGCATCAAACAAGCGCTTTATATCTTGTAGAGCAGAATTGGAGCTATAACCACTTGCTTTGTCAAGAAGCAAAACTCCGTTGATGTCTCTACCTTTTGGATTGCGTTTAGACATTATGTGTGGATTTAAATTTTACTTAAGAGGTCGTCCATTCTAGCTCCAGCATTTGGAGCCGTATCATAAATAAAGTTTAGTGAAGGAGTGTGTCTTAAATCTAAAATTTTTGATAAAGATACTCTAAAAAATCCACTAGCTTTATTAAGCAAAATTGCGACAGATTTTTGGGAAGACTCTTCGACTGAGAAAAAAACTTTTGCACTAGTCAAGTCACGTGTCACAATGACATCGGTTATAACAACCTCCTGCAGCCTAGGGTCTTTCGTTTCTTTGGATAATAGCAGAACAAGTTCACGCTTAATAAGTTCGTTTACTCTTTCAGTTCTAAAACTTATTTGTTGTGCCATTTAGAGCCTCTCTCCTATAAGGTGCGAGCACGTTCTATGCGCTCAAATACTTCAATTTGATCTCCTGGCTGCACATCTTTGTAGTTTAGGACTCCGATACCGCACTCAGTGCCAGATTTAACTTCTTTTACATCATCTTTAAAGCGTCTTAGAGACTCTAACTCACCTTCATATATTACAACACTGTCTCGCAACACTCGAATTGGACTATCTTTTCTTACGACCCCCTCTTCAACCATACAGCCTGCTATATCTCCAAACTTAGGCGATCTAAATACATCTTTAACGCCCGCAATTCCAATAATATTTTCGCTTAATTCTGGACTTAATAAACCGCCCATAATCGCCTTAATATCATCAATTAAATTATAAATAATGCTGTAGTACTCTATCTTAACGCCCTCAGTATCCGCAGCCTTCTTAGCGACAGCGTCTGCCCTAACATTAAAACCAAGAACAACGGCTTCTGCGGCGCTAGCCAAAGAAATGTCAGTATTGTTAATCGCTCCAACGCCTGAAGACACAACCTTAACTTTAACCTCGTCAGTTGAAAGCTCTTCTAAGGCCTCAACTAGTGCCTGTGCTGAGCCGCGTACATCCGATTTAATGACCACATTAACTGTAGAGATCTCGCCCTCTTCCATGGTGGCAAAGAAGTTGTCCATCTTTTCAGCTTGCTGCTTTTGAAGCTTGGCTTCTCTATCTTTTGATTTTCTAAAGTCTGCTACCTCTCTTGCCTTTCGCTCATTTTCAACAACAAGAACCTCAGCGCCAGAATCTGGAACGCCAGAAAGACCTAAAATTTCTACAGGTGTTGATGGTCCAGCTTTATTAATTGGCTTACCATTATCATCAATAATTTGCTTAACCTTGCCATACTCCTGGCCTGCAATAACAATGTCGCCTTTCTTAAGTGTTCCTGACTGAACAAGTATAGTCGTGACTTTCCCGCGTCCTTTATCTAGTCGAGCTTCAAGAACTACGCCACTAGCTGGCTTATCAACTACAGCCTTAATTTCTGACATTTCAGCGGTTAGTGTTATGCTTTCTAAAAGCGCATCAATACCTTCTCCTGTATGGGCTGAAACTCCAACCATTAAAACATCGCCGCCCCATTCATCTGAAATAACGTCGTGTGTTGAAAGCACCTGCTTCACTTTATCAAGCTCTGCGCCCTCTTTATCCATCTTGTTAATGGCTACGATAATAGGCACATTTGAAGCTTTAGCGTGCTTAATAGACTCAATAGTTTGAGGCATAACGCCGTCATCTGCAGCAACAACAAGGATTACAATATCTGTCGCCGATGCCCCGCGCAGTCGCATTTTTGAAAATGCGGCATGGCCCGGAGTATCAATAAAAGTAATAAAGCTTCCTTTTTGTTCAACTTGATATGCGCCAATATGCTGAGTAATTCCGCCTGCCTCAGCAGAGGCTACTTTTGACTTTCTAATGTAGTCTAAAAGTGAAGTTTTTCCATGATCAACGTGGCCCATAATGGTTACAACAGGAGGTCTTGGAGTAGATTCTGAATCATCATAAGCCTCTTGAACCAAAGTATCTTCAACTGTCTCCTCGCTACTTGCTACAGGAGTATGTCCCATCTCCTCTACCACAAGCATCGCTGTATCTTGGTCGATTACGTCATTAAGGGTAGCCATTACGCCCATCCCCATCATGACTTTTAATACTTCACCAGCTTTAGTAGTCATCTTAAGAGCCAACTCAGATATTTTAATTGTCTCTGGAATTAAAATTTCGTGCTTTACCGGTTCAACTGGCATATGAAAACCATGTTGAGCCTGTTCGTCCTGAGTTTTCTGTGAAATATGTGTTCTTTCTTTTTTCTTAAGTTTACGATTTGGATTGTGCCTAGCAACGTGAAGCTGCTTTCGATTTGAAGCAGGTGATGGGGTAGTTCTAAGTCGCTTAGGGCTCTTTTTTGCGTCATTAGATTTTTCTGCCTCTACCTTTTCTTTCTCTTTTTTAGCTAGCTCTTCCTTCTCGGTTAAATCTTTTTGTGTTTTTTGAGCCACCTGCTCTTCATTTTTAATTTTTTGCTGGCGAACCATGTCATTTCTCTTCGCATCATGCTGCTCATCTTTTTGCTCAGAAAGCCTACCAGCCTCTAAAGCCTCTTTGGCTTTTAATATTGCAGCATCATCGATTTGTTCGGTTGGAGCGATTTGAGGAACTTCGCGCTTCTTTTTAACCTGGATCTTAACGCCACCAGAAGAGGATGTATTTGCAGCGGGTTTTGTTGTTTTTCTGGAAACTGAGATGCTTGATTTAGTGCTAGAACGCTTGCTCAAACTTGACATTAGGATCTGTCTTTCATCTGCAGAGATATTCGATTCAGCTGTTTTTCCTGAAATGCCTGCTCCAGATAAGATCGATAAAACCTGATCAGGTGTTTTTTTCAGTAATTTTGATAAACTTTCTACAGTATGTGCCATATTTTTGCCTATATATTCTAGTTATTGTTACTTAAAAACACCTATATAAAATTAGTCAAACCAGCCTTCTTTTTCTCTGGCTGCCATGATAACAGCAGAAGCGATATCATTCCCAACATCTTGAATTTCCAAAAGCTCAACAATTGATAGCTCAGCTACAGCATCAACCGTATTAATTTCAGCCTCAACAAGTGCAGTTGCTAATGAATCATCAACGCCCTCAATACTAAGCAAGATTTCTGTAGACTCAGCATCCGTTAATGCCTTAACTAACTGCGCATCCTGTGCTCTTTCTTGAAGCTCGCCCACCATATCAGAGTCAAATTCTTCAATTTTGGATAACGCATCCGATTCAGCTTCGGCTATTTCATCAAGATTTGTATACCCTTCATCAATCAAGACGGCTGCTACTTCTGCATCGACACCGAGCTTTTCAGCAAGCTTTTCGCCTGTTTTCTGTAGCTCTTTTGCCTGGATTTCATCTGCATCACTGATAGACATTACATTAAGCTTCCACCCAGTAAGTCTACTTGCCAGCTTAATATTTTGACCGCCCCTGCCAATAGCAAGTGCCAATTGATCTTCCTCAACTGCAATGTCCATAAAACCCTTCTCTTCATCAACTACAATTGAACTAACTTCTGCAGGAGCCATCGCATTAATTACAAACTGCGCAGGATCTTCATCCCAAAGAATAATATCAACTCTCTCACCGTTTAATTCATTTGAGACTGCCTGAACGCGTGCACCTCTCATACCAATACATGAGCCTATAGGGTCTATGCGTTTATCTTTTGCCTTAACAGCAAGCTTCGAACGAAGACCGGGGTCTCTTGCTCCAGCCTTAATTTCTATTACGCCTTCACTGATTTCAGGAACTTCCATTGTAAACAGTTCGATCATCATATCGTTAACAGTTCGGCTCAGAAAAATTTGTGCGCCGCGCGGAGTAGACTTGACTTCTTTAATGTAAGCCCTTAAACGATCATTTTTTCTAATTGACTCATTCGGTATCAAATCGAACTTTGAAATCATGCCGTCAATGCCGCCCATATCTACAAACACATTCCCTCTATCAACTCTTTTGACTGTTACCATAACAACTTCACCAACACGCTGTGTGTAGTTATCAACAATAACTGTTCTTTCAGCTTCACGTACCTTTTGAATTATTACTTGCTTGGCAACCTGAGCTGCAATTCTTCCAAATTCTAGAGACTCCATTGGCTCTTCAACAAAGGCATCAATTTCGAGGCCGTTTGCATCTGCTTGGTAAATATGAAGTTCTGGATCAAACATCTCTCCATCATCGTCAACAAATTTTTCACCATCCTCAATGACTAACCATTGCCTAAAGGTATTAAACTCACCAGTATGTCTATCAACTTCAACGCGAACCTCAATATTATTTCGCTTCTTTGTTGCAACAGCCAACGCCTCTTCTAATGACTCTATAACATCATCTTTGGTTATATTCTTTTCGTTTGAGATTGCCTCAATCATTAAAAATAACTCTTTACCATCCATGCGCTTCTCCTAAAAATGAGCAACTAAATTTGCTTTTTCGATTAAATCTATTTCCAAAGTAACAGGGCCAAGCTCTGTTACTAATTCTAGTGAATTACTAGCTTCGCTAACGCTACCAATAGCGCCAGTAAAGTTTCTTCTTCCATCAATTGGCCTGAATGTTCTCAAACGAACATCATGGCCCAAAAAACGTTGGTAATGCGCAATATTAAACAGAGGTCTCTCGATACCGGGCGACGATACCTCAAGATTGTACTGCCCACTTATTGGGTCCTCAACATCCATTATTGCACTTACTTGGCGAGAAACAATCTCACAATCATCCACCCCAATTCCTTCTTCTGAATCGATATAAAGCCTCAAGATAGAGTGTTTTCCGCTTGCAACGTATTCAACGCCCACCAGCTCATAACCCAAATCATTGATACTTGGATTAATTAACGAAACTACTTTATCAGATATCTTGGCCACAAAAAATTCCTAATAAAAACCCCCAAAAGAGGGGGTCTAAATTGGTAGCGGGGATAGGATTTGAACCTATGACCTTCGGGTTATGAGCCCGACGAGCTACCATACTGCTCCACCCCGCACTAAAGAGGCGAAATTATACGCCCTTAACCTCGCTACTTCAACATATTTTGACGGGCATGTATATTATTAATTAATCTGAATACTTTATACTATCTCAATGAAGACAATTATACTCGCTGTGCTGATGGATGACATTTCCAGCATTAAGCCAATTAAAGACTCCTCCTTTGCTATGATGCTTGAAGCACAAAAACGTGGCTGGGAGATTTACACTTTTGATAGTCCGGATATGTTTTATGAAGGTGGCAAAGTCATTGCCAATGCACGAAAGACACTCGTTAGAGATTCTGAGCATGACTGGTATGAATGTGAAGATGAAGAAGCGCTCCCGTTAAATAAGACAGATGTTGTGTTTATGCGCAAAGACCCCCCGTTTGATATGGACTATATTTATGCAACTTATCTATTAGAACAGGCAGAGAATAGCGGCGTTTTAGTTGTCAATAAGCCCAGCTCACTTAGGGATGCCAATGAAAAACTTTTTGCTTTAAATTTTCCAGAGTGTATCCCACAAACGCTTGTCAGCTCTAGTATTAAAAAGCTATCAGAGTTTATTTCTGAAATCAAAACAGCAGTCGTTAAGCCGCTAGATGGTATGGGAGGTACAGACATATTTAAACTAACAGAAGGCGATAAAAATATCGAG
>CAJQTP010000015.1 GCA_905620445.1 uncultured Candidatus Thioglobus sp.
CAGTTGAAACATTTAAAAAAGCTCTCGAAAATATTGGTCCAGCGGTTGAGATTAAATCTCGTCGCGTTGGTGGTTCTACATATCAGGTTCCAGTTGAAGTAAGATCAGATCGTAAAGTTGCTTTGGCGATGCGTTGGATTATCGAAGCATCTAGAAAGCGTGGTGAAAAAGGTATGAAGCTTAGGTTGGCAGGCGAAGTGCTAGATGCGGTTCAAAACCGTGGTACTGCATTTAAAAAGAAAGAAGACACTCATAGAATGGCAGATGCTAATAAAGCGTTTGCTCATTTCCGCTGGTAATCTAAGGACTCAATCATGGCAAGAATTACTCCAATTAATCGTTACCGTAACGTTGGTATCATGGCACACATTGATGCCGGAAAAACAACGACTACTGAACGCATACTTCTATATACAGGGCGTACTCACAAAATTGGTGAAGTCCATGATGGAAGTGCAACAATGGACTGGATGGAGCAAGAGCAGGAGCGAGGTATTACAATCACTTCAGCTGCAACTACATGTTTCTGGAAAGGAATGGATGGCCAGTTTGAAGATCACCGAATTAATATTATTGATACTCCAGGCCACGTTGATTTCACAATTGAAGTTGAAAGGTCACTAAAGGTATTAGACGGCGCTTGCGCCGTTTTTTGTGCGGTTGGCGGTGTCGAGCCACAATCTGAAACAGTTTGGAGACAAGCAAATAAATATAACGTTCCTAGAATTGGTTTTGTTAACAAGATGGACCGTGCAGGCGCAGATTTTTTACGTGTATGCGAACAAATTAAAACAAGATTAGGCGCTAATCCTGTTCCTATGCAAATTGCTATTGGTGCAGAAGATGCCTTTGAGGGCGTAGTTGATCTTATTCGTATGAAGGCCATTTATTGGAATGAAGATGATCAAGGCGCAACATACGAAGTGAGAGATATTCCTGCAAATTTACAAGATCTTGCAGATGAGAAGCGTGAATTCATGATTGAATCTGCAGCAGAGGCAAATGAAGTACTCATGGAGAAATACCTTGATGATGGAGATTTGACTCCTGATGAAATCAAAGAAGGTATCCGTCTTCAAACTATTGCAAATCAAATTATTCCAATGTTTTGTGGAACAGCTTTTAAAAATAAAGGTGTTCAGGCTGTACTAGACGCTATGGTAATGTATATGCCTTCTCCAGAAGATGTAGATCCTATTAAAGGAATATTAGATGATGCTGCTGAATCAGAAGGAGTAAGACCTCCTAAAGATGAAGAGCCTTTTGCAGCGCTAGCTTTTAAAATTGCGACAGACCCCTTTGTTGGTAACCTAACTTTCTTTAGGGTTTACTCTGGTGTTTTAAAATCAGGTGATTTTGTATACAATTCATCTAAAGGTAAGAAAGAGCGTATCGGCCGAATTGTGCAAATGCACTCTAACGATCGTGAAGAAATTAAAGAGGTAAGAGCTGGAGACATTGCTGCAGCTATTGGCCTAAAAGATGTTACGACTGGTGACACTCTATGTGACATGAAAGATAAAATTATTCTTGAAAGAATGGAATTCCCTGAGCCAGTAATTGCTGTTGCAGTTGAGCCTAAAACTAAGGTTGACCAGGAAAAAATGGGTATTGCTTTAGGTAAGCTAGCTAATGAAGACCCTTCTTTTAGAGTTTCTACAGACGAAGAGTCTGGACAAACAATTATTGCTGGTATGGGCGAGCTTCACTTAGATATTATTGTTGATCGTATGATGCGTGAATTTGATGTTGGGTGTAATGTTGGTGCTCCTCAAGTGGCATACCGTGAAACAATTACGAAACTTGTTGAACACGAACATAAATTTGCTAAACAATCAGGTGGCCGTGGTCAGTATGGTCATGTCTATCTAAGAATAGAACCACAAGAGCCCGGTGCAGGCTATGAATTTGTTGATGAAATCAAAGGTGGAGTTATTCCTAAGGAATATGTACCTGCAGTTAACAAAGGTGTTCAAGAGCAAATGCAAAACGGCGTTATTGCTGGATTTCCACTAGTCGATGTTAAAGTTACTGTCTATGATGGGTCTTATCACGATGTAGATTCTAATGAAATGGCGTTTAAAATTGCAGCCTCTATGTGTGTTAGAGAAGGCGTTAAGCTTGCTAATCCTCAATTACTAGAGCCAATGATGAAAGTTGAAGTATCAACACCTGAAGATTACATGGGTGATGTTATGGGCGATTTAAATCGAAGAAGAGGTATTGTAAGTGCTATGGATGACACTCCAGCTGGTAAACAAATCAAGGCTGAAGTTCCATTAGCAGAAATGTTTGGATATGCAACGGATCTTCGTTCAATGTCTCAAGGGCGTGCAAATTACTCTATGGAGTTTGCTAAATATACTGCTGC
>CAJQTP010000016.1 GCA_905620445.1 uncultured Candidatus Thioglobus sp.
TTTTTTTCGCACTGAGTGTGACACTGTGTTTACTGATAACTGGGTTTTTGTAGGTTTTGCTCATGAGCTAACTAAGCCAGGAGACGCAAGACCAGTTACGGTTGCTGGTCAGCCAGTAGTTTTAATTAAAAACAGTGAAGGAAAAATTTCAGCTTTTCACAATGCATGTTCTCATCGATGTTTGAAGTTAGTAGATGAGCCAATTAATGTTGGCCAGATGTTGTCTTGCCCATATCATGCATGGACATATAGTCTTGATGGTGACCTTTGTGCTACGCCATTCTTTGGAGGCAAGGAGCATCAGCCAGAAGGCTTCGATATGTCAAATCATAATCTGAAATCAATAAAAATTGCCATTTGGCATGATTGGATTTTTATTAATTTAAGTGGGAATGCTCCTAAATTTGAGGATTATGCAGCGCCACTTATTCAAAATTTTAGTGATATAGATTTTCAAAAAGTGAAGCCTGTAGCCACTTTGGATTTTAGTGAAATTTCTACGAACTGGAAATTTCTTATGGAAAATTTTATAGAGCCTTACCATGTCCAATTTGTCCACCGAACAACTACAAATCAACCCCTTGAAGATCACTATACAATTGTTGATGGCGTTTGTGTAGGAAGCGCTATTGATCTAGATGACGAGGATAAAGTAAAGGGGAGTTTGTCTGTAAGCTCAAGATACCTAACTCTTTTTCCGAACTTTATAATTGGGCGCTATGCTCCGGATCAAATCGGAGTCTATTTGAATGTTCCAGTTGATGAGTGTCATACCCATCAAAAAAGAGTTATCTACACCACAGAAGGCGAGACCGTTTCAAGTAACGAGGTTGATGAAATGAAAAAGCTATGGTGGGATGTCCATAAAGAAGATCACGCAATTTGTGAAAGAATGCAGCTTGGGAGGGCCTCTCCAGTTTCAAAAGAAGGCGGCATGTTATCCCCTCACTGGGAAGATAGCGTACGTGCTTTTCAAGAAATGATTGCAGCAGCTGTTACTAACCCACCAAAAAATAATACATAAAGGAGAATTTAATGACCGATACCAGTTTTAATAGTGACTTTAGATTAGCGCATACGATGATGAGGGTTCTTGATTTAGAGAAGTCACTTCATTTTTATTGTGACATTTTAGGTATGCAGGTTCTAAGGCGAACTGATTACCCGGGCGGCAGATTTACAAATGCATTTGTAGGCTACGGTCCTGAAATAGAATTTCCCGCGCTGGAGCTAACCCATAACTGGGATCAAGAAGAGCACTATGATAAAGGCAATGGATGGGGACATATTTGCATTGAAACGCCTGATGTATACAAAGCGGTTGAAGACCTAGAGGCTGGAGGCGCTAAAATCATTAGTCCAGCCAAACCTATGAATGCTGGAACTCGTATACTTGCTTTTATTGAAGATCCAGATGGATATGTCGTAGAACTTAATGAAAAACTTAACTTAACTTAAAAAGGGATAAAAATGAGTAATAAACCACAACTATATAAATTTGGTGACATTGAGCACCGTTTGCACACTCTAGAGCCAGGACAAAGCTATATCAAGCCTTTTGTAACTAGTGCAGTTAGTGACACGATGTGCGGCGGTTTGAATTTTTTAAACCAAGTGTCTGTGCCATGGGAGCTAACATGCGATGAGATTATTTATTGTATGGAAGGGACATTCAGATTAACGTGTGATGGCGAATCCTATAACTGCAACCCAGGTGATGTCCTTTATATCCCTAAAGATAACTCTATAGCTTATGAGTGTGATGAAAAATGCGTAATATTCTATGCCGCCTATCCTCATGACTGGAAGCAACAAGCAGGAATTACTTTTGTGCCTGGAATAGATCCAGAAGATATGCCTCAAAACTAGGATTTAAATGAGTAATTCAAGCAATCGTATTGTGCACTTAAGTCAATCAAATGAAAGTAATGATGGTGATCAACTTCCACGCGTTCCAACAAGGGATACGCTAAAAGATAAATTGAATCAACGAATAATTGACATGCTTGAGGTTGATGGACGAAAGCCATTTAATGAGATTGCTAAATCTCTAGAAATCTCTGAGGGCACTGTTAGAAATCGCGTTAATAGAATGAAAGATGCTGGCGTCTTGCAAATCAAGGCGTTAGTAGATCGCTCTGCTATTAATTACGCAACGGATTCAATGCTTGGAATAAAAGTTGCGTCAACTTCTAGCCCTACTGAGGTTGCTAAACGCCTTCAAGATTGTAATGAGATAGTTTTTATTATTTGGGTCACAGGTCGATATGATCTTTTAGTAGAAATTGCCTCTGAAGGTGATGAAACTCTCACTAGATTTCTAGATGAACATTGTTTTAATAATGATGATATAAAAGATGTAGAGGTAATGAAAGGCCTTGCAACATATAAAAATCAATTTTTATTAAAATCGCATGAAAAACTATAAATATTTAATAGATTAAAAACAAGGAGAATAATATGGCAAAGATTTATCACACAACAATGGCAGATGCCCTGCCAGCAAAGAAACGCGTTGCAGAGGAAAAAGCTCGGTTAGAGAAAGCAGGCGTAAAGTACATCCTGTCTTGTTGGATTGATATGCTTGGTCTTCCAAAAACAAAGCCAATTCCTATGAAGGAGTTCGAGGCATTATGTGCAGGAAAGGGGCCACAATTTGCAGTTCACTCCGTCTCTTTTGTCCCTGAATTAGGACCAAATGACTCAGACCAAATTCCTGTTCCTGATTTAGATAGCTTAGTAATTTGCCCATGGGATAAGACCTGTGTATGGGTTTTTTCAGATTTATGGTGGGAAGGAAAGCCTTATAATTTGTGCCCTCGTCAAACTCTTAAAAGAGCGGTACAAAAAGCAGATGATGCTGGATACAAGGCTTTTTGTGGGATTGAACCTGAATTTATTGCGATGCGATGGGAAGATGGGCAGCCGGTTAAAGCGTTTGATGATGACCCAATGCCGGGCGAAGGCGTGCGTCCTCGCAGACAAGCTTTTGGATACGATGTTGAATATTCAATTGACTCAATGGAGTTTCTCAAAGAGCTGATTGATACCGTCAATGAATTAGGCTGGGATATGAAGGATGTAGTATGTGAGGGAGCTTATTCACAATTTGAGCTTGACTTTACTTATACAGATGTTCTTCAAATGGCTGATCGATTAGTTTTCTTAAGAGTGCTTCTTAAAGAAGTAGCTAAAAAATATGGAATGTTTATAACTTTCATGCCAAAACCAACAATTGGTGACTGGAGATCTGGTGCCCATATTAATTTTAGTATGACAGGCAATAAAGATAACATAAATATCTTTGAAGGCCAAGATGGCAAGTTTTCTGATTTGGCTTACCATGCAGTTGGAGGTTTGCTTAAACATGGAACAGAAATTACTGCTATTGCTTGTTCAACAGTGAATTCATATAACGGTTTGGTTCCAATAGTGGGTGGATTTGAAGGTGGCGTTTATACATGGGCGCCTACAACAATGGCCTATGGAGATAATAATCGATCGTGCATGATTCGCCTTCCTCAGAATCGTTTTTGTATTGAAAATCGTGCTGCAGATATGTGTATGAATCCATACCTATCCTTGGCATTAACTACAGCATCAGTTTTAGATGGAATTGAAAATAAGATTGATCCAGGAAAGCCTTTAAATTTAAATTTATATACGCTAAGCCCTGAAGATATGAAGGAGGCAAATATTAAAACGCTTCCACGCAATCTTTTAGAGGCTATTGAGGCATTAAATGAAGATGGCTTTGCAAGAGAAGTTTTAGGTGACTCAATGCTCCTTCAGTTTTTCTCTTATAAGAAAGATGAGTGGGACCGATATCATCAGGCAGTAACTGACTGGGAAGTGCAGGAGTTTTTAAGGCTCTATTAACTAATTGTTTTTATCAAAAATAATAGATAAAAACGTTAACCGTTTTTTGATTTAAACTAACGTCTTTGAGTTTGTGGGATTCATGAGCTCAAGGACAATAATATTTTTTTGGAGTTTTTATGTGTGGAATTGTTGGACTTTTTATTAAAAATCCTGCTCTTGAGTCGCAATTAGGTGCACTCGTGGCGCCAATGCTAAGTGAGATGACCGAGAGAGGGCCAGATAGCGCAGGGATTGCTGTGTATCGTAACCCTCAAGAGGATGGCTGCAAGATTACCGTTCTTGCCCAGCAGCAAGATTTTGATTGGAACACATTAGAGGCTGCGATAAGTAATCATTTTTCTTTAAGAAACATTACAGTAACTCGCAATCATGCAGTTTTGTGTTTAGATTCTGAAATTGAAGATGTTCAAGATTGGATGAGTGATAATTGGAGTGACCTCAGTATTACAAGTGCAGGAACTAATATTGAGATCTTTAAAGGCAAGGGAAATCCTGCTGAATTCATTGATCAATTTGATATTAAAAGTATGACTGGCACTCACGCTCTTGGCCATACTCGAATGGCGACAGAAAGTGCAATTACAACAGAGCACTCGCACCCCTTTTCTACAGGACAAGATTTATGCCTTGTGCACAATGGCTCTTTATCGAACCATAATAGATTGCGTGAAACTTTACGAAAAAAAGGCGTCCAGTTTAAAACTGATAATGATAGTGAAGTTGCTGCGGGTTATCTGAGCTGGCGTCTTAGTGAGGGTGATGATTTGGATCAAGCTTTGAATCATGCAATAGAAGATTTAGATGGATTCTATACCTTTGCAATTGGAACCAGAGATGGTTTTGCTGTAATGCGTGATCCAATTGGTTGTAAGCCAGCAATAATGGCTGAAACTGATGATTGGGCTGCTATGTCTTCAGAATACCGAGCTATTGCAACTTTACCAGGCGCTGAAAATGCACGCATTTGGGAGCCTGAGCCAACTCAGATTTATAGCTGGAAAAGGAGCTAAGCATGACTGAAATTAATTTAGATAAAAGTAGCGTTAGAGATCTTAATGTAGAATTACAGGGGGGTTCTTCTGGAGATAAATTTTCTGTAAATAATACTGTTGGAAAGCATGCCCTTTCAGTTGGACTGACAACAGCGGTAAATGTTGAGATTAATGGACATGTTGGCTACTATTGTGCTGGCATGAATCAACAGGCTAATATAGTAATTAATGGCAATGCTGGACCTGGATTAGCTGAAAACATGATGTCTGGTGAGGTGCGTATTACTGGTAATGCCTCACAATATGCCGCTGCAACAGCGCATGGCGGGCTATTAGTTATTGAGGGGGACTCAAGTTCTCGCTGCGGAATTTCAATGAAAGGTGTAAATATTGTTGTTGGCGGTAGTATCGGTCATATGAGTGCATTTATGGCGCAATCTGGATGCTTAGTTGTCTGTGGAGATGCCGGAGACGCTCTAGGTGATTCAATATATGAAGCTAAAATTTATGTTCGTGGCAATGTCAAAAGTTTAGGTACAGATTGTATTGAAAAAGAAATGCGAGATGAGCATAAAGCGGAACTAAAAGAGCTTCTAATGCAATCAAAAATGAATCATGGGGTTGAAGAATTTCGACGTTATGGTTCTGCGCGCAAATTATATAATTTTGACATTGACCAAGTCGATGACTACTAAGGAGATCAGATTATGAGCAAAGATAATCCAACATTAATAGAGTCTGCTACTTTTCCTCGGCATGTAATTGCGGAAATTCAGCGGGCAGCTAAAACAGGAATTTATGATATTCGTGGGTTTGGTGCTAAAAGAGATATTCCTACATTTGACGATTTAGTATTTCTTGGCGCTTCAACTTCTCGCTATCCATTAGAGGGTTATAGAGAAAAATGCACAACTGAGGTCATTTTAGGAAATAGGTTTGCAAAAAATCCTATCCATTTAAAAACACCAATCACAATTGCAGGCATGAGCTTTGGCTCCCTTTCAGCTCAAGCCAAAGAATCGCTTGGAAGAGGGGCAACTATTGCTGGTACTAGCACAACTACCGGTGATGGCGGAATGACTCCAGAAGAAAGAGGGCACTCAAAAACTTTAGTTTACCAATACTTGCCTTCAAGATATGGGATGAATCCAGACGACTTAAGGAAGGCTGATGCAATCGAAATTGTTTTGGGTCAAGGTGCAAAACCGGGAGGTGGAGGTATGCTGTTGGGCCAAAAAATTTCCCCTAGAGTAGCACAAATGCGAAACCTTCCAGAAGGAATAGATCAGAGGTCTGCTTGTCGTCATCCAGATTGGACGGGTCCAGATGATCTTGAAATCAAGATACAGGAATTACGTGAAATAACAAACTGGGAAAAACCGATCTATGTCAAAGTTGGAGCGACGCGAGTTTTTTATGATGTCACCCTTGCTGTAAAGGCAGGCGCTGACGTTGTTGTAGTTGATGGTATGCAAGGCGGAACTGCAGCAACACAAGATGTTTTCATTGAGCACGTTGGTATACCTACGCTTCCAGCGGTTCGAATGGCTGTTGAAGCACTCCAAGAAATGGATATGCATCGTAAGGTACAGCTGATCGTTTCTGGCGGTATTCGAAGTGGGGCAGATGTTGCAAAGGCCTTAGCTTTGGGCGCAGACGCAGTTTCAATAGGGACTGCGGCATTAATCGCTCTGGGCGATCAAAGTCCTGAATTTGATGATGAATATAAAGCGATAGGTTCAGCGGCAGGTTTTTGGGATGATTATCAGGCGGGAAATGATCCAGCTGGTATTACAACTCAAGATCCTGAACTTGCAAAGAGGTTAGATCCAATTTTAGGCGGCCGCCGACTCGCGAATTATATAAATGTTCTTACGCTTGAATTACAAACATTGGCACGGGCATGTGGCAAGAGTCATGTGCATAATTTAGAGCCAGAGGATATGGTAGCATTAACTATGGAGGCTGCTGCGATGGCTGGTGTCCCATTAGCTGGTACTGATTGGATACCAGGTAAGGGCGGAATATAATTACTAATTTAATAAAAATAATAACGAATAAATAGGAGAAATTATGGCCACTAAACTTAGTAAAGTAGCTGCAGAAAAAGGTATTGAATACTTTCTTATTAGCTTTGTAGATCTTTTTGGAAGTTTACGTTCTAAGTTAGTCCCTGCAAGAGCTATTGATGGAATGCAAAAAGATGGGGCTGGTTTTGCAGGATTTGCGGCGTGGTTAGATATGACTCCTGCTCATCCTGATATGTTTGCTATTCCAGATCCTGATAGTCTTATTCAATTACCTTGGAAGCCAGAAATTGCTTGGTTAGCTTCAGACTTATGGATGGACGGAAAGCCTGTAGAGGCATCTCCGCGAGTTGCATTAAAGAAGCAATTGGCAGAGGCCGAAAAGCAAGGTTTTCGAATGAAAACAGGTGTTGAATGTGAATATCACCTCATCAATGACGATGGAACTGACATTGCTGATGAGAAAGATACTCAAAGCAAGCCTTGTTATGACCAGCAGGCCTTAATGCGTCAATATCCAGTTATTAAGCAAATTTGTGACAGTATGATTGAACTTGGCTGGGGCCCTTATCAAAATGATCACGAAGATGCCAATGGTCAATTCGAAATGAATTGGGATTTTGATGATGCTCTAAAAACTGCTGATCGCCAAGTATTTTTTAAATTTATGGTGAAATCAATCGCCGAGCTTCATGGAATGCGCGCTACATTTATGCCAAAACCTTTTAGCCATTTGACGGGTAATGGTTGCCACTCTCATGTATCAATATGGAATTTAGATGGCTCTAAAAATTTATTTAATGGCGAGAACGATAGTCGAGGATTAGGATTGTCCCCTCTTGCGTATCAGTTTTTAGGTGGAATTATGCATAGCGCAGATCGTTTAACTGCTATCTTTAACCCTACAGTGAATAGTTATAAACGTATTAATGCCCCAAGAACTGTTTCTGGCGCAACGTGGTCCCCTAGCTCAATTACTTATGGCGGAAATAATCGTACTCATATGATTCGAGTTCCAGACTCAGGTCGTTTTGAATTGCGTTTAATGGATGGAGCAGCAAATGCTTATTTAATGCAGGCAGCAATACTTGCTTGTGGTCTTGACGGCATTGCTGGTAATCGTGACCCAGGAGATCCACTTGATATAAATATGTATGAGCTTGGAAAAGACATCGAGGGTTATAAGCAGCTGCCGCGTAATTTACTGGATGCGCTTAGATTACTTGAAGATTCAGACGTGCTGAGAGAAAGACTTGGAGGCAGCATAATTGATGCTTATATAAAATTAAAGCATACAGAGTGGAGTGGTTATGCCTCCCATCTGACTCAATGGGAGAGAGACAATACTTTAGATTGTTAGGCGCAAAATTTAATGATTTTCTTATAACTATAATGAAGCTTTGTGATGGATTATGAAAAGTTTGAGCTAGGTGATATTTCTCTTTTGTCTGGAGAAGAGTTAATTTCAGCCTTCTTAATTTACAAAACTTATGGAAAGCTGAATACAGCCAAAGATAATGTTGTTGTTATGCCGACTTTTTATACTGGCTCTCATCAAAGAAATGAGGGGTTCTTTGGTGAAGGCAGGGCTATTGATCCAGCAAAACATTTTATTGTTTCAATCAACATGTTTGGTAATGGACTCTCTTCTTCGCCTAGCAATTCAAAGTCGCCTCAAGATGGTCCAAGATTCCCACGTATTTCACTATGGGATAATATTGCTTGCCAGTACAAACTATTAAAAGAGCATTTAGGTGTCGAAAAAATTGCCCTTGTTACGGGCTGGTCAATGGCAGGTTGTCAGGCTTATCAATGGGCTGCTCAATACCCTGATTTTGTTAAAGCCATCTTACCTTTTTGTGCTTCAGCTAAAACGTCGCCACATAATCACGTATTCCTGGAAGGAGTAAAGGCGGCACTTTGTGCAGACCAAAATTGGAATAATGGTGATTACTCTTCTCCTCCAGTAGCTGGCCTTAAGGCATTTGCAAGAGTTTATGCGGGTTGGGCATTTTCACAAACTTTTTATCGTAACTCCCTATTTAAAGAGATTGGATATGACTCCTTAGAAGACTTGCTCGTAGATTGGGAGGAGGATCATGCCAAGAATTGGGACGCCAATAACCTTCTTTGTAAGCTTGATACTTGGCAGACTAGTGATATCAGTGTTGGGCCAATATATAACGGAAACATAGAGATGGCATTAAACGCTATTAAGGCAAAAACCATCTTGATGCCCTGTGTGCATGACCTTTACTTCCCGCCTGAAGATAATGAAATTGAAGCAGGCTATATAAATGGCGCTGATTTTCGACCATTTGATTCTCCATGGGGACACTGCGCAGCAAGCCCTGGCAATGATCCTGACTTCACGGCTGAACTTGAGCGTGCCATTAATGAATTACTTGAAGAGTAAAGATTAACATGACAATTACATGGCAAGATTTCGAAAAAGTTGATATACGGATTGGCACTATTGTTGAGGTTGAAGATTTTCTCGAAGCAAGAAATCCAGCCTTTATATTACATGTTGATTTTGGAATAGAAATTGGATTAAAAAAATCCAGCTCTCAAATTAAAGATCTTTATACCAAGGATCAATTGCAAGGTAAACAAGTCATGGCGGTTGTAAATTTTGAGCCAAAACAAGTTGGACCTATTATGAGCGAATGTTTGGTGCTAGGGTTTTATCGCCAAGATAACTCAGTTGTTTTAGCCACAAATGATCTACCTATTAATAATGGTTCTCGACTTTTATAATATACTTACGATCTATGGAAAACGAGTTTAAACAAACTATTTAGGTTTGTTTACAATTAATTGACTTATTTTTTTTAACATCTTCTTTCTCCAAAAAAAAGTAAAAAATATAGTTAGTAGATATTAGTAATTTATTGGAATAGTAAAATGAAGAAAAGTGCACGCGTTGTTGTTATTGGTGGGGGCATTGCTGGCTGCTCTACCTTATACCATCTAACACAAGAAGGCTGGTCCGATGTCGTTCTTTTAGAGCGCAATGATCTTACGAGCGGAACAACATGGCATTCAGCAGCTCAAGTAACCAATTTTGGAATGAACCAAACAATGGTTGGCTTAAAGTCTCATTCAATAAACCTATACAAAGAGTTAGCAAATGACCCGGATCATCCAATTAACTATAATCATGCAGATGGTGGAATACGTTTAGCAAATACTGAAGAGCAAATGCAGGGTTATCGTCACTTCGCCTCAATGGCTAAAGGTATGGGCATTGATTTTGAGGTAATAGACGCTCAAGAATGCCAACGACGCCACCCATTGATATCAACTAAAAATTTAATTGGCGGTCTCTGGGACCCTCATGATGGTGACATTGACCCATATCAATTGTGTCATTCCTTGGCGCGCAAAGCGCGCAAAGCTGGCGCGGAAGTTTATACAGATACGCCAGTAACTGCTCTGGAGCAATATAAGGATAAAACTTGGAAGGTAACCACTGAAAATGGCGATATTGACTGTGACATAATCGTTAATGCTTGTGGCTACAGAGTTAATGAAGTTGGAGCAATGATGGGTGTTCATCACCCCGTTGCATCAATGGAGCATCAGTATTTTTTGACTGAAGATATTCCTGAAATTGCACAGGCAGGTCACCGTATGCCTCTACTTCGTTGTCCAATGTCTGACTATTATTGCCGACAAGATAAGGGTGGGCTTTTGATTGGTTTTTATGAGCAAAATTGTAAGACATGGGGGATGGATGGGATTGATCCAAACTTTGTTAACGCGCTCTGCCCTGATGATTTAGAGAGAGTAGCTGATGTTTTGGATGGAGCATTTGAGCGGATGCCAGCACTCATGAATGCTGGAATTCGGAGTATTGTTAATGGCCCAATTACATACACAATTGATGGGGCGCCACTAGTTGGAAAAATCCCAGGGAAGGAAAACGCTTTTTGTATTATCGGTTTACGCGCAGGATTAGGTGAGGGCGGAGGACATGGTTGGCTTCTTGCTCAACAGATTGTTAATGGCGAGGCATGTTATGATACTTGGTGTCTTGACCCTCGAAGATTTACCGCACATGCTAATGTTGAGATGACCTCTTTAAAAGCTATTGAGGACTATCAAAACGAGTTTCGATTTCATTTTCCCCATGAACATCGCCCAGCTGCTCGTAAAGCAAAAACCACTTCACTTACTCCTGTCATGGCTGCAGAAAATGCGGCATTTACAGTTATTAACGGGTGGGAGCGTGTTGAATATATTAAGCCTTCTGAGGACTTCCATCCTTCGCTTTCATTTCATTTTGATGAAACATTTGACATAGTTGCTAAAGAAATTATAAACATTCGTGATAACGTTGGTCTTTGTGAGGTTAATGGCTTTAATCGCTTTGAAATAACTGGCTTAGACGCTGAGAATTTTATAGATCGTATGTTTTGTGGGAACATCACACATAAACCTGGTCGCGTAGGATTGGGTTATCTTCTTAATGATTTTGGAATGGTAAAAAGTGAAGCGACTATTGCTAATATCCCAGCCTCAGATCGGGGTTCTACTAGAATTTGGTATGGCTCAGCTGCGGCATCAGAGTTCCATGATATGGATTGGCTAACACAACACATTAATGCTGATGAAGATGTTCACATTAAAAGCCTAACGAATGATCAAACTATTCTCATTATTGCTGGTCCAAAAGCTCGAAAAGTCATGTCAGCATGTAGTCGTGACGACTGGAGTAAAGAGGCATTTCCATGGCTGAGCGTAAGAGAGTGCTTTATTGGATTCACAGCTGCTACTGTAATGTCAGTCAGTTTTTCAGGAGAACTCGCCTATGAGGTTCACGTTCCAAACTCTTCACTCTATGCAGCCTACCTTGCTTTATCTGAATCTGGCAAAGAATTTGGAATGAAGATTTTTGGCTCAAGGGCTGTAGAATCTATGAGGCTGGAAAAAGGATTTTTGTCATGGAAAACTGATTTGTTAACAGAATTTGATCCTTTTGAAACAGGCCTTGACCGCTTTGTTAATCTAAAAAAGAATAACTTCATCGGAAAAACCTCCCTTCAAAAGCGTTTTAAAGATGGCCCAAAACAGAAGCTTGTCTGCCTCAGCATTAATTGCACTCACGCCCCTGCCCATGGTGGAGCTTCATTAATGGAAGATGACAAAGTTATTGGAACAATTACTTCTGGTCAATGGGGTCATAGAGTAGGCCTTAACTTAGCATATGCATTCGTAAATCCTGAAAAGTCTAAACCTGGAACTAAAATGACACTAAATCTATTAGGAGAAATGATTTCAGTAAAAGTCATTCCATTTGGAGTCTATGATAGAAGCTACAGTAGAATTTTAGTGTAAGTAAGGAAACATTAATAACTCTCCTCTTACACATTATTAAGGATTTGGCCATCAACTAGGCCATCTAATTAAAAACATCTAGAATGTTTGTATAATTAGCTGACTTGAAATACCTATTTTTGATCTTTTAAGTCATTTTTTATAATATAACTTTTAAATAAACTACAAATGATTATCTGTGCTGGTGAATCCTTAATTGATATGGTTTCCTTTCGAGGGGAGCCTGAATATACTCCTCATGTCGGCGGTAGTAACTTTAATTCTGCAATTGCTCTTGGTCGTTTAGGTGCCGATAGTTATTATTTTGGTGCTGTATCTAATGATGTCTATGGAAAGCTAATAGAAGACTCTCTTAAAGACTCTAATGTCAGAGAAGAATTCATTATTAAAACCAACCGGCCAACTACTCTTGCTTATGCAGATGTGGTTAATGGTATTGCTGAATATACATTTGTTGATGAACATTCAGCCGGACGAATGCTAGATATAGCTAGTCTAAAGCCTTTTTTGAGTAGAGTGATGAAGGCAAAAGCATTATTAGTTGGAGGGATTAGTCTTCAAGCGGAGCCTTGTGGATCAAGTTGGCAGTGGTTAGTTGGGCAAATTTCTGGCCATTTACCGATTTATTTTGATGCTAATATCAGGCCTGATTTTATTGAGGTTAAGAATGATTACGTTAATCGATTCAAACAATTAACTTCCAAAGTCGACATAATAAAAATTTCTGAAGAGGATTATCGTTATCTTTATGGTGCGCAGGATTTTAAAGAAGTTAGCAAAGAGTGGCTTAAGAATGGGGTTAAATTAGTCATCTTGACTTTGGGTGGTGAAGGCTCAAAAGTAATTTTTGATGGTGGCAAAGAAGTATACGTCAAGAGTAACCAGGTTGAAGTCGTCGATACAATTGCTGCGGGCGACAGTTTTAATGGAGGCTTTCTGTTTAGCTTGAAGCAACAAGGATTGCTTAGTAGAGACAAATTGGATTTGATGGATGAGGCTGCCCTTAAGAAAACACTTACTTTTGCAAATCAAGTTGCAAGCTTAACGGTTACTAAGAAAGGCGCTAACCCTCCTTGGCTTAATGAAGTTCCAATTGCTATTTAAGTTAAATCTATTAGCGACAATTTTGCAAGGATCTGTTTCGATATTTAAGGCAATGAATTCTAATCTAGAGGTTAAAATACTTTTTTGATTTCTCTCTCTATATTTCAATGAATACAATTATTTCAATTAAAGATTTAACCAAAGTCTATGATTCTGGTTTTAATGCTTTGAAAAGTATTAACCTAGACATTAATAAAGGTGAAATTTTAGGACTTTTAGGTCCAAATGGAGCCGGTAAAACAACTTTAATTTCAACAATCTGTGGAATTGTGTCTCCAACCTCTGGTGAGGTAACTGTTGATGGCTTTGATATTGTTAAGGATTTTAGGAAAACACGATCAATAATTGGACTTGTTCCTCAGGAATTAACACTTGGATCATTTGATACGGTTTGGGGGACAGTTAGGTTTAGTAGGGGCCTTTTTGGTGCTAAGAGAGATGATGCTTATCTTGAAGAGCTCTTAAAAGACTTATCTCTTTTTGATAAAAAAGACTCTGAAATTAGAATGCTTTCTGGCGGAATGAAGAGGCGTGTTCTAATTGCTAAAGCGCTTTCGCATAATCCTAAAATACTATTTCTTGATGAACCTACTGCGGGCGTTGATGTTGAGCTCCGTAAGGATTTGTGGAAGATTGTTAATGTATTAAAGTCTAAAGGAGTCACCATAATTTTAACTACTCACTATATTGAAGAGGCTGAAGAGTTAGCCGACAGGATTGGAGTTATTAGTAATGGAGAACTTTTACTCGTTGAGAAAAAAGCTCATTTAATGGAAACCCTTGGAAAAAAAGAACTGGTTATCGAATTAAAAGAATCACTTGCCAAGGTACCTTCTTCTCTTGATAAGCACAATATTGAGATTTCTGAAGATGGCATGCACATCTCATATACTTATATTGTTAAAGATGAAGAGACTGATATGTCTGAGGT
Source organism: uncultured Candidatus Thioglobus sp. (assembly GCA_905620445.1). GTDB lineage: Bacteria > Pseudomonadota > Gammaproteobacteria > PS1 > Pseudothioglobaceae > Pseudothioglobus. Next base: position 14,280 of record CAJQTP010000016.1, read on the forward strand.
GCTCCAGGAAATTACAAATTCTGGGTTACATATAAAAGACCTTAAAATTGTTCAGAGCTCGCTTGAAGATATATTTGTAGACTTAGTTAAGGAAAAATAATGAATTTAATGGCAATCAAAGTAATTTATTTAAATGAGATGATGCGTTTCTGGAATACGCTTTTTCAGAGTGTCGCCTCTCCTGTAATATCAACAGCTCTATATTTTGTAGTTTTTGGTTCTGCTATTGGCTCTAGGATTGAAAATATCGATGGCATCTCTTATGGCTTGTTTATTGTGCCAGGATTGACAATGCTATCAGTATTAACTCAAAGCATCTCAAACGCATCTTTTGGCATCTTTTTCCCCAAATTTACAGGTACGATTTATGAGCTCTTGTCAGCCCCTGTGTCCTACTATGAAACTCTGATTGGTTATGTTGGCGCGGCTGCAACTAAGTCATTAATTTTGGCTACTATTATTCTTGCTACAGCTAACCTCTTTGTTGACTTAAATATTGCGCATCCAATCTGGATGTTGAGCTTTTTAGTGCTGACTTGTGTTGCATTTAGTTTGTTCGGATTCATCATTGGGCTATGGGCTGATAATTTTGAAAAGCTACAAATAATTCCGCTTTTAATTATTACTCCATTAGTATTTTTAGGTGGAAGTTTTTATTCCATCAGTATGCTCCCACCTGTATGGCAGACGGTTACTTTGTTTAACCCTGTTTTGTATTTGGTGAGCGGCTTCCGATGGAGTTTTTTTGAAATCTCTGATGTTGGTGTTGGGGTTAGCTTGCTTATGGTTCTTCTTTTCTTAAGTATTTGTATTGCTATAATAGCCTGGATGTTTAAAACTGGTTATAAGTTAAAACAGTAAGCTAACTTTCAGGGGCTTTATGGTTCAAATTACTGATCTATTTATCTATCCTGTTAAATCACTCAAAGGCATTTCATTAAATAAGTCTGAAACTGCTCTTCGCGGGCTTAAATTTGACCGTGAGTGGATGATTACTAATAGTGATTATGAGTTTATTACTCAGCGTGAAATCGAATCAATGGCAACCATTGAAGTGAGTATTGATTCAGGCGCTTTAATGCTGAGTTCAAAAAATAATACACATTACACGATTCCCTTGGAGTCAAGTAAATTTAAGCATATTCAAGCATCTGTTTGGGGTGATATTTGTGATGCCTATGATGAGGGTGATGATGTTTCATTATGGCTAACTAATGTTTTAGGTCTATATAAAGGTAAATCTCTCAGGCTTGTTAGGTTTGCCAAACAAGGGGTTCGTCCAGTCCCGTCTAAATATCTGGATGGCAGGGAGGCTCAGAGTGCATTTTCCGATCAATTTCCCTATTTAATAACTTCATGGGAATCACTCGAAAAGCTCAATAAAGGCCTCATTAAAAATGGCTCTCAAGTGGTTGAAATGGATCGCTTTAGGCCTAATATTGTGGTCAAAGGTGTTGAAGGTCTTGAGAAAAAAACATCTCACAATTTTTTATGCCAAAAAAGTGGTTATAGCTTTGGATTAAGAAAGCCCTGTAAGCGCTGCAAAATTATTACGATTAATCAAGAGGATGGAAAAATTGATAATCCAAAGGAGCCCTTGTCAACTCTTGCTTCTTTGAGCTTTAGTGATGAGATTAATGGTGCATTTTTTGGACAAAATGCGATTTTGCTATCGACGAAAAATTACACTCTTAAAGTGGGCGATGAGTTTTTAATTAGCTAGTTTAGGTAACGCTGCTCTGGTTTAATTTTCCAGTGAAATAGCTCCAAGCTTCTTTTCATTTTTCCAAGCGTGCCCATAGATTACTTCGTAGGTCGCTGGAAGTTTTCCATCGGAGCGATAGCTTTCGTACATTTCTATCATCTTATTAAATTTAGTCTTTCCTGTGAGTGCTTTTGATCGATTGCCTACATTTTGTGCCCCTATCGATTTTAGGTCATGCATTAAATCAAGCACTTTTTCATAGGTAAGCGTTATATTCTCCATTTCCATTATTGGGCTCTGAAAGCCTGATTGAAGCATCTGGTCGCCTATATCATGCATGTCAATAAAATTATTAACATGCGCACTATTATCAACTGCTGACCAGCTCCGCTTAAGCTCCTTTAGCGTGTCTGGGCCAAAGGTGGTGAAAAGAAATAAACCTTGAGGCTTAAGAACTCTGAAGCATTCATTAAAAAGTGTTTTTAAATCAGGACACCACTGCATCATTAAATTAGAAACAATAAAGTCAACGCTGTTGGAAGTAAATGGAAGCTCGTAGGCGTTTGCACAAACTTTTAAATTTTGAGAATTTTCTAAAAGTGATTGTTGCGCAAAATCAACACAAATTAGATTTGAATTTGGAAATATCTCTGCTGTTTTATTACCAAGAAGTCCAGTTCCAGAACCAAGATCAATTATTGTTTGAGGCTTAATTGAAATGACTTTTAATTTTTCAGCCAGCCTATTTGCTATTTCATTTTGAAGAAATGCATTATCGTTATAGTTGCTAGACGCACTATTAAAAGTGTTTCTTATTTTAGACATGAGGCAAATTGACTTGAAATTCTTTTCATTAAATTAAAGTATTGATCAGGCCCAGCTGGATATTTAGTACCTAAAATATCAATTTCGAATGTTTTTAAACTAAGACCTTCTGACAAGACATTGATTTGATTAGGCTTGGCCTCTTGTCCATAAAGTAGACATGAGACGTTTAAATCACTCATAGCTTTTTTGGCTACAAGAGTTCTAATGATGCTCAATCTAGCCCCGTGATATGGGGTTATTATGATGGGCCTTGTAAGATTCATGCTCTTGTCGAAGTACTGGGTAGTGTCTGAAAATACTGCAAACTGTGAAGTTAGAAAAGGAGCCATCTGTTTTCTTAAGTCTATTTTTAGCTCTTCAAGATCAAAAGTTAATTCTAGAAAATTATTATTATATTTATCTTCATTGATTGGATCTATTTTAATTAGTAGTTTATTAATATGTTCGGCTATAAGCTTTGTGTTGTTAATATCTAACCATAAATGTAAATCATAAATATTCTCATCATGTTCATCGGTTTCTTTATGCTCATCGGTTTCTTCATTCTCTTTCGAGTTAAGTATTTCAGACCTAGATCTATGGATATTAAGATTATTCAAGCTGGTAATTTGAAAAAGTGAGTCACTTTCTATATTTTTAATTGCCTTTCTTAAGCCTGACTCAAAGTCTTCACTGATGATTATTACTAAGTCAGCATTTGTAAGCATCCGAACTTGTGAAGGCTTCAAGTGAAAAGTGTGCGCTGAGTTACTCGACTTAAGTAATAGTTGTGGCTCTGCAATACCGCTCATAAGTGCTGTAACGATGCTATGGATTGGTTTAATACTAACGACAACAGACAGTGCTGATTGCGCAATAACACTTTTGATAGTTAACAGTAAAATAAAACTTAGTAAAAGACGTTTTTTCATAGCTTAATTTGAATCGAAAATTGAAGGTAAATTATACGCCACTCCTTTAAATCACCCCTGAATTAGTTTTGGCAAATAATAATTACTCTAGTGGGAGCAGGGTGGCCTTCTTTTGTGAGTGATGAGTCAGATGGATCAAGAAAGTCTTCTAATGAAGCTGCATTATCTCCAATCCACTCCGATTTCCGCTGCTCTTCAGGAGTAGTTTTGCTAATATCAATCACTTGAATATTTTTGAAATTAGCCTGAACAAGCCATGATTTCAGAGTTTCAATACTTGGAAGGCAGTGAACATTTCGCATTTGTGCGTATCGACCTTCAGGGATTAGAGAGTAACCATTTGGACCGTCCACTACTAAAGTCTCCAGGATTAATTCTGCACCAGGAGTCATCATTTCCTTTAATTGAGATAAATGCTGCATATGATCCCTTTGATGATAAAGGACGCCCATTGAAAAGACAGAATCAAAAACTGCTAATTTCGGCATTTCTTCAAGCCTAATCGGAAGAAGCATTGTATTAGTTGTATTGTTAGCAAGCGATTTAATTGCTGTATATTGGTAATTAAACAAAAGAAAAGGTTCAATTCCTAGAGCCTTCGAGGCGCCTTCCATCGCCATTCTTAAAGTGAAATAACCATTCCCAGCGCCGACATCAAGAACCCTTCTGTTTTTTAATGGAGTAATGTGGTTTTGAAGGCGTTGCCATTTAAGACCTCCCTGCCATTCGCTCTCAAGTTTTAAACTATTAAACATGAATGGACCTTTCCTCCAAGGCAAAAGCCTCTTAAGCGCAGTTGTAATTATTTCAGTATTTATGCCACTTTGATCTAACTTAATATAAGGTTCATCAAGCTCTATTTTTCCTTTAGGTAGTGCATTTAATTCCTCAAGTGCTATAGTCCATTTAGGAATATTCCCATTATTAACGTTGAAGGCATCTAGGCTTATTTTGAGGCATTTATCTGCAATTTCTTGGAGTGATGAATCATTGAAAAATAGCTTAAACTCGTCCTGAAATAAAATCATAAATTAAATATATTCACAAAATATATCTAGTATAAAATAAAGTTACATATATATACATATATTACTTTTAACTCTTTTGGAGATTAGCGTGATAAACAAATCAATTAAATTTTTTGCAGTTTTTTTACTTTCATTAAATGTTTTTGCTGGTGGCGATGATCGTGATGATGCCTACTATGCAAACTTAGATCAAGAGATAGCCGCATTTGAGGCTCAAATCGCTGCTGAACTTAATGCTGATGCATTGGCTGATGAGCTTGCTGCATTCGAGGCTGAAATGGCAAGGCAGGCTGATGAGCTGGCTCTTGAGCAAGAACTTGCTGCATTTGAAGCGCAACTT
>CAJQTP010000017.1 GCA_905620445.1 uncultured Candidatus Thioglobus sp.
TCATATGTCAATGGCTCCAATGTGCCATTATCGACACTAAAAGATATCGGCAGTTTTTTGATTGACATGCATGGCCAAAATGAGCATCAACTTTTGCTTCGAGCTAACCATCACCGCCTTCTACTTGATGATTATGCCGGCACTCAAAAGCAGTGTGAAGAAGTTAATAATATTGTCAATAATTATCAGAGAGTCAAAAATGAAGCTGAAGATTTACAAAATAATAATTCTCTTCTTGCAGCCCAAAAGGAACTAATAATCCATCAACTGAATGAACTTATTCAGGCTGAATTGTCTCAAGATGAGCTTGATAACATTGAGGATGATTATAAAGTCTCTACAAATGCAAGCCAGCTCGTTGAAAAAATTTCTAAGATAATAGATTCTCTTGACAACGAATCAGGCGTTAACAATGTGTTAATCGAAAGTGAAGGAATTGTTAATCATTCGAAAGAGCTGGATTCGCGATTAGATACAATACACTCCTTACTGGCAAGTGCTCAGCTACAAGTCCAAGAAGGAATTTATGACCTAACAGATTACCTCAGCAAAATTAGTAGCCAAGAAGACAATTCAATATTGCTTAGTGCTAGAATTAATGAACTTCATGATCTTGGTCGCAAGCATAATTGTCAAATTCAAGGGCTTCTTCAGACTCAAACCGCCTTGCAAGAAAAACTTAATGCTCTGGGCTCATCGAGCGATAAGATCGATGAATTGTTATTAGCTCAGAGTAAATTTGAGAAAGAGTACTACGCCAAGTCAAAGTTGTTGAGCGCTGAAAGAGTAATTGCTAGCAAATCTCTTTCAAAAGAAGTGACCAACTTAATGCAAAAACTTGGAATGCCGGGAAGTGAAATTACTTTTAGCATTAACTCTTCTGAAGGATCTGTAAGACTTAATGGCATGGAGGAAATTATCATTCTTACGAAAACGAATGCAGGGCAAGATTTTAAGCCACTTGGTAAAGTTGCCTCGGGAGGAGAGTTATCAAGAATATCTCTAGCGCTTTCCGTTGTTACAAGCAAGACTGAGCTCACACCATCTGTTGTATTTGATGAGGTGGATGTAGGTATCAGTGGATCAGTTGCTGAAATTGTTGGCCAAATGTTAAAAAAACTATCAAGTCGATATCAAATTATTTGCGTAACGCATCTTGCTCAGGTTGCTGCGCAGGGACAAGATCATATGAAGGTTGTAAAAACGCAAAAAAATGGCTCAACTTTTACGCAAGTTGCAAGCCTTAGTCCGAAAGAACGAACGGATGAAGTTGCTAGAATCTTAGGCGGGATTACGATCAGTGATAAAACCCGAATAGCAGCTGAAGAGATGATAAATTCAAGCTCTTAATCAACTGAATCTTTTTTGAAAATAAGCTTTAATAAATTACTTAAATTTATTTTACTTCACAGTAAATAAATTGTCCTTGTAAGACTTGACTATTAAACATTAAATTGTATAATATTGCGTTTGTGCATAGTCAGGGTGGATATCGAAAAAGTGAAATCAATAAGCTCACTTATTCAATACTTTCTCCTAGCTTTAATTGTTGTTTTTTATGCCGCTGATGGTTTTGCAGTTGCCGCCTTTTATGGCGCCTTAGTAAGTTTAAGCAATACCTGGATATTTAATTGGTATACAAAAAAACAAAAAGCATTGGTTGATGCTGATGCACAAAAAAGCTTTAGGATGGCGGTCAGCAGCAGTATTAGTAGGATGCTCTCTCTAATCCTGCTAGCTTTAATTGGACTTGGTTTTTTAGAACTTGAGCCCGCAGCTCTCTGTTTGAGTTTAGTTGTTGGTCAGGTAGGATTTATATTAGATAGGTTAAGGCAAAAATAATGGCAAGTGGTGAACTAACATCTGGCGCTTATATTAAGCACCATTTACAAAATTTAACTTACGGAAAATTCCCTGACGGTCATTGGGGATTTGCTGATAGTGCTTTAGAAGCAAAAGAAATGGGCTTCATGGCTTTCCATGTTGACACCCTTGGTTTCTCTTTTGTTTTAGGCGCACTTTTTTTATTCTTTTTTGCTAGAGCAGCAAAACGTGCTTCTATCGATGCCCCAAGCGGATTTCAAAATTTTGTAGAAAGCATTATTGAATTTATTGATGAAAATGTACGCGGTTCCTTCAGTGGTAAAAACCCTATGGTTGCGCCTCTTGCTTTAACGACATTTATTTGGATAATTTTAATGAATACGATGGATTTAGTGCCTGTTGATTGGCTTCCATCTTTAGCCCTTGCTCTAGGTATTGATTTCCTTAAGGTGGTTCCAACAACCGACCCTAATGCTACATTCGGAATGTCTATCGGTATTTTCTTATTAATCCTTTACTATAGTATTAAGGAAAAAGGCCTTGGTGGATTTGTAGGCGAACTAACGCTCCATCCTTTTGGTAAATGGATGTTGCCTTTTAACTTCTTTTTAGAAGGAGTGAACTTGCTGGCAAAGCCAGTTTCTCTTGCATTACGTTTATTTGGAAATATGTATGCAGGTGAAATGATCTTCATTCTAATTGCACTGTTGCCATTCTGGATTCAGTGGAGCCTGTCTTTACCGTGGGCTATTTTTCATATCTTAATTGTATTACTTCAGGCATTTATCTTTATGACTTTAGTGATTGTATATATGGATATGGCACACCAAAAAGAGCATTAATTTTTTTTTAAACAGTTTTTATAAGTAGGAGTAAAAAATGGAACAAAGTATATTATTTTTAGCAGGATCTATCTTAATGGGTTTAGGTGCATTAGGCGCTGCTGTAGGTATTGGTATTCTTGGCGCTAAATTCATTGAAGGTGCTGCGCGTCAGCCGGAACTTATTCCAATGCTAAGAACACAAATGTTTATTGTTATGGGACTTGTTGATGCGGTACCTATGATCGCAGTTGGTATATCAATGTATATATTGTTTGCGGTTGCTGGATAAATTGTATTCTTTTAATAATTAAGGGTATTAAGTTATGAACATTAACCTTACACTCATTGGGCAAACAATCATGTTTGCCATGTTTGTCTTGTTTTGCATGAAGTTTGTTTGGCCTCCACTCGTCGAGGCTATGGCTGCACGCAAAAAGGCAATCGAAGATGGATTAAAAGCTGCAGAACTTGGAAAAGAAGAGCATGCTTTAGCCCAGAAAAATGCTGAAGATCTCATAGAAAGCACTAAAAACCAAGCGGCTGAAATTATTGCAAATGCTGATAAACAAGCTAATGGAATGATTGATAAAGCTAAAGGCACAGCTTCTGAAGAGGCTGATAAGATTAAAGCACACGCTAAGTCTGAACTAGACCAAGAGGTTGTGAAGGCACGTAACGAGCTTAAAAATCAAGTCTCAACTTTGGTTATGCAGGGAGTCAACTCAGTTTTAGAAAAAGAAGTTGATGCTAAGGCACATAAAGATATGCTTTCTAAGTTGTCTCAATCACTCTAGGACGGTAGGATGGAATTATCAACAATTGCCAAGCCATACGCTCAAGCGATTTTTGAAATTGCTGAACAAAGTAACTCTGTTTTAGGATGGAGTGACTTTTTAGCTGCCGCTAGTGTAATTATGGCTGATAAAAATACAAAGACTTTTATTGCATCTCCAAGCAAAAGTAAAAATCAAAAATTTGATTTAATTTCTGCTTTAATTGCAAGAATGACTTCAAAAGATTTAAGCAAACAAGAGGCGGCTTTTATTAATCTTGTTTTAAACAATGATCGTTCGAGTGCAATCAGCAGTATAGCTAATGCGTTTGAATCGACAGTTTCTAATGCTAACAAGAGCAAGAACTTTAAAGTTATTAGTGCTTATGAGCTTAGTGAAGATGAACAACAAGAAATCGTTAAAGATTTAACAAGTAAACATAAAACAACTGTATCTGTTGAAACTGAAATTGATGTGACCCTTAAAGGTGGCGTCATTATTAAAGAAGGTGATAAGGTAATTGATACATCAATTAAGGCAAAAGTAGATGCTTTAGGCGTCTCCTTGTCTGTAAATTAATTTTATAAAGAGAGGTTAGTTATGCAATTAAATGCTTCTGAAATCAGTGATTTAATTAAAAAAGAAATAGAGGGATTTGACTTTTCAGCTGAAGCTCGCACAGAAGGCACAGTAATTAGTGTAAGTGATGGAATCGTTCGTATTCATGGTCTAGCAGATGCTCAGTTTGGTGAGATGCTAGAATTTCCAGGAAATACTTTTGGTTTAGCGCTTAACCTTGAACAGGATTCTGTTGGTGCAGTTGTATTAGGTGATTATCTTCACATTTCAGAAGGTGACACTGTTAAGTGTACAAATCGAATTATGGAAGTGCCAGTTGGTAATGAGCTGCTTGGACGCGTTGTTAATCCTCTTGGAGTAGACCTAGAAGGTAAGGGAGAAATAAAAACATCTATCACTCGCCCAATTGAGGTTGTTGCTCCAGGTGTAATTGAAAGACAATCAGTTGATCAACCAATTCAAACTGGTATTAAGGCAATTGATGCAATGGTTCCAATTGGACGTGGTCAGCGCGAACTTATTATTGGTGATCGCCAAACTGGAAAAACTGCCGTTGCAATTGATGCTATTATTAATCAAAAAGGTACAGGCGTTAAATGTATCTATGTTGCAATTGGACAAAAGGCGTCTTCAATTGCTACTGTAGTTCGCAAGCTAGAAGAGCATGGAGCATTAGAGCATACTATTATTGTTGCTGCAGCCGCTTCTGACTCTGCAGCTCTTCAATATATTGCTCCTTACGCTGGATGTGCAATGGGCGAATATTTCAGAGATCGTGGCGAAGACGCACTAATTGTTTATGATGATTTGACAAAGCAAGCGTGGGCATACCGCCAAGTATCGCTTCTTTTAAAGCGCCCACCAGGACGTGAAGCATATCCAGGTGATGTATTCTATCTTCACTCTCGTTTATTAGAAAGAGCATCAAGAGTTAACGCGGAGTATGTAGAAAAAGCAACAAATGGAGAGGTGAAAGGTAAGACAGGTTCTTTGACAGCTCTTCCTATAATTGAAACTCAGGCTGGAGACGTTTCGGCGTTTGTTCCAACAAATGTAATTTCCATTACAGACGGTCAAATCTTCTTAGAAACAGACCTATTTAACTCTGGTATTCGACCGGCAATTAATGCAGGTCTTTCAGTTTCCAGGGTTGGTGGTGCTGCGCAAACGAAAATTGTTAAAAAGCTTGGTGGTAGTATTCGCCTTGACTTAGCACAGTATCGTGAATTAGCGGCGTTTGCTCAGTTTGCATCTGATTTAGACTCAGAAACTAAAGCGCAAATTGATCGAGGAATACGCGTAACCGAACTAATGAAGCAAGCACAATACTCCCCTCTAAATGTTGCTGAAACTGCAACGTCACTTTTTGCTGCTAATTCTGGGGCACTCGATGATGTTGAGGCGAATAAAGTTGTTGCATTTGAAGGCGCACTTTTAGCTTATATGAATGCTAATCAAGCTGAATTGATGGCTTCTATTAATGAGTCTGGTGACTACAATGATGATATATCAGCAAAACTTCAAGCTGCTATTGATGACTTTAAAGCTAACAATACCTGGTAGAAAGATATGGCAGTAGGCAAGGAAATTAGAACACAAATCGCGAGTATTAAAAACACTCAAAAGATTACTTCGGCCATGGAAATGGTTGCCGCTTCTAAGATGAAGAAAGCGCAAGATAGAATGCTCGCTTCACGTCCGTATGCTGAAAAAATTCTTAATGTTATTGGACATCTGACTCATGCTAACTCTGAGTTTAAACATCCATATATGACCTCTTCAGAAGAAAAAAAGCGTGTAGGAATTATAGTTATTTCAAGTGATAGAGGGCTTTGTGGTGGTTTAAACACCAATTTATTTAGAAGCCTTTTAAAAGATATAGCTGCTTTGCAATCAGATAAAGTTGAGGTTGAGCTTTGTACGATTGGTAAAAAAGCAACTTCATTTTTTAAAAATACTGGACTTAAAATTAACTCTGTTCTTACTGATATTGGCGATAAGCCTCAATTTGATGATCTTTTAGGTACTATCAAAGTAATGCTTGATCGCTATGACTCAGGTGAGATTGATCAAATCATGATTGCTTATAATAAGTTTGCAAGTGCAATGACACAAGTCCCAACTGTCAAGCAAATCGTGCCAATGGAGGTTACTGATGAAACCAGTAAGGATCACCACTGGGACTATCTATATGAACCAGATGCGGAGAGTGCACTAAGCGCACTATTAGTTAGGTATATCGAAGCATTAGTTTATCAAGGAATTGTAGAAAACATTGCTTGTGAGCAATCTTCTAGAATGATAGCCATGCATAGCGCAACAGAAAATGCAGGTGATATGATTGATGAGCTACAATTAATTTATAACAAGGCAAGGCAGGCAGCTATTACTCAGGAAATATCTGAGATTGTGGCAGGCGCTGCTGCTGTTTAAAGATTTAAAAAAAGGAAAAGCAAATGAGTATAGGCAAAATTACACAAATTATTGGTGCGGTTATTGATGTCGAGTTTCCATCTGACTCAATACCTAAAATATATAACGCACTTCATGTTACTAAAGCAAACCTTACTTTAGAGGTTCAGCAACAACTTGGAGACAATGTTGTTAGAACAATTGCTATGGGTGGATCTGAAGGGCTTCAGCGAGGATTAGAAGTTACCGATAAAGGCAAGGCAATCACTGTGCCAGTTGGAACAAAAACTCTTGGACGAATCATGAATGTACTTGGGGAGCCAATTGATAACGCTGGTGAAATTGGTTCAGAGGCTGAATGGGAAATTCATCGCTCTGCTCCTGCATATGAAGAATTAGCACCTGCTACAGAGTTGCTTGAAACAGGCATTAAGGTAATTGACTTAGTTTGCCCGTTTGCAAAAGGCGGTAAGGTTGGATTATTTGGTGGTGCTGGTGTTGGTAAAACAGTAAACATGATGGAGCTTATTCGTAACATTGCCATTGAGCACTCAGGTTATTCAGTATTTGCAGGTGTTGGTGAGCGTACTCGAGAAGGTAATGACTTCTATCATGAAATGAAAGACTCAAATGTACTCGATAAAGTATCACTAGTATATGGACAGATGAATGAGCCTCCAGGAAACAGGCTTCGTGTTGCACTTACTGGCCTTACAATGGCTGAATATTTCCGTGATGAGGGACGTGATGTTCTTTTATTTATTGATAATATTTACCGTTACACGCTTGCTGGAACTGAGGTTTCTGCTTTATTGGGACGTATGCCATCAGCGGTTGGTTACCAGCCAACACTTGCAGCTGAAATGGGAGCGCTTCAAGAAAGAATTACGTCAACTAAAACTGGCTCTATCACTTCAATTCAAGCGGTATATGTTCCTGCGGATGACTTAACTGACCCATCTCCAGCGACAACATTTGCTCACCTAGATGCGACAGTAGTACTTTCGCGCCAAGTTGCAGAGCTTGGTATTTATCCTGCTGTAGATCCATTAGACTCAACTTCACGTCAGCTCGACCCACTAGTTGTTGGTCAAGAGCATTATGATGTGGCTCGTGGAGTTCAAGGTGTACTTCAGCGTTATAAAGAATTAAAAGACATTATTGCGATTCTAGGAATGGATGAACTATCCGAAGAAGACAAGCAAACTGTTTCTAGAGCTCGTAAGATTCAAAAATTCTTATCACAGCCTTTCTTTGTTGCAGAAGTATTTACCGGATCTCCTGGTAAGTATGTATCTTTGAAGGACACTATTTCTGGATTTAAAGCTATTCTTGATGGTGAGCATGACTCTATACCTGAGCAAGCTTTCTACATGACCGGCTCTATTGAAGAAGTTAAAATAAAGGCATCGGAGGCATCATAAATGTCAGTATTACATGTAGATGTAGTTAGCGCAACAGAAGAAATATACTCTGGAGAAGCTAAATGTGTATTTGCACCAGCTACAATCGGCGAGATTGGTGTGTACCCTATGCATGTTCCTTTAATAAGTACACTTAAACCTGGTGAAGTCAGAGTTGAAACTGAAAATGGTGTTGAATCTATTTTTGTCTCTGGTGGCATCATTGAAGTGCAGCCTGATACAGTTACAATATTTTCTGATACAGCTATTCGTGCAAATGATTTAGATGAATCAAAAGCCCTTGAAGCGAAAAAGCGCGCTGAAGAAGCTATGTCTAGTTCTCAGACAGAACAAGATATTTCAACTACACAAGCAGCTCTAGCTGAATCTATGATGCAACTTCAAATGATCTCAAAGATGAGAGGAAAGAAGCGCTAGTTTGATTTGAAGAGTACAGATTGAAAATTAACAATCTTATTGTTTGACACACGAACGCCTTCTTTTTGAAGGCGTTTTATTTTGACGCTGATGTCATCAGCAAAGCCACCTAATTCGCCGTTTGATTTAACAACTCGATGGCAGGGCACGGTTGGTGCAAATGGGTTTTTATTCATTGCACTGCCAACGGCGCGATGTGCATTCGGCCTTCCAATCATTTCAGCAAGGCCTCCATATGAAATTACATTACCAGCAGGAATTTTTTTTAAAGCTTCATAACATTGAGTTTGAAAAGATGTCATTTGAGAAAGGATTGCACTAAATCATCATATTTGTCTTGTGATTTTAACAAGAAGTTACAGACCTCACGAACTGCTCCATTGCCACCATTCTTCTCAGTAACCATAAGTGCGTGATCTTTTACACATTCTTGAGCATTTGCCACTGCAACTGGAAGAGCAACTCTTGTCATTACAGGAAGATCAATGACATCATCACCAACATAAGCTGACTCACTAAGGTCGATTGAAAGTTTCTTTGTTAGTTCTGCCAGAGCAATGCTTTTATCAAGTATGCCATGATAGTAGTGTTTGACCCCAAGTCCTTCAAGCCTATGTGCAACAGATTTCGTACTTCTTGCTGTGATTACAGCAACTTCAATTCCAGATAATTGCAGCAATTTAATGCCAAGACCATCTTGCGAATCAAATTTTTTCTGTTCAACACCCGTATCATCAAAATATATTCCACCATCAGTGAGAACCCCATCAACATCTAGAATTAAGAGTTTAATTTTTTTAGCTATCTCACGTACTTTTTCATTTGGGTGCATAGGGTTTATTTAACCATTAATTTTTTTATTGATATACATTTGTTGAGCAATTGAAAGTACATTATTGGTTACCCAATACAATACTAAGCCTGAAGGAAACCAAAGGAAGAAAACTGTAAATACAACTGGTAGCATCATCATTATTTTTGCTTGTATTGGGTCGGCTGGAGGTGGGTTAAGTCGTTGCTGAAACCACATAGATGCGCCCATAATGAGTGGTAGGATGAAATAAGGGTCTTTCATCGCAAGGTCAGGCAAGTACAAGAATGGGGTCATTCTTAACTCAACCATTTCTATAAGAACCCAATAAACAGAAATAAAAACTGGAATTTGAACTAAGATAGGAAGACACCCAGCTGCAGGATTTATTTTTTCAGACCTATAGAGCTCCATTGTTTTCTTACCAATTTTTTGCTTATCACCTTCATAGGTCTCTTTAATTTTTTGAAGTCGAGGGGCTAATTTTTTCATTCCAGCCATTGAGCGGAACGACTTTTCAGAGAGCTTATAAAAGGCTAGTTTAATTGACAGAGTTAGCAGAACAATAGATATTGCCCAATCACCAACAAAACTATAAATCCAATGAAGAAATACTGATAAAGGTTTGGCAACAATAAACAGGAAGCCATAGTCTACAGTCTTATCTAACCCAGGAGCAAGCTCCTCAAGTCTGACATGCTCTTTTGGGCCAACATAAAGTTGGTTCTTTTCAAGATTGATTGTTGCTCCAGCAGCAACACTTGCACTTGGATTCACTGTAGTTAATAGGAAGTTGCCTCTGCTAGATTTAGTTGAATAGATATGTTTTTGAGCGTCATTGGGTATCCAAGCAGTAAAAAAGTAGTGCTGAATCATTGCAGCCCAACCACCAATAGATGAGGTTTTTGGCGTAGAGTCAAAATCTTCAAAATCAATTTTCTCAAAGACCTCTTCATCATTATAAGTAGCGCCGCCACTAAAGTTTTGCATACCCATTGCCATACCGCTAGATTCAATTGTGGGCCCATGAACCAACTGCGTATAACTGCTAACATTTTGATCAGTAGAGCTGTTATTTTTAATCTGGTAATCTACTTCTATAATATAGCTATTAGGCTTAAAGTAGAAGTATTTAGTAACTTCAATACCGTTATCTCCTTTCCAAGAAAGTGGAACAATTAGTTCACTATTATTTTGTAGGAAGTACTCTTGTCTCTCAGAAGAATATACAGATTGGTGAGTTGGCATTTGATCTGCAGGGATTAATCCGCTTTGAGCATGAAAAACACTCTCTGGAGAGTTGCTTAGTAGTTGAAAATTTTGATCTGAATTTAATTCTTCTGGATAATCATTAAGGAATGCACTAATTATTGTTCCACCCTTGTTTGAAATTTGCACCGTTAAAAGATCCGTAACAACTGTCGTGTATGCGCCGCTTATATTTGAGTCATCTATAGTGGGTGTTGACACTTCAGTGAATGTATTTTCTGTTGCAGGAACTTCAGCAGCTATTGGCACATCATTTGTTTCAGATGGCGTATCAATTCCTACTATCGCTGATTGCGTTACTGTGTTTCCATTTTCGTCAGTTGATTTCGTAATCTCCCATTTATCCCAAAGAATAAAAATTGTCAAAAAGATTGCGATAAAAAGAAATATTTTTTGAGTATTCATAAATGTTTAATTGTTAATTGATTAAATTATATTTTTTTTGGAACAGGGTCATAACTTGCTTCTGACCAAGGGTGACACTTGCTAACTCTTTTTGCTCCAAGTGCAACCCCTTTGATAGCTCCATGATATT
>CAJQTP010000018.1 GCA_905620445.1 uncultured Candidatus Thioglobus sp.
TATATTTGAAGGGTCAGATCCAGCCCCAAATGAGGCCTCTCTATCAACAAACTCAAGTTGAGTACCACCTTTGAAACGGTAACCCATTCGATCGACCTCTGTCCCAACTACCCATTCATCTTCAAAGAATTGTTTTTGAGATTTTTCAGTAATTCGGTGCCAATATAGTCCAGGCAAAACACGCAGCTCTGCTGGCTGTTTAGGCATGCGACGTTGGCTAAGATATGGCATTGCTCTTCCTATTGCAAAAATACTATATAACTTATACGTCAGAACTAATTCAAATGTAGCACATATGCTGCTTATAAACTAATCTTGTGAGACCCTGTATAAAATTTGCAGTATAGTAAAATGGCTTAAAGCCTTATGGGACATGGTGGTTATGGGTGGACTTGAACCACCGACCCCAGCATTATGAATCAATAAATTAATAGGCTAAGATTTTTTTCTTATTATTTTGAATAGATTTAGTAAGTTTTGGTGACACTGCAATAGGCTCTTGATTTGCATAGTCTTCATGGTTCTTAGCCACTGACTCTAGATCATATAAGTAATTAACCATCACCCCCCAAGAATCATCTAGGGCACTCTGATTAACATTTGCATCTGCATGAATTTTATAAAGAGATGCGCCATTACCAAGATGGAAATGAGCAACAGGATTGATAGCTTGACCATTTTTACGTTTAATTTGAGTTAAGTAATAATAAGTTAGTCGATTCAAGGCTGAAGGATTTGGCTTGATATTTTCACAGCACTCGCTAATATCATTAATTATGTTTTCAGGCAAATCTTTATCTTCTAATAGGTTAATTTTGTTAGACCATTTCTTCAGCCCAGGAACAGGCGAGAGAGTAACAAAATGCTTGATTTGTTTGAATTCTTTCTCAATTTCAGTTACTACTTGTTTAATCAGAAAACTCCCAAAAGAAACGCTCTTTAGCCCCATCTGGCAATTAGAGATGGAATAAAAAACTGCTGTTGAAGCGCTTAAAGGATCAATTGTTTTAACGCTTGTATCAAGTATTGGCATAATTGAATTTGGCGTATCGTCCATCAATGCAACCTCAATAAAAATAAGAGGCTCATCTGGAAGTGCAGGGTGAAAAAATGCATATAACCTTCTGTCATCTGCAGCCACCCTATTTTGTAAATCCTCCCAATCTGAAATATCATGGACAGCCTCATACTGCATGATTTTTTCCAACACTCTAGCGCTTGTTGACCAATCAATGCGCTCAAGTCTTAAGAATCCTCTATTAAACCAAGACTTAAATAAATGAACAAAATCAGCATCAAGCGATTTAAGCTCAGGGGAGTCTTTAATGCACTCTAACAATGACTCCCTCATCTTTAAAAGTACTGATGTTCCATTTGGAACTTGATTTAGTCTTCTTAGAAGCTCATGACTCTTTGGTTCAATTAATTGATGAAGTTTTCTGAGTTGCCCTTCATCATCAATATTTAATTCAATGAGGGCTTTTTTGAGGGTAGATCGATCTACGCTAAATTGGCCAAGCAATTGCGAGAAAAATGATTTTTTTTGCTCTTCTGAGAGCGCCTTAAAATCTTCTAAAATTATTTTTGCAAGAGAGAATAAGGTTGCCTCACCATTTTTGCTTACCAGCTGAATGCAAAGCTTGATGATACTTTCAGGATTGGATATTTTTTTGTTTGATCGACCTATCCGGATACGCTGAATAAGAGAGTTCAAAAAGTTTTGATGTTGATTCATGTCTAGCCAGTTAGTTGAGTTTTTAATTTTATACTACTTTTACTTTCGAGCTAAATAAACAAATACTTATGTTTTTCGTATAAATATCATGATGTAATTTTTTAACAATAATTTGCTATAAAATATTATTCTTTCATCTAAGCGGTATTTAATAATGAGTAATAGATTTCATCTAGCTATTGAGGCTGGAGACTTACCAAAAACTATTCTGTGGTATCAAGAAGTACTTGGGTGCACATTAGATATGTGTGAGGAAGGCCTATGGCAAGATATTGACTTTTGGGGCAATGAATTAACCCTTCATAGCTCAGCGCCTAGACAAGAAAAAGGCCCAGAAAGACATAGGCATGATGTTGAAATGGGAAATGTAGTTGTTCCTCATTTTGGTGTCCATTTAGAAATGGATCAATATATGCAAGTTCGCAAAAGCGTTCTTGAGAATAATGGCTTTTTAGATAAGCCCTACATTCGATTTGAAGGTACTGAATATCAACAAGAAACATTTTTTGTCGAAGACCCAAACTTTAATGTCTTGGAGATTAAACATATGGCAAATCCAAGAGAATCATAACTCGAATTTAGCCTCTCAGCCTATTACATAACCAACTAGTAGGCTGTGATTTTCCACTTTAACAAGAATCAAACTTACTCAATTGAGCTAAACCGAAAAACATTAACGGCGATATAGTCATTGTATGCAGCGCCCGATTGAAGCCAAGTTTTTGCCTTTAGGGCTGAAATTTTTAGGCTTAAATTATCTTCAAGGTTTAAATACAAACCATATTTAAAAGTATAGTCTTCTTCGGTTAAGACCAATAAATCGCCATTAGAACTGATTAGGCTTTTCTCAGGCATGCCTCCTTGCTGAGACACAAATGCAGCATGGCCATACTTATCCATTAAGCTAGACAACCTTGCTTCAAAATACTCCTTACTAATAGGGCTATGTTTATAATAATTTGCGTGTAAATCTTCAGCTTCAACTGACAAATAACTTCTTAAATCTTCAACTGTAGAAAACACCTCATCCTCAATCCAAAAAATGACAAACGCACCATTTGAATTCCCCAATCCAAGCGATTGATCTTCAACCATTACTAGAGCAGAGCCATCAAGTATCGACTGCAAAAAATCTTTATCTAAATTTGTTATCTCTTCATTGAAATGACTTAGATTCATAATTATTTCATCCTATCGTGATTGGAAAAGAAGTGACTTTATAGTTTGATAATTTGTAGCAATATTTCTTAATTCTTCTTCTCCTAGTTTATTACTAATAGCGCCCTCTTCAATTTCAATTACTTTGTCAGCATAGATTCTTTTAAGTGTATTTGTTGTTGCTAATATTTCGTAAACACTTGGAGAATTCTTTTCTTTCCAGTCTTCTGGCAGAATATATGGATATTTTGGATCAAAATCTATTAATTTATCATCTCTTTCATTAACCATCATTTAGTTAATGAGATAAATAATTGAGGCAGTCTCTCCGGTAATTTTTGAATATTATCGATTACCATAAATCGATTTTTACCAAAAATTCTCGCAACATACTCATCGGCATGAGGGTCTAAACTAATGCAGAACGTAACAATCCCATGGCTTCGCAATTCTTCAACTGCTTTTTTTGCATCCATACGAAGATGCTGCGGGTCATCAACATCAATATCTGCAGGCTCTCCATCTGTTAAGATTAAAAGAATTCTCTTAGCTGAGGATTGGGTTAATAAGTCTACTCCAGCATGCCGAATTGCAGCGCCCATTCTAGTTGATAGGCCACCTTTTATTCCTGCCAAACGACCCTTTACTTCATCATTAAAACTATAATGAAATGGTTTAAAACGATAGTATTGAACATCGTGTCTTGAGTCTGACGCAAAGCCTGAGATAGTTAACTTATCTCCAATCTTGTCAATAGCCCATGAAAGTAACGAAGTAGACTCTTTCATTAACTCCAAAATAGTTTTGTCACTTCCAATAACCATATCATTCGTAGATTCAGATAAATCCATTAATAAGTTAACTGAGACATCTCTAATGTGCTGAACCTTCTTAATGTAAATCCTATCAGATGGCGTTGAACCAGATCTAATATCTGCCAGAGCTGCAACGCATGCATCAATATCAAGCTCGCTTCCTTCTTGCTGTTTCTTTAGTTTAACGAGGCCTTGAGGCTGCATCTGGTCAATTGAATTTTTAAGTTGATTGGCAATAGGTTTATGCGTTTTTAAAATTTTATTAATTAATTCAGGATCTGCTTTTCTTAATCGTCTTTCATAGACAGTTGCCCAGTTTGGTCTATAGAGCTGAAGCTGATAATCCCACTCATTGTAATGAAAAGGTTCACTTACTGGCTCTTTGCCTTCGACCTCATTTAGGCTTACGCCATCTAACTCATCAGGAAAATACTCTGACTCTAAAGTCCAAATTTCTTGTGCATCATCACCAGCAGTTTCAACATCAAGCTCGTTATACATTTCCATGATATTGACATTGCGTCTTACCTGCCTTTGACTAACAGGCACATAGTCATTGCCCTCTGATATCCAATCGAGCTCTTCATACTCCCAAATATACCTATTATCGTCTCTATATAGAATTGGGGTTGCAACTAGTGCGGAAGCACTAATTTTGACATCTGTTTTAGCTTTAAGTAACTCATAATAATTCAAACCTAGCTCATAACTCATTTCTGATGATTCGGGAGTTTTGGTCATTTTTTTTATAAATAACTTAAGAAAATCACTATTAAATGACTGCTTTGCTTTGTATTTTTGATCTAATGCCGCCCGTGAAAAATCAACAAGATCGACTATAAAAGGGTTTAGCTCTTTTAAGTCTTCACCGTCAGGATGAAGCGCGATCCACGTTTTCTTCATGCCTGGAAAAATTTTTATAGTATTTAACTCAACTCTTAAGTCCTCCAAAAGAGAGATACATGCAACTTGCAAAGGATTTAAATCGTCCCCTTTAAAAGCTACCCTAGTTTCCATAATATGAGCTGCGGCATGAGCACAAACCGCTCTATAGCAATCAATACCTGGAACAATTCTTCCAGAAGCATGCTTATAATCGTCATAAGCATCAGGAATATGCATAACTCCATATTCAATATACGGCCTTAGGCCTTTCTTAGTCTCGTAGTCACCTGATGTGGGTCGAAGAAAAAAATCACGGTTATAAAATGCTCTAAGGTAAAACTGTAGCTTTCTTTGATTATCAATAAACAGTGTTCCTCGTCTCTCTTGCTCAAGTATTTGAATTGACTCCGCACTGCTTAATTCAAAATAGGCGATTTGAGCTTTAAAATCTCGTTTAAATGTTTCGGCCCCATAGAGGACCCATCTTCTTAAACCACCAAGAGTAAGTTTGCTAGTTAACTGATCAATATTATTGAGCATTGGCCTCATACCTCTTGGTGCAAGAGCTATCATTCGCTCCATTAGCCTCAGGTAGCCTTTTAATAAATCAAAATCACTCATTCGTCTTGCAACGTTTGGAAGGCTTGCAATCATCAACACCAAAACTGAAGAGGATGTTTGTGATGACATTTTCATAATTGAAAATACAATTTCCCCAATTATGGACTCGCCAACCTCTCGAACAACCATAGGTGTCTCTTCCAAGAAAGATATAACCATATCCTCGCCTTTACCCATGGCATGAAGAGCACCAGCACCATCTAAATAGATTTTAAGACCATTTGGGGACATTACCTTAGATGCCTCAACAAAACTGCCTGCTAGCGCATCATGAAGAATGTCAGAGGAATCTCGAAACTTTTGTTCAAAATCCGAAAGTTGGACCGCACTCATTACGGGTCCTTAATCAAAAAAAGTATCGATAGCTGCATTAAGAGTATCGACAATATCTAAGTCATCAGTAATAGGATTAACCATTGCAATTTTGCAGGCAGACTTTTCATTTACCTTATTAGCAATCAATTGTCCTGCATAGATACACAACCTAGTTGATATTCCCTCGTCCAGCCCATGACCAACAAGGTTTCTTGCTCTTTGAGCTATCTGCACTAGTTTCAGGGCTATTTTTGGATCAACGCCTGACTCTTTAGAGATAATATGCGCCTCAGTTTTTTCATCAGGATATTGAAAATTAAAACCACAAAATCTCTGCTTAGTCGATTGCTTTAGGTCTTTCATTAAGTTTTGATACCCAGGGTTATAAGATATAACCAATTGAAAGTCAGGGTGCGCCTCAATCAACTCACCCTTCTTATCGAGCGGCAAAGTGCGGCGATAATCAGTCAGCGGATGAATCACGACTGTTGTGTCTTGTCTCGCCTCTACGACCTCATCTAGATAGCAAATTCCACCATAGCGAGCAGCCATAGCTAAAGGTCCATCTTTCCAAATTGTGCCCTCCTTATCAAGAAGAAAGCGACCAACTAGATCACTAGCCGACATATCTTCGTTGCAAGCAACTGTGATTAAGGGCTTGTCTAACTTATACGCCATATACTCTACAAACCTAGACTTGCCGCAACCAGTGGGCCCCTTTAACATTACCGGCATACGATTCATATATGCAGCGGTATACATATCTATTTCATCTTTTTGAGGTTGATAGAAAGGTTCTTTTGCAATTTTGTATTGATCTAATTCATTCATTTTTTTTATATCCTCTTCAAAAAAAACCCCTGCACTTAGACAGGGGTTTATCCAATCAAGCTAAGCTAATTTTACTTGATTATTTAAATCCTTTGCCTCTGTAAATTACCATCGATGCGCCCTGTGATTGAGCGTAATTATCATAACCAATTAATCGAACATGGTTGTCTGGATTAGCATCATGACACTCCTTACATTCAGCAAGAATTGTATCAACATCTGTCTCACCAAATAAAGGAAGTTTCCACATATACCAATAATTATCCATGGCATTCTCTACTTCAGTGTGCTCTACGCCAGGATTATAGCCCTGATCAACGATGTACTGAACTTGCTGACGAATCTGCTTCTCATTCATTGCTGGTAGATATGAAAATGTTTCAAATTTTCTGCTCGAATTATCACCAAGGCGTGATGGGTAGTCTTGAACTTTGCTCATAATATTTCCTTATATTAATTATTCTAGTAATAAAAATTGATCGTTAGATTACTTATGTTGAATATCTAACTTATCAACTGTATCAAACTCAAATTTAATCTCTTTCCATGTCTCCATTGCAATCTTAAGTTCAGGTGAGTGCTTTGCTGCATTAGTCAGAATCTCCTTTGACTCTTTTTCTAATTCTCGTCCCGCATTCCTCGCTTCAACACAAGCTTCAACTGCAACACGATTTGCAGCAGCACCTGCTGCATTTCCCCAAGGATGGCCGAGTGTGCCGCCTCCAAACTGAAGGACTGAATCATCGCCAAATATATTTACCAGTGCTGGCATATGCCACACGTGGATTCCGCCTGAAGCTACAGGTAGCATTCCTGGCATTGAACCAAAGTCCTGGTCAAAGAAAATACCTCTTGAGCGGTCTTCTTTAATAAAGCTATCACGCATACAATCGATCCAACCCAAGGTTGACTCACGATCTCCTTCAAGCTTTCCTACAACAGTTCCTGAGTGCATATGATCACCGCCAGAAAGGCGTAAACACTTAGCAAGCACTCTAAAATGAATACCGTGGTTTGGGTTCCTGTCAACAACAGCATGCATTGCTCTATGGATGTGAAGCAACAAACCGTTATCTCGACACCAATTTGCAAGACCTGTATTCGCTGTAAAGCCAGCCGTAAAGAAATCATGCATAATGATTGGAGTTCCTAGTTCTTTAGCATATTCAGCTCTTTTATACATCTCTTCAGGTGTAGGAGCAGTAACATTTAAGTAGTGACCCTTCCTTTCGCCTGTTTCTTTTTCGGCTTTTTCGATTGCGTCTTGAACAAAACCGAAACGATCCCTCCAACGCATGAAAGGCTGTGAGTTTACGTTTTCATCGTCTTTTGTAAAGTCTAATCCACCGCGAAGTCCTTCATAGCATGCGCGGCCATAATTTTTAGCTGATAAGCCAAGCTTGGGTTTAATAGTACAGCCCAACATTGGACGGCCATATTTATTCATCTTGTCTCTTTCAACTTGAATTCCATTTGGAGGACCCCCGCAAGTCATAACATATGCAATTGGGAAGCGAATATCTTCAAGCCTTAATGCTCTTAATGCTTTAAAGCCGAATACATTTCCAACAAGCGAGGTAAGAACGTTAACAATTGAACCTTCTTCAAATAAATCAATTGGGTATGCAATAAAAGCGTAAATAGCATCATCTGAACCTGGAACATCTTCAATTCTATAAGCTCGACCTTTGTAGTGATCAAGATCTGTTAACAAATCAGTCCATACTGTAGTCCATGTTCCTGTTGAAGATTCAGCTGCTACAGCGGCTGCAACCTCTTCTCTTGGAACTCCTGGTTGAGGTGTAATTTTAAAGCAAGCAAGAATATCAGTATCTTTTGGCTCATACTCGGGCATCCAATATGTGTCGCGGTATTCCTTTACACCTGCATCGTAACCTTTCTTAGCCATAGTCGCACTCCCTGTTTAATATTAATATACAAATGAAATCATTATAGTGGGTGAAATAAATAATGTAAAATAATATTTATTTAAATAATCATCAATTTATATTATGATTAATTATACATTAAAACAGCTCTACAGCTATGAATCAGTCATAAGATTAGGAGGGTTTACAAGCGCAAGTAAAGAGCTTCATATCACTCAGCCTGCAGTATATATGCAGATTCAACAACTCCAAGAGAGCATTGGAGCAAAATTATTTGATATTAATGGAAAAAAAATCAGCGCTACATTTATTGGAAAAAAGCTTTATGAAACTGCAGTAAAAACTATTACTACACTTGAAAACTCAAAACTTGAAATGGATGAAGTACTCAAACCAGATTCGGGCCACCTTCAAATAGCAGTTGCAACAACTGCAAATTCATTTATTAGTGCATTACTAGCAAAGTTTAAAAAAGAGTTTCCTAAAATGACTTTTTATATTGATGTTACAAACAGGCAGTCGCTTCTTAATAACCTAAAAAATAACAATGCTGATCTCGTAATAATGGGAGAGCCACCAAAAAATATTCCATTAATTTCTCAAGCATTTATGAAAAACCCTTTGATTGCAATTGCACACCCTGATAATGAACTGTTAAATAAAAAAAAGGTCACAATTAAAGATTTAGCCAAGGAGACTTTACTTACAAGAGAAGTTGGCTCAGGTACTCGAATAACTATTGAAAAGTTTACGGGTTTAAATTTTAATTCAGATATTCAAATTAACTCGAATGAGGCTATCGTTGAGGCTGTTCAAGCAGGATTAGGGGTTGGTTTTGTTTCGATGCACTCTGTTGGTCTTCAGCTTAAAAATAAAATCATTAGGCAGCTAAACGTTGATCCATTCCCAATAGTTAGGCAGTGGCATATTGTTCATCATGCTGATGCAGAGCTATCTCCAATTGCTAGGAGATTTAAACAGTTTGTAATTGAAAATACTAAGATTAAAAAATATCTATAAAGCTTAGCTGCGGTATTCCGCATTAATCTTTACATAGTCGTATGAAAGATCAGTTGTCCATACACTCTCACTAGTAACGTCATCGCCCAAATCAATCCTAATTGTAATGTCAGATTTTTGCATTTCAGCACTTCCGCCAGCTTCTGTGTAGTTTTTACTAATCTCACCTGAAGAAATAATCTGCAAATCATTTAAGAAAATATCAATATTTTCAATAGAAATTCCATCAACTTTTGACCTTCCTACAGCAGCTAAAATCCTGCCCCAATTCGCATCACTTGCAAATAATGCTGTTTTAACTAAAGGAGAATGTGCAACTGTATATGCAACCTCTAAACAGCCCTCATTAGATGAAAGCCCGCCAACTTTTATTTCTACAAATTTAGTTGCCCCCTCTCCGTCCTTAACAATCATCTTTGCTAATGTTTTGGTAATTTCATTAAGTGCCTTTTGAAAATCTTCTTTACATTGATTGAGCTGAACGCTTGATTGATTGGTGGCACTTAAAGTGCAAGCATCATTTGTTGAAGTATCTCCATCAACTGTAATGCGGTTGAAAGACTGATTTACTGCAATATCTAAGCAGTCCTGCAGCTCCTGTTTTGACGCCCCAACATCAGTAACTATAAAACTTAGCATTGTTGCCATATCTGGGCGAATCATTCCAGAGCCTTTTGCAACTCCTGAGAGGGTTACTACTTTCCCATCAAATTCAAATGTTTTAGAATAATATTTTTCTACTAAATCCGTAGTTAATATCCCTTTAGCTACCATACTCATATTGCTTGAAGAAAGACCATCAACTAGCTTTTTTGTATTTTTTTCAAATGGATCTAGTGGCAATAACTCGCCAATTACGCCAGTCGAAAATGGCAAAATTTGATCTGAATCAATGCCTAACTTTCCTGCAAAAATTTCACACGTCTTTAAACAAATTTCCAAACCCTTTTGACCGGTTCCTGCGTTAGCGTTTCCACTATTTATTATCAATGCTTTTACATTTGAATTTAAATGGTTTTTTGCAACAGTAACTGGAGCAGCACAAAAAATGTTTTGAGTAAAAACCGCTGCAGTCTTAGTGCCTTCAATAAGCGAGATTAATGAAAGATCTAAATCATTCTTCTTCTTTATGCCAGAAGCAATAGAGAAGCATTTAACGCCATTTACTTCAAGTAAATCAATACTCATAAAAATAATCTATAGGGGTAAATAATAAAATTATTTTACCTAATTCGAATAACAGCTATTCTTTTTTAAAATCTAGCCAATATTTCTTTAGTATTTCTCACTATCTAGCTTATTAAATATAAGCATTATAATTGCACCAAAAACAACCATAATTAAAGCTGGTATCGCAGCTCTCTCGTAAAGTCCTTCAGAGCTTAATTCAAAAACACGAATTGCAAGTGTATCCCAGCCAAAAGGCCTTAATAAATAAGTCGCAGGAAGCTCTTTCATGACGTCCACTGCTACCAGAAGCCCTCCAGCTAAAATTCCAGGCATCATCATTGGAAGGTAAACCTTTTGAATTAAGCGAAGTCTTGATGCCCCAAGCAGCTTTGCACTTTGCCCATAGACAGGTTTAATTTGTTCGCTCGAAGCACTAGTTGAGTTATATGCAATTGCCATAAATCTTGATACATATGCAAATAATAATAATGCTACCGAGCCAAAAAGAATATGGTTAATTGACGAGCCTGCAAAATAAATACTAATCAATGAGATATTTTGAACACCGTATAGCAACCCTACAGCCATTACTGAGCCTGGAAGAGCGTAACCAAGGGTTGAAAATCGTATCAATAGTTGAAGGGTTTTACTTTCTGATTTTCGACGACTAGGAAGTGCCAATATTGTAGCAATTACAACTATAAGAGCTGTCGCACTAATAGTTAAAATGCCACTAGAAGCAAAATAATCAAAATAACGATCACTCCACTCCAATGTAAACACTTCAACACTCCAAATTAATATTTGAAGTAACGGCATTGCAAAAGAGAGCATAAATACTCCGAATACAAATAAAAAAATTAACCAACCCGTAAGCCCTTTTGCATAATAAGCCTTGATATTAGAGACATCAGAAGAATAATATTTAGCCTTACCCCTGGCTTTTCTTTCAAAATAGATTAGAAAGAAAGACACAACTACAAGTAAAGAAGCAAGCTGCGCAGCAACTTCAATTGAACGAAAGTCTCCCCAAGCTGAATATATAGCAGTTGTGAAGGTTGAGTAATTAAACAAAGAAACAACGCCAAAATCTGCCAAAGTTTCCATTAGAGTTACTAGTAATCCAGCAGCAATTGCTGGCCTTGCGAGTGGAACAGAAATTCTCCAAAAAACTCTTAAAGGCTTAGCTCCCAACATTTTTCCTGCTTCAATCATTTGAATTTTTTGTCGCTTAAAGGATGCCCTTGCCATCATATAAACATAAGGATAAAAAACGAGCACAAATGTTAATATTATTGCCCAATGGCCTGAGCGGATATCAAAGCCTGGAATGCCTAGATACTCTCTTAACCATACCTGGACATAGCCTGAATAATCAAACACCCCAAGATAAACAAACGCTAACACATAGGCTGGAATTGCAAATGGAAGGAAAAGTGCCCATTCAAGCCAAGCTCGTCCAGGAAAGTCCACCATAACTACAAGGTAAGCTAATACAGTTCCTAAAACACTTACCCCAATACCAACTCCGATAAGCAGAATTAGCGTCGAGGAGACTAGTTCAGGTAGTAATGTTTGAGCAAAATGAGACCAGAGATCAGTGCCTGGTAAGAGCCAAGCTGAACCAACAACAAATATTGGTAGAGCTATAGCCAAAGCTAAAGCGCCTACCCAAATGTTTGACTTGATAAGTATCTCTTTCATTGGTAAAGGGCTGTAAAAATGTCTTTTATTTTAATACAAATTACCCAGGACTTATAAGAAGCCCTGGGTAAAGTTAAGCCAATATTTGAGTTACTATTTATAACCTAACCTTTGCATCAACTTGACTGCATCCGCTTGAAGTATTCCAGCAATGGAAAGATTCATTTTGTCTTGTGTAAAGCTTCCCCATGATGAGACAATTTCATCAGAATCAATGTTTTGATTTGCAGGATACTCCTTATTAAGAGAGCCATAAATAGCTTGAGCTTCTGCTGACGACAGCCATTCAAGTAGCTGCGTTGCTCCACTTGGGTTTGAGGCATGTTTAGTAACGCCTGCGCCCGAAACGTTTACGTGAACACCAGTAGTTTCTTGATTGGCCCAAAAAAGCTTTACTGGAGCATCTGGAGTTTTCTCAATTAATTGCCCATAATAGTAAGTGTTCACCAAGCCAACGTCGCACTGGCCAGCAATTATAGCGTTCATTACATGTGAGTCTTTAGCGTTAGGGACTGCTGCCAAATTATTTACCCAGCCACTAATGACTTGAGAGGCTTTTTCTTCTCCTTGATTATGAATGATTGAAGCAACTAGTGACTTTGTATAAATTTTCTTACTAGTTCTTAGGCAAAGTTTTTTATTCCAATTGCTTGAGGCTAAGTTTGAGTAAGTTGATAGTTGAGATGGGTTGACACGTTCTTTGCTATAGACAATCGTTCTGGCTCTAACTGACAATCCAGTCCACAATCCTTTTGGATCTCTTAAGTAAGATGGAATGTTACTTTTGATTGTTTCTGTATTGACGCTTTGAAAAATATTTTGAGTTCCTGCATACCATAGATCACCTGCGTCTACTGTCATGAACATATCAGCAGGAGTATTAGAGCCCTCCAACTTAAGCCGCTCTATTAGATCTCCACCACTCCCAGTTAAGTAATTTACCTCAATACCAGTTTGCTTTGTAAATTGCTCAAACAAAGGCTGAATTAAATGTTCTTTTCTTGAGCTGTAAACTGTAATATCATCACCTGACGCAGCCTGAATTTGAGTTACAGAGCCCATTAATACCGTTGAAAGTGCTAAAGAGATTACGCTTAAACGTTTCGTATTCATTGCTTATATCCTTAAATAATTGAAGTTAAATGTTATTTTTTTACAAATGATAATCATTATCATTTGCGAATGATACACAATATCAATTAATAAACAACTGTTTTTTTTCAATTTTGCCAATTTTATCTGCAAAGGCCTTAGCTTCAGCTTCATCATGGGTTACAAGGATTGAGGTAACCGACTGTTTCTTTAATATCGAGCGAACATCTTTAACCAGTTCATCACGGTGGGACTTGTCTAGACTGGAGAAAGGCTCATCAAGCAATAAAAGCTTGGGAGAGTTTGCCAAGGCCCTAGCCAATGAAACGCGTTGCTGCTCTCCACCAGAGAGCTGGTGAGGATATTTTTTTTCAATTCCCTTAAGGCTTATTAATTCAAGAAGCGAGGCAACTTTCTCAGTTTTAGATTTTTTTGATAAGTGATCAATACCAAAACTAATATTTTGAAACACTGTCATATGAGGAAAAAGAGCATAATCTTGAAAAACCATGCCGATTTCTCTTAGCTCTGGTTTTACTGAATGAACCCCATTAAGGCTTAAGTCTGCGCCATCAAGGACCACCGATCCATTCATTGCATTTTCAAGGCCAGCAATAAAACGAAGAGCTGAACTTTTTCCGCTACCACTATCGCCTAATAACGCAAAAATATCTCCACTCTCAACGCTTAGATTAAACCCTTCTAGAACTTGACTCTCGTCAAATGAAATTGATAAATTACTTACACTAAGCATTGTTTAAATACAAATAATAATGATTCTCATTATTATATAAGAGTAATTCTCTTTATGTAAGCTTATGAAGCAATAATTTTAATCTACTGAATGATTGGTAATTCATCTGTAGCTCTTATGCTTAGCCACTCAGGGCCGTTTTCAGTGATTACAATATTTTCTTCGTGAACCATTTCTTTGCCTGGAAGAAATGCCATTCCTGGCTCCAAAGTTAAAACAACACCTGGCTCAAGAACGGTATTATCGGTTGCCGTGTTTGATGGCCACTCTGTTAACTGCATCCCCAGTCCGTGTCCAAGCCTACCAACCGTGTTACCTAAAGCGCCGCCTTTTTGAAGAATGTCGTTCATTGCATTAAAGATATCTGAGGTTGTATTTCCAACTTGAGCAGCATTAAAGCCTGCCTCAGTTGCTTTGAAGGCAACTCTATAAGCTTTTTTAGCCTCATCACATATATGACCAAATGCATAATTTCTATCAAAGTCGCAGAAATAACTATCAAAAACCGAGCCAGTGTCAATAATAAAAAGATCGCCCTCTTCAATAATTTTCTCTGTTGGCCCCATAATAATTGAGCCATAGCCGTCCTTACCTGAGCCTGATACTATATAGGGAGTGTCGTCTGCCCCTAGAGATAAAAGATGCTGCTTAAAGCGTTGGCAATTTTCACGCTCACTCTCACCGGCCTTAAGGAAATCCACTAGGTCAATAAAGCCCTGAGAAGTTATCTGGCAAATATGCTTAATCTTTGCAATTTCAGCTGCTGATTTTACAAATCTCACCTTTCTAAGAATTTTATTAGCATCTTTAATTTCAATGCCGCTTAAAGAACTTACTAAATACTCATAATCACCCAATGGCATCCTTAGAGTGCTTTCGAGCGTCTTGGGAACACCAAGACATTTATGATTATTCATTAAAGATTTAATTGAAGACAAAAGAATACTAATACCGTCATCCTCTGGATTAGGTGAGGTCCATGTCTGTATATTATCTATCCATGTCTCCCTCATCCCTGACTCACCTATCGTAGGAATAATAGCCTGAGGCTTGCCATTACTTGGCACTAAAACATACCAAGGGCGTGTTGGGCTTTGAAAGAATTGTGTTTTAAATCCTGTGTAGTATTCAATATCAACCTGAGTAGTCAATAAAATTGCATCCATCTCAGATTCAAACATAAGCTTTTGAATTTTATCAAGTCTATTTTCGTATTCAGAAACTTCAAAGCCTCTACTTGGAATGTTCATATCTTTATCTCCACTCAAATTAAAGACCGCTAAGAACCTCTGAAGAAGATCTTCCTACAAGCTCTTCGTACATTGTTTCATCGGTATCTCCTTCTGTTCCAAAAAATAAAACTCTTGAATTCTCATTAATTGATAGTTTTTCTTTCAGTTCACTGTCATTACTTGCTATTAGGAACCCGGCAAGTCCAGTAACGGCAGACTCTCCAGCAACAATAGGCGTATCTCGATTAGCGAGAAGCTGCATCACTTTAGGAATTGACTCATCAGTTATTGACATAAAGTGAGGAACATAGCTCTCAAGAATGGACCATGCTAATAAGGACACTTCACCGCAAGCAAGCCCTGCCATTATTGTATCTAGCTCACCATGAACAGCAGTTGGCTTTCCATTGACCGCACTCTGAAATAAACAGTCAGCATTTGTCGGCTCTACCAATACGAAAATAGGAGGACACTCAAGACTTTCAACTATGAAGGAGACTACAGCAGCTGGGAATCCTCCAACGCCTCCTTGTAAAAAAACATGTGTAGGCATTTCATCCATCTGTTTCAGAGCTTCATCCACCATTACTGTGTATCCCTGCATTACATCTTTTGGAATATCTGTATAGCCCTCATATGACGTATCGGATACAACCGTATAACTATTCTCATCAGCTACTTCAGCAGCTAAGCGAACGGAATCATCATAATTCCCTTTAATTCGATTAACTTGCGCTCCATATTTAGCAATTGCTTCTTCTCTACCCACGCTGACATTTCGATGAATATAAATTTCACAATTGCAGCCAAAATGAAGAGCACCCCAAGCAACCGACCTACCATGGTTGCCATCAGTTGCACAGCAAACAGTAATTTTTGAAGTTTCGTGTTTATAAATTCCAGCAATAAGATCCTTAGAGCTAGCAGTAATTCCAATTTCCTTTAATTTCTTGATTAAAAGATTAGCCACTGCATAAGCACCGCCAAGAGCTTTAAAGCTTTTAAGGGAGAAACGAAGATTTTCATCTTTGTACGCAATTGATGCAACACCTGCATCTTCAGCCATATCAGGGAAAAAATGGAGCGGTGTTGGCTTATAATTGTCCCATGTGATGATTTCTTTATTTGCTAACTCGAATGCCTCTAAACTCAATATATGTTGATGCTTGTATTCAAAGTCAGCCTGAATATTTAAATTCTCAAAATGTTTTGTTGAATGAACTAAGTGTTTGTATTGTTTAATCATAATCGTAAAAATATTTAGTAGGTTTAGTATTAATTAACGTTGTTAATAAATTTTTTAAGAAATTCTTTAGTTCGTCTCTTTTCTGGATTTGCAAAAATATTCTCAGGCTTTCCAGACTCCACTATTTGACCCGCGTCAAAAAATAAAACTCTATCTGCAAATTCTCGTGCAAAGTTCATTTCATGAGTAACCGTTAACATCGTAGTATCGGTATCAGATGCTAACTTACGAAGAACAGTTAATACCTCATCAACAAGCTCTGGATCTAGAGCTGAGGTAACTTCATCGAACAACATAATTTTTGGCTCCATAGCTAATGCTCTAGCTATTGCTACGCGTTGCTGCTGGCCACCTGATAATTCATGAGGGTAATGATCTTTTTTATCGTTTAGCCCAATTAAATTAAATAATTCTTCAGCCTTATCTTTAGCCTCAGGCTTTGATCTTTTCTTTATTAAGATCTGAGGTTGTTCAACATTTTCAATAGCGGTTAGATGAGGGAATAAATTGAATTGCTGAAAGACCATCCCAATATGATCACGCATTTTATGAAGATGATTTTCAGAGGCTGGGATAATTTTTCCATTGTTTTTTTCATGCCATAAATATTCACCATTAACTGAAACAAAACCATCATCAATAGTTTCTAGTGTCATCAAAATTCGTAAAATTGTTGTCTTTCCAGAACCACTTGGCCCTATCAAAGCTAATTTTTCACCATCTTTCACTTCCAAATTTAACTTATTTAAAACCTTTAAATCACCGAAAGATTTTGAAACATTTTCAAACTGTATAATATTATTCATAGTATTAAATTTTTAGTTAGTTATTAATTTTTTTTAAGTATCTTTATCAATTAAGAGTTTCTGGGGTTTTAAAAATATTCACATCCACAATTTCCTCTCTATTTGCTTTTTTCACTTGTACTAAAGTTGTATGGCAAGTTGGTCCTTGACTTAAAGACGAAGTTCCAACATCTTTTGTGAGAACATTAGGGTTACCATGTCTCTCTAAATTTAAAGCATAATCTGGATCAAACCAGGCGCCAGTTGAAAGCACAACAACTCCAGGCATAACACTATCAGAAATATTTGCGCCAGCCAATACCCTTCCTCTTTTATTAAATAACATCACAATATCACCATCCTGAATATCTCTTTCTAGAGCGTCTGATGAATTTATCATCACAGGCTCCTTGCCATTTATTTTACTGTTTTGACTAATGGCAGCATTATCAAGCTGACTGTGGAGTCTGTGCGTTGGCTGATTTGAAATTAAATGCAATGGATATTCATCTATGTTTCCTAACCACTCATAAGGCTCAAACCAGTAGGGGTGAGAGAAGCAATCACTTAATTGAAAGTTAGATATAGTTTCAGAAGATATTTCTATTTTTCCTGAAGGGGTCTTTAGAGGAAAATTAATTGGATCTTTTCTAAAATCATTAAACATAATTTTTTCAATCTTTGGGGCTGGAAGTTCAAAATATCCTTTTTCCCAGAATTCTTCAAAACTTGGAAAACTTATATTTTTTTGATGCGCTTTTGAGCTATTATTCCATATAAATTTTATCCAATCCAACTCACTCCTATCTTCAGTAAATGATTCTAGAAAGCCCAGTTTTTTTGCTAACCCTGAAAATATTTCAAAATCAGTTTTTGAATTTTTAAAGCTTTTCATAGCTTTTTTATTCGCTACAATTGTTGGATCTCTTGGATTCAACATTAAATCATTTCTCTCTAAAGCAGTGTTGGCTGGGAAAATAATGTCAGCGTGACGAGCCTGAGCATTCCACCAAATTTCATTAACAATAATTGTATTGGGTTTTTGCCAAGCTTTAGCTAGTCGATTTAAATCTTGATGATGATGAAAGGGATTTCCTCCCGCCCAATAAATTAATTTTATATCTGGGTATGTTAATTTCTTACCATCATAATCAAACTCCCCTCCTGGGTTTTCCAGCATATCGGTTACTCTTGCAACTGGGATAAAGTCTTTAATTTTATTTTTACCTTGAGGTAGGCTTTGCCAAGGTATTTTGTCAAATGAATCACCTGTACTATTTACACTAGAGTATCCAAATCCAAAGCCTCCACTGGCAGTTCCTATGTGGCCTAGCATTGCTGCGAGAGTAATTCCCATCCACAAAGGCTGCTCCCCTCTAGAGGCTCTTTGTAGACTCCAAGATAAAGAAATCATGGTTTTTTTTGTTGTTATTTTATTTGCTAGCTCGTAGATTGTTTTGGCAGGAATATTTGTAATTTTTGATGCCCATTCAGGACTACATTCTTGATTATTTTTTTTGCCTAGTACGTAGTCAGAAAAACTATCGAATCCCACAGTATATTTATCTATGAAATCCTTATCATAAGATTGGTTTTTAATTAAAATATGAGATAGAGCCAACATTAAAGCAGTATCAGTATTTGGCCTAATAGGAACTTGCTGTGCTTTTAAAAATTTAGGGGCATCATCTATAAGAGGGCTAATATTAATGAATTCGATGCCTTTATCAAAACACTTTTTCATACCCATCTTGGTAACGTGCTTTCCTACGCCTCCAGCTGAAACTTTAGAGTTTTTTAATGGCATTCCTCCAAACATTAATATTAATTCACACTCTTCAGATAGGGCGTCCCAAGTCGTATGTTCGTCTAATGTTGAATATAAATCTAAACCAATTATATGGGGAAGGAGAGTTTGCGCCGCAGCGTAAGAATAACTTTGAAATGATGAGCTAAAGCCTCCAAATAAATTAAAGAAACGATTAACTTGACTCTTAGCATGGTGAAATCTTCCAGCGCTTGCCCATCCATACGACCCGGCATAAATTGCTGAATTACCATAGGCATTTTTAGTTTTTAATAGCTCTTTAGATGCAAGCTCAAATGCTTCATCCCAGCTTATAGGTATAAACTCATCCTGGCCTCTTTTGCCATCACTTTTACCTATATTTTCTAGCCATCCTTTTCTTACATGGGGCTGAGTGATTCTTAAATGATCGACTGCAGCATCAGCAAGGCCTAAACCAAATTCTGTTGGAGAAGAGTCCAATCCCCAATTATCTAATTGTATTTTTTTATTCTTATCTACTGAAAATTTATAAGTTCCCCAGTGCGAACTTACGAAATTCATCGGGTGACCTTTATTGGCTTAAATTTCTTTTCTAATTTCATTGCTATCATTGCTGAGGGAATAGATACGATTAAAAAGAACACCCCAACAAGGGTCATAGGCTCAAGATAAGTGTAATAACTATTACTATATTGATCAGCTGCTCTAAATAATTCAACTACTGTAATAAATGCCAACAATGGCGTCTCCTTAAACATTGTAATCAAATAGTTTGCAAGTGGTGGAATCATAGGGGGGATAGCCTGAGGCAAAATAACATGCTTCCAAGCTTGATATGGATTATAGTTTAGAGACTTTGCAGCTTCCCACTGCCCTTTAGAAACATTATCAATGCCAGCCCTAAAAACTTCAGACGTATATGTACTAAAGTGAATACCTAATACAATTACCCCACATGTAAAGGCTTCTAGGAAAATTCCAAAGTCAGGAAGGACATAAAATACAACATATAACTGCACTAGGATTGGCGTTCTTCTAACAAACTCCGTCATCCAATATAAAGAAACACGCACTAACTTGCTTTTAGACATCTTGAAAATAGCTATTGCTAAGCCTAAAATATAAGCAATTAAGGATGCAACAATCGTAGCTTCAATTGTAATTACTAAGCCTTTAAGAAGCTGAGGTAAGACTGCATATGCATGGTCCCAATTCCATTCCATGATTACTTGTCTCCTGCAGTCATAATATTTCTACCTTTAGAAAACTTCTTAGCAATCATATCTACTATCTGAACTAAGACTGTAGCAATAATAAAATAAATAATGAGTATTAATAGAAATGGCTCTAATGTTAAAGCAGTCTGAACCCTGATTATTTGTGCTACAAATGTTAGATCTGAAATAGTAATAAGAGAGCACACTGCTGTTAATTTCATCAGCTCAATAAGTAGATTCCCAAATGTAGGAATCATAATTGGAATTGCTTGAGGAATAATAACGTATCTATATTTCTCGTAACTTGAGTAGTTTAAAGCTTGCGATGCCTCATGTTGCTCCTTGCTGACAGCAAGTATAGCTCCTCTCACAGCTTCTGATCCATATGCACCAACATTCAGACCACAAGCAATAACACCCGCAGTTATGGCATCAAAATAAATACCCCACATTGGCAAAACAAAATAAATAAAAAACATTTGAACAAGGGCTGAACTACCGCGAAAAAATTCTAAATAAACAATTGCTATTACTCTTACTGAGGCAAATGAAGATATTCTTGCAATTCCAACAATAAATGAAATAATAAGAGCTACAATTGCCCCTAATACCGTTAACTGTATCGTAACAATAGTTCCTTTAATAAGTATTGGGTAAAACTCTAAAACTTCATTCATAAAAAACTCTAAAAAAACTGCCCTGCAAAAAACAACAGGGCAGATTAGGTTACTAAATAAATTCTAAAAACAAACTCTGCCCCTAATATTTACAGGGAAGAATAAGGTTACAGAATAAATTTACATTCCATTAGGACATTGAGTCAGATAAGACTTCGAAGCAGTTGCAGCTGCAGAGAAACCATAAGGCGCAATAATTGCCTCAAACTCTCCAGTAGCCTTTAACTTAGCTAAAGCCATATTGTATTCAGACCTGAACTCTAAATCATCCTTGTTAAATGCTGCACCAGCACAACCCATTGGAACACCTGTAACAGGCATTACTAACTCAAGGTTTGGATCATTAGTTTTATTAAGTAGATCTGCTGTACCTAGACCTGATAGAGCAAATACGTCAACTCTACCTTGTTGTAGCATTTTAATACCACTCGGAGGTGCATCAAAATAAACAATCTGATCAGCACTTACACCTCGCTCTAGAGCGTACTTTTCTTCAGCACAACCAGCACATGTAGTCATTTTTAAAGCTGGGTTAGCAGCAATGTCTTCATAAGTTAATAGGTTGTTTGGGTTCCCAGCTGGAACAGCAAAAGCTTCCGCGCCACATAAATCAGGCTCAGAATAAATGATAGACTCACATCTGCCAGGCTTAATGTAAAGACCAGAAGTTGCCATATCTACTCTTCTTGCTTGAAGAGCGGGAATCATAGCGCCATACATAATAACTTGAGCTTTCAACTCTGGAACACCTAGAACGGCAAGAACGGCACGTGCAACATCAGGCGCAGCACCAGTAACGTAGCCATCAGATTTAATATCACTGTAAGGTGGTTCATTTGCAACAGCAACTGTTGCATATCCTTGTTTCTTAAGTCTTTTTAATGTATCAGATTCAGCAGAAGATGTTTGAGCTAAACCTAAAACAAGAAAAAAACATGTAAAAATCGAAATGATTTTTTTCATAAAGTTCTCCTTTTTTATTTATGAAATAGAAGTTTAACACTATCATTAAGATTAGAAAGATTTACATTTGCTATAATTTGCATAATTTACGCATTATTTTGATTTTTTTAAATAAATTATGTGATATCATCATATTATGAATAAATTAGATAGTTTTGATTACAAAATTCTAAAAATTGTCCAAGAAAATAATAAGATTACTTCTCAGCAGTTAGCGAAAGAAGTGGGATTATCATCTTCAGCCTGTCAAAGAAGATTAAATTCAATGCGTAAAACTGGCATTATTGAAAGAGATATATCAGTTTTAGATCGCAATCAGCTAGATAGAAAAATTACCATTATAGTTCAGATACTGAGTGACATAGAGGGGACAGCGCCTGATATTCAATTTAAAAAAACAATGTTTGATGCCCCAGAGGTTATGCAGTGTTACTACGTTACTGGTGATTATGATTACGTTTTGATGACCACCTTTAAAGAAATGGGAGATTATGAAGATTTTACAAAAAAATATTTTTTAGAAAATCCAAATATCAAACGCTTTAGTTCAATGGTGGTTATGAATAAAGTTAAAGAAAACTTATCTATTCCAATTGACTAGCTTTGTTAGTCAGTTAAGGATGAATGCACTATTAGCTTCTAAAGAGTAGTTTAAATCTTAGGTAGGTTATCTTGCTTCAATTGCCTCCTCTCAATAGTAATTGAAGCAATTGCTACCATGATTACCCCTAATCCCTGGGTAACTGTAATTGCATCTGAATATGCCATAAAACCAAAAACTAATACCAATAGAGGCTCTGTATAGCCAATATTAGCCGT
The DNA here is from genome assembly GCA_905620445.1 of uncultured Candidatus Thioglobus sp. Taxonomy (GTDB): domain Bacteria; phylum Pseudomonadota; class Gammaproteobacteria; order PS1; family Pseudothioglobaceae; genus Pseudothioglobus. The sequence goes on from CAJQTP010000018.1 coordinate 22,718, forward strand.
TCTTATAGGGCCATATTTACGAACGGACATGTGATAAAACATCATTCCTGTAGCAAAAAAAGTTCCCGAAATGAGAGACAGAATTATTCCTTCATTTTGCGGCCAATAGAAACCAGTTTCATTTATAAATAAGTATAAAAAGGTAAGCGCTGGAATAAGAGTAGTATATTTAACAATTTCCCAATTTTTTAAACCACTCACTTTTGGCGTTGTAATTAGAATTAAGGAATAGGTCATTGCTGAAAGTAAGGCTAAAACTATCCCAATTACCATTGTGTAAAAGCCTTCTGAACTCTGAGAGAGCGCAGCAATTCCTAGAGTTGCAACTATGAACATAACTATTGTTATTAAATCGAGTGATCTTCGCTTTGTGAGTGAAACTATTAAATAAGTAATTAAGGGATAAGTAAAAAGCACCACACTAGCAAGACCTACCGACATATATTTTACTGCTTCAACATAAAGCCAGGACTGAACGCCAAATAAAACAGAAAGAATAAGAATCCAAATGCCCAGTTTTTGATATTTAATTTCATTAAATGAGAAAAAACTTTTGGTAACAAGCAGTGAAGTACAGAAAGTTGTACCAAAGCGAACAAATAAAAATAAAAAAGCGCTAATCTCAAAAGTATAAATTAACGGCACCATGGTTACATTAAGTGCATAAAAAAAAGAGGATAGAAGTGCAAATCGAATTACAAACATTTTGAATCCAAAACAACAAAAATTTATAGATTTGATTTTATAAGATAAATTTATAGTCAATTTAATTCATTTCAATTCAAAACTGGTATTTTTTTTCCAATTTTTAAACACTTTAGGATATCATTCCCGCTTCATTTTAAATTAAGGAGACGAAATGGATTTTGATCAAAATTTAATAGCGCCTGCACTCGGTGTTTTAGGCTTACTTATCGTTGTTTTTATTTACCAATGGATAAGTAAACAAGATGGTGGAAGTGGCGAAGTTAAAAAAATTGGTGAACAAATTCATATTGGCGCGATTGTTTTCATGAAGCGTGAATATCAAATGCTAAGCATGTTTGCATTAGTTTTATTAGTTTTACTTTATATATTCCTTGGCCCTTTAAGTGCCTTGTGTTTCTTTGTAGGTGCTGTTACTTCAGCTACTGCTGGATATATAGGTATGAACACAGCGACTATTGCTAATGTAAGAACAGCTCAAGCGGCTCATGACAGTGGAAGTTCTGCAGCTCTAACCGTTGCATTTTTTGGTGGTTCAGTAATGGGATTATCCGTCGCAGCTCTTGGTTTATTAGGATTAGGCGGACTTTACTACTTCTTTGGTGCAGAGCATTCAGAAGCACTTCATGGTTTTGCTATGGGCGCCTCCGTTGTTGCATTATTCTCTCGTGTTGGTGGCGGTATCTTTACTAAAAGTGCTGATGTAGGAGCTGATTTAGTTGGTAAATTAGAAGCAGGGATTCCGGAAGACGATCCTCGCAACCCTGCAGTTATTGCTGATAATGTTGGTGATAATGTAGGTGATATAGCTGGTATGGGCTCAGATATCTTTGAATCATATTGCGGCTCAATGATTGCAACAATTGCAATCGCCTCTACTCTTGCTATTGATGGCCTAACTACACTTGGTGGAAACCGAGCTGAGTTAATGTCTCTTCCTTTAGCTCTTGCTTCCCTGGGTCTGATTTGCTCAATCCTTGGAATTCTATTTGTAAAGTTATCTTCAAATAAATCACCTGAGTCAGCTTTGAGAATGGGAACTATTGGTTCTGCTCTATTGTTTATTGTTACTTCTTACTTTCTAATCGATTTTTTAGATGTCTCAAATTCTATTTGGGTAGCAGTTCTTATGGGTAGCTTTGGCGGAATCATTATTGGACTTGTTACAGAGTACTACACAGCAGGAAAGCCAATTAGAGATATCGCAGAGTCTGGAAAAACTGGCGCTGCAACAGTAATGATTAAAGGCCTAGCAATAGGAATGCAATCGGTTGTAATCCCAGTATTTATGATTTGCTTAATTATTTATGTCTCTAATCTTTTCGTTGGATTATATGGCGTAGGTATTGCTGCAATAGGAATGCTTGCAACAGTTGGTATGACCATGGCAATTGATGCTTACGGACCAATTGCGGACAATGCAGGCGGTATTGCAGAAATGGCTGGACTGGGTGAGGATACGCGCAAGATTACTGACTCTCTTGATGAGCTTGGCAACACTACTGCAGCTATTGGTAAGGGATTTGCGATCGGCGCTGCTGCTCTTGCTGCTCTTGCAATCATTACTGCTTTTACTGAGACGGTTAGTGCTAATTACGCGCAACAGGGTTTAAACTTTATACTTGAGTTAAATAGTGCAGACGTTTTAATTGGCTTATTTATTGGTGGTACGATTCCATTCTTAATTGCCTCTCTTACTATGACTGCTGTTGGTGATGCAGCTTTTGAAATGATTGAAGAAGTAAGAAGACAATTTAAAGAAATAAAAGGACTTTTAGAAGGGAAGGCTGAGCCAGATACAGCTAAATGTGTTGATATTGCGACAACTGCAGCCCTTAAAAAAATGATTCTTCCAGGAGTTATCGCAGTAGCAGCTCCAGTTTTAGTAGGATTTTTAATTGGTCCTGAGGCACTTGGCGGAATGCTTGGTGGTGCGCTCCTTGGCTGCGTTCTAATGGCCCTAATGATGGCCAATGCAGGTGGTGCATGGGACAATGCTAAAAAGTATGTTGAGAAAGGAAACTTGGGTGGTAAAGGTACTGACGTTCATGCAGCTACTGTAGTGGGTGACACTGTTGGCGATCCGTTTAAGGATACTTCTGGTCCAGCGATGAATATTTTGATCAATGTAATGGCAATTGTAAGTTTAGTTATAGCGCCGTTATTGTAAAAAGATACTTTATCAACCCTGCCCTCAGGTGGGGTTGATAAATCTATTAGTGTCTCCAAAAAGCCCTGTGGAAAATAGCAATAATAGTCAAAACCTCTAGTCGGCCAATCAACATTGAAAAACTCAAAATCCACTTAGCAGTTTCGCCCAGTGATCCGTAATTTTGCGCAACCTCTCCTAGCCCTGGCCCAAGATTATTCATAGTCGCCGCTGTTGCAGAATATGCGGTTACTTGATCTAAGCCTGCAAACATTAACAGCATCATAATAAAAATAAAAGAAATCGCGTATAGTGAAAAGAATCCAAGAACCGAAACTAGCGCCTTTTCGTTAATGCTAGCCTTATTTAACTTAATGCTAACCTGAGCATTAGGGCGTATAAATTTATGTATCTCTTTCATTCCTAATCTAAACATTACTAATACTCGAACTACTTTAATTCCGCCTCCAGTGGATCCAACACATGCACCAATAAAGCTGATCATTATTAGAAATACAGGTATTGCTGCAGGCCAGCTACTATAATTTTGCGAAGAAAAACCAGTTGTGGTAGCTATTGAAACAGTTTGAAATAAGCTATGCCTTATTGTTTCAGAAGCCGAGCCGTATTCGTTATTTAGAGAAAGAGCAATTGCCACAATAATAGATGCGGTAATTAAAACTGTTGCGTAGGTTTTAAATTCAGAATCTTTAATATAGTCAATAAGCGACCGGTTATTCCATGCCACAAAGTGCAATGAAAAATTAATGCCCGCTAAAAACATGAAAAACATAGCAATCATTTCTATCGGTATCGAATTGAAATAGCCAATGGAGCTGTCATGAGTTGAAAAACCTCCAATTGCGACCGTAGAAAAACTGTGACTAATAGCGTCAAAGATAGACATACCTGAAAAGAAGTAAGCGAGTGCGCACAGGACAGTCAATGACAGATAGATTTTCCAAAGAGCTATCGCAGTATTGCGTAACTTAGGCGTAAGCCTATCTTTGGCAATGCCGCTAGACTCTGCATGATAAAGCTCCATTCCACCTACGCCCAAAAGAGGAAGAACTGCGACAGCAAGAACAATAATACCCATGCCGCCAAGCCATTGTAGTTGTTGCCTATAAAAAAGAATACTTTTGGGCAAATCATCCAGCTGACTTAAAACAGTTGCGCCTGTTGTAGTTAAGCCAGACATTGACTCAAAAAATGCATTAGAGAATGAAAGATTACTAATTGAATCTGTAATTAAAAAAGGCAGGGTTCCAAAAAGTGACAATACGGCCCAAAAACAAACAACTATTAAGACGCCCTCTCTAAGTCGAAAATCTTTCTTTGTTGATCGAAATGGCCACCATAGGAGAAGACCTCCAAACACTGTCAGAATAAATGAAAATACAAAAGTTAGGTATTCCCCTTCCGAATAGAGTAAATCCACCAATATTGGAGGTACCTGGGCTAAACTGAAGACCATTAAAAGAAGACCTAAAGTCTTTGCAACAATACTTAACTGCATTTAACCAATACCTTTTTAGTATTTAATTTAAAGTAATTACTGATCATTCTCTACGAACAAGGCCTCAACTTCGTGAATTTTTCCAACATCCATTAGCACCATTAAAACGTGATCTCCTTGTTCTATAATAAGTTTTTTTGAGCCCATCAATAATTGATCATTTCTTACAATGGCGCCAACAACAACTCCTTCAGGCAAAGGTAAATCTTTAATTTGAACCCCTACTACTTCAGATGATTCTTTATCTCCATGAACAACTATTTCTATCGCCTCGGCTTTTCCATGCTGCAGGGAATGAACTTTCATGCAGTCACCCTTTCTTAGATGAGACAAGATACCGCTCACTGTAATTTGATCAGGAGAAACAATGATATCTACATCTCCACTTTGCTCAGCGAGGGCTGCATAAACATCACGCTTAACCAGTGCAATAGTTTTATGAGCGCCAAGACGTTTAGCTAGAATTGACACAATAACGTTTACCTCATCTGAGTCAGTTAAAGCCAAAAATAGGTCTGTATTCTCAATGCCCTCCTCCTTAAGTAAGTCTTCATCCGAAGCATTACCTTGGAGCACTAAAGTGTTGTTCAGCTTCTCGCTTAGATATTTAGCCCTTTCTTCGCTTAACTCAATAATCCTTATATTATGAGTCTCCTCAAGAAGTTTGGCCACATTTAGGCCAATACTCCCACCTCCAGCAATGAAGATTTTGTGATAAGTATTTTCAGCACGCCTAAACTCTTTTAAAGCTCTTGGAATGTGATCTTTTTTAGCTAAAAAATAGACCTGATCACCTTCTCTTATAACTGTATCACTCTTGGCAGGAATTGCTTTTTCATTTCTATAAAGACTTACGATGCGTATTTGTATATCAGGCATGTGCTCATGAAGCTCTTTAACTGGCCTATTAACAATTGGAGTGCCAACGAAGGCGCGTGTTTCGACTAGCTGGACTAATCCATTCTCAAAATCAAATACTTGAGAGGCGCCAGGTTGTTCAACAATGCCCTGAATATAGTCAGTAATTAAGTTCTCAGGTGTAATTAGAAAATCTATTGGTAATGCATCATTAGAAAATATCTCTGGTCTAAGCAAATACTCAGTGGTTCTTATCCTTGCAATTTTTTTCTTTACGTTATATAGAGTATGCGCCATTCTGCAAGCAACCATGTTTCTTTCATCGGAGCGCATTACAGCAATAACCATATCCATAGATTTAATGCCAGCTTTTTCTAGAACGCTAGGATATGCACCATAGCCAATAACAGTTTTTATATCTAAATGCCTTTGAAGAGGCGTCAACATTTCTTCTTTTTGATCAATAATCGTTATATCATTATCGTCATCTAAACAAAGGTATCTTGCAAGAGTTGAGCCAACCTGACCAGCCCCTAAGATTAATATTTTCATTTCTTATCGATTCCTAAATCTTTAAGTTTTCTATACAAAGTTGTCCTCTCTAGACCTGCAATCTCTGCAACAATAGCAATATTATTATCGTTAACTGAGAGGTGATGAAGCAAATATTGGCTTTCAAAAATATTTCGTGCCTCTTTAAGCTTTAGAGAATAATCTATACCACTCACTTGCTGAGATGATTTTTCCGGCTCTTTGCGAGTCATAATATTTCTCAATATTGGCAAAAAATCATGCAATGGTTTTTTTAAAAAATCTACAGCGCCGAGCTTCATAGCTCTAACTATATCACTTGTCTCAGCATGACCAGACATCATTACTATGGGAGTAGAAAAACCTTCAGAGTGCCATTCTGATAAAAGTGAAATACCATCTTGGCCAGGCATCCAAACGTCCATTAATATTAAATCAAAAGTATTGGCAGCAACTATTGCTTTTGCTTCATCAGCGCCTCTAGCTAGCATAGTTGTGTAGCTTACGTCTTCAAGAATATCTTTAATAATTTCAGTATTATCCCTCTCATCATCGATGATTAATATTTTGCCGAATGTAGAGTCTTGTTTCATTTCATCTCCCTTATAGCATCAATTATACTGAATTCAATCGTTATTCTAGCGCCATGAGGCTTTACATTGCTTGCAAATATCTGGCCATCATGTTGTTCAATAATATTTTGTACTATTGCAAGGCCCAGCCCCCCACTCTTTTCCTTTGTTGTAATATATGGCTCAAAAACTTTATCAATAATATCTTCAGGCAGCCCTTTCCCATCATCAACAATTGTTAATCGAACTAAACCTTCTTTTTTGCTAACTCTTGACTTAATTTTTATATTTAACTTGTTTTTTTCTTGCTTAGCTTCAATTGAATTTTTAATTAAATTAATTAATACTCTAGAAATAGCATCCTGATCAAGTTGCAACTTAGGTAAGTCTCCACTTAAATCTAAGTCAACCCTAATACCCTCATGGTTATCATATAGTGAGGCTGACTTATTTATTAAGGAGTTTAGCGATGATAAAGTCTTCTGAATTTCAGGCGTATTTGCGTAGTTTGCAAACGCACTAACCATAGAATCCATAGATGCCACTTGGTCCATAATGGTTTGAGTTGTTTTATTTATAATTGCAGAGTCTTTCGTATCTAGCTTTTCTAAAAACAAATTTCTTAGTCTTTGAGCAGACAACAATATAGGAGTAAGAGGGTTCTTTATTTCATGCGCCATACGAACCGCAACCTCTCCCCATGCCGCCTTCTTCTGCGCCCTATTTAACTTAGAAATGTCATTAATTATAATTACGTAACCAAGCGTTTTATTTTCCACATCGAGAATAGCGCCCTGACAATAAATAAGTCGACTTCTATCATTAAGTGTTAATTCAATTTCTTTATCCCACTCCAATGAGTTTTGTTCAATTTTTTCTTGGATAAATGAAAAAAGTGGACTAAGGTTTTCATGCTCTTCAATAATAGCTTCGTAGGACTTTCCAATAAATTTCGACTCGTCTTCAATTTGAAGTATGTTTCCAATAACTGGATTAATAATTTGTATCTTCTTGTCTTGATTAAGAGCAATAACTCCGAAAGAGTACTTTAGAATAGTTTCTAAATAAAGATTGTGTGTATCAAGGCCCTCTGTAGATAGCTTAATACGCCTGCTCATTTCGTTGAAATGTCCTATTAAATCATGCATATCTGTATTTTTAGAATCTTGTTTAATTTCTACGTCATAGTTTCCAGAAGAAATTTCTCTTGTAGCGACTGACAAGTTGTGCATTGGCCTCATTAACTGATCAATCATTCTAAGAACAATAAGTAATGCGCTTAAGACTGATAATAAAATTGTTGACGTAAAATCAATCAAAAAGCGAGTTTTAATAATAGAAGAGTTAAGCGTTAGCTCGGCATCTTTTGCGGCATCACGAAAGCGAGTCATCCTCGAAATAAGACTTTCAATATTAATATCTGAAGAAAAATGAGCAATTAAAGTAAACGCATCCGTTGAAGCTGTATAGCCATCTGCCAAGCAAATCGAATCATCTCTTTTGCTCGTCGCTCTCAAGTTCATTTGATAGTCATATAGCTTGAGTTCACAGGCCCAAAAGTCACTCACTAAAAGATTAAGCACTGACTGCATTTGCTCAGTTGACGATCTAGGCGCGTCAAAGTAGTTAATAAGTTTTCCTATATTGCGGGTTTTATCCTCATAATACTTAATGGCAACATTATTAGTATTTCTATAAAGCTCATCAACCTCGCCGCCAACCTTTAAATTGAACTCATCAAATTGAGTTTCGGCAATTTGAAGGTTATCTCGTATTGATCCAAAAGAAAATAAATAAAATGATAGTACGGGTAGTAAAACCAAAACTGGAACAATTTTTATAAAAGACCAGGTAAATCTTGAGCCAATTACGCCTTGCTCAGTAT
>CAJQTP010000019.1 GCA_905620445.1 uncultured Candidatus Thioglobus sp.
TTGAATTTGAGTGATTGATAAGTTTATCAAGAGTGTATTTAGACAAGTTAAGTCTATTCGCACTTGTTTCAAATGTTCTTCTAAGGTCGTGATTAGTGAAATGAAACCCTACTAGTTCTCTTGCTCTTGCTAACTGTCTTTTAGGCGGGTGTAAATGCCCATTTGATTTCAATCCTTGAAAGACATAAGGGTTATTATAAGGATTGATAACAGGATTTTCTCTATCTCTCTTTCTTCTTTCTAATACTTCATCAAGTTTGAAGTTTAAAGGGAGAGAATGGCTCTCATTGTTCTTAGTGTCCTCAATGGTAAAGGAGTGGTTTCGGAAGTCGATATCGCTCCATTTCATCTCTAAAACCTCATTCCTTCTAAGTCCACTAAACATAGCAAAGATAAGGAAATCTCGGACAACCTCACTACTATTAAAGTGCTTTTGATTGTCATCTTGAATAGGTAATTTCATAACACCGTCATACCATTTCTTAAGGTCGTATTTCATTACTACACTTTGCCTAATCTTCTCCTTAAACCATAGTCTTTGAGAAGTAATTCTTTGAACAGGATTGTGAAGAAAGAGTGGTTCACCTTTGTTATCTTCATACTGACCCATAGCATAGTTAAACAACGCACGAACAAGACGCATTGTTGTATTTGCCCTAGTGGGTGAAGCTATATAGAACTTACCATTTCCTTGACCAATATCTCTATGTCTTTTCTCAACCATATCCCTACTAATTTCAGCAAGAGGTTTTTTCTTCCAATCATTTAGATAGGTTTTTAATATTGATAAGTAGTTCTTCATAGTGCTTAACTTAACATTATGTTTTGAAGCACAGTAATCATCAAAGACTTTTTGAAGGGTAATGTTTTGTTTTGTAAGAACATCACCTTTTAAGTTGTTTGGATTTACACCATCACTAATAAGACTAAGTATTTTTATAGCATCTCGTCTAGCTTGTTCAATTGTCATTTCTGGATAAGTACCTAAAGTATTCTTCTTAGGGATACCATTGATTCTTCTGAATACCATATAAGATTTAGTACCCTTGCTAGTTACTCTGATAAGTAATCCATTAACTTGTTCATCATAGTATGAAGGTCTACTATCTCCTACTGGAATAGGTAAGCTATCGAGTGCCTTCTTGGTGAAGTTGATTGTATTTTTTCTAGACATAACTCTCTCGGGGTACGCTCGGGGTACAGTAGATGAGGTTTAAGAGGGTTAATAAAGGTTTACTAGTGTATACCATATTGTTTATAAACCTCTTAATGAATGAGTTATAATGTACATACAGGTATTATAATGGAAACAAAGGTTAACATTAACACTAATATTCATAATGCTGGGGTCGGTGGTTCAAGTCCACCCATAACCACCATATCACATAAGGATTTTATCTATTTCACTTAAATAAAAATAATGATTGGGGCTACACTGGGGCTACAGTAGGATAAGTACTATAATTAGCTATTTAATATATACTTACTATGTAAGTCTTTGATTTAAAACAAGATTACACCACTATCCCTCTCTCATATACACAAACTTTAACCCCCAGGGGGAGGCTCATTGCTCTTGGCTAACCATTAATAAACCCTCCCTCACACAAGAAACGAAACTTGGACTTTAGTCCAAGTTGATATACAATCCTAGTATGAAAAAACTATTCCTACTTTTAATCCTATCCTTTTTCTCAGCTCAAAGCTTTGCGGGGTCGTGCCCTGATGGCAGTGAACCAGTAAAGAGTGTTTCAGCTGATGGTACTTATTTTGTATTTAACTGTGGAGGAGGTAGCAAGGAGTCTAATAGTCTTGAAATAAGTAGCTATGAAAATCTTGATTTAACATCAATACCAAAAAAAGTATTATCAGAAAGAGATACAAATTCTTTATGGAATGCCTATAAAACAGCACCAGAGTGTTTTGAGCACCCTTCATATGGAAAAGGGTTTGGTTATCAACTAAAACAAATATCTAATAATGATTTTAAGAACAATGAATGGATAACTCCATTTTTTAATTTAGATGGAGACTTAAAACATGAAATCCAGCTTATTGAAAGTGCCCCAAAGCCAATTGTTATAGTTAAGCTTGATGAGACTTACGGTGAAGAAAATGAAGAGGTGAATAGAGCTAGAGAGTTTTTTAAAAAAGCTGCTTATGTTGCCAGGATTGGCAATTCAGATTCAGAGATTCAAAAAGTCAAAACAGTATTATTAGATTGGGCTGAAAATGATGCCCTGAAAGAAGGCATTAATGTCTCATGGGGTGACAAGCCTGTCGACTGGCAGATGATGATGCTAATTAATGCAATACTCACTACAACTGCAACTATGGGTGAGAATATAAATGCAGAAGAAAGACAAATTATTGGGCCATGGCTGAATACCTTGATTCAAAAAGTTGCAAAAAGTAATTGGAAAGATAGACAAGATAACAAAGCTTATTTAACTTCTTATATGACGCTAATTTGGGGTTTAATGGTAAATGATTTAAATGCGGTTCAGAATTCAATTGATGTTGTTAAATTGGCCGTACATGACATGAGACCCGATGGAAGTCTTCCGATAGATACTCAAAGAAGTGGAATGGGAATTAAATATAATTCAGACTCTTTTGCCTATCTTCTTATGATGGCGTCAATTTTAAAAGATGTTACTGAAAAAGACCTATATTTATATAAAGCTGATGAAAGAAGCTTACTCAATGGGGCTAATTTTGTAATTAAAAGTGTTAAGGAGCCTTCTAAAACAAATTCCATATATGCTATCTCTTGCCCTGGAGGTGGAGACAGGTGGGGAAGTGTAAAAAATCCATCAAAGTACCATATAGAATCCTCAACTTATTTGTTAGTTTATGCACATAACTTTCCAAAAAATACAAATTCTGATTTTGTAATTAAGAAATATAATGACTCGTTCAATCAGTCTAATACTGGTTCAAATATTAAATCTAAACCTTCGGGGGTTTTTACACTTCATCCAATGCTAATTTCTTCGCCACCAGGGGTTTTCTTGCTTAATGAGGAAGAAGTTATTCAAACATCTAATTCATTAGATGGCTCTTATTCTTTTACTATATCCCGCTTCAATGAAAATGAAGGAAGTAGGCAAATAGGAAATGGTTATATTGAAATTAACAACGGAATAATGACTGTAGCAAAAGATGGACGTACTCTAGATACTGGCTCAATAGACTTGTATGATTCATTTGAAGGTCAAATTGATAAGAAAGGTAATTTTAATGGTTCGCTTAAAATCAATGTCTTGAACGGAAAGAGCCGATTAGAACTAGTAAGTTTAAATGGTAGTATAGAAAGCCCATTACAAGGAGAGTGGGACGATTATTTTGACGTAATTTTGAAGTTGGAGCCTGTTAAAGAAGCATCTAATTCATTTGACGGGTCTTATGCTTTCATGATAAGAACCGAGCCAGATGATGGCGAAAAAAATATCGGCACCGCACAATTTATAATTAAAGATGGGAAGATTAGTGTTGCGAGAAAATACCGATATCTCCTGACGAGTGCAATCAGCACTTATGATACTTTTGAAGGTGTAATTGATAAAGAAGGAAACATAAATGTCTCATTTGAGCTCAACCCAATTAGATATATGGTTGAGCCTAAGACTATTAAGTTCTCAGGAAGTATGGATTCTCTTCAGTTGAGAGGAAGATTTGATGGTATTAAGTTTTGGGATAATAATACTAAGGCGTATGTCACTGATGAAAATTTTCATTCATCTTTTTATGATGTGATTATCGACTTTAAAAAAGAAAAGTATTAACCTTAAATTAATTAATGAAAAAACTACTCCTACTCTTAATCCTATCCTTCTTATCAGCCCAAAGTTTTGCGGGCTCGTGTCCTGATGGCAGTGAGCCAGTAAAGAGTATTTCTGCTGATGGTACTTATTTTGTATTCAACTGTGGTGGTGGCAGTGAACAAGCATCTTCATCTTCTTCCAATGCATCTAATGCCAATTCAAGTGAAAAAGTAAAAGTAGCAATGAAGCCTGATAGAGGCGATTGGATATCTTCTGATAACTCTGGTGGCTTGCCTATGTGGAGCGCACACGATGTTAAACACCAGATGATTCACAATCCTAAATTCGCAAAATATATGGATGTTTGTTGTGTTGCGTATGGCGATTACGACAATGATGGAGTCGATGATTTATTTGTAGTAGTGGCTCCACACGTAGCGGGTATGACCTTTGAAAATGCAGGGATGATGTGTAATGTCGGAGACAAATCAAAATGTTACTCACAGGCGGGAACAGTTGTAGTATTCAAAGTTAAACAACGAAAAACTGGATGGGTAGATGATGGAATTGAGTCAACAGACGATTGGACAAGTGCAAAATACACTGCCCGAGAAGAAAGTCATTTGTTGTTCAATAGCAATCCATTAGATATGGCAGGTCAAGGTAGTGCGAGAATTGTTCTAATGGATTTTAACGGTGATGGCAAATTAGATATTATGGTTAATGACAATGGCTGGTGGGTTGATGGAAAAGTGCCAGGTAAGAATGACGTATATTACTTATCAAATGAAGGTGAGGGCTGGACTGAATCTAGTGTCACTCACATCACTGGTGAGACCGTTCAGAAAGGCAGAGGTCTGAAAATATTTTCACATAGTCTAACTGCGGGTGATATTGATGGTGATGGTGATATTGATGCGGTCGTTACAAGTGTTAAATGGGTTGGTCGCAATCAAAGTCAGAATGGTGAAATATTCTGTTACATCAATCAAGGTGATGGTCATATGGTAGTTCGTAAGTGTGGCGACCAGTTTGGATTTGAAGTTGAACTTGGTGATATTGATAACGATGGTGACTTAGACCTTGTCTTTGGTTCAAATACATATGCAGGCAGTAACTTCTGGGATATTAATAATCGGACCCCAGGCTGCTATAACAAAACTCTTTGTAACGGTGCGTTTAACGGTATTCTTTTAAATGACGGTGATGGCAACTTCTTCGAACGTGGATTCTCATTTCCTGATGAAGTTCTGCTGAGTACTGGAATACCTATATACCAAACCCCAAACATATCGGTTGCTGACTTAGATGGTGATGGTGACTTAGATGTTGTTCGAAGTCTCGTAGGGCTCGAATATTCTGGTTCAATAATGTCTATCGAAGAAAACTTAGGTGATGGAACATTCAAGACAGCATATTATTCTGAGCATTGCGCAGGAGCAAAAACTAAAGCAGACCTACAAGAGTGGGAAGGCGATTCACAGAACTGCTGGAACAGTGAATTTAAGTTTGGTGACTTTAACAATGATGGACTTGTTGATATTTACATAGATGGAACTGCGGCAGGGAAAGTAGAGTGGCTACGAGATGGCGCAATTTATATGAGTACTGGCAAATTCACATATGATATCGTTCAGACAAGAGACGAAGATTATCCATTAATCGAGTTAGAAATTAAAAAATCGAGGACTAAGTTGAAGACGGTCTATTAATTAACCATAAATCTTTTAACCCCCAGGGGGAGGCTCATTGCTCTTGGCTAACCATTAATAAACCCTCCCTCACACAAGAAACGAAATTTGAACTTCAGCCAAGTTCAAATATATAATAAATTTATTTCTTTGCTTATATTGGGATTGATTAGTTATGGCTTACGACGAAGGTGTTGCAGAACGCTTAGGGGAGGTCTTTGAAAATATTCCTTTCTCAAGCGAGAAGAAAATGTTTGGTAGTTTGGGCTTTCTCTCAATTACATGTCAATTCGCCGGCACTTAAGGTGCATTGTTGGTCGACATCATGCTCAAGCCAGATTTTCTGCAAAAATGATTAGATATTCAGCATTTTGGATATAGTTAAAAACACATTGCTTTATTATAATAAAGGCTTTATTTTAATAAGCACCTATTATGTTTTATCAACAACAAACAAACACACGTGAACCTGTTTTGATAACAGGGTGTTCCTCGGGTCTTGGTCATGCATTGGCATTGAGCTTTGTAAAGGCTGGCCATCCAACATATGCCAGTGCTCGACGCTTAGATTCGATTCGGGTTTTAGAGAATTCGGGCTGCCATATTCTTGAACTGGATGTCACTCTACCAGAATCAATCGACCAAGCTGTTCTGCAAATTGAAAAAGAGCATGGGCATGTCGGTATTTTAATTAATAATGCTGCCATTGGTGTAATGACACCTATCGAAACCATTGAAATAGACAACGTCCGTAAGCAATATGAGACTAATGTGTTTGGGTTATTATCAGTCACTCAAAAAGTGATTCCCGCCATGCGAAAACATGGTATAGGTAAAATCATAAACATTGGATCAAGTGGCGGCGAATTTACCACGCCAGGTGGCGGTGTCTATCAAGCAACAAAGTACGCATTAGATTCAATGAATGATGCAATGCGCATGGAATTTAAAAGTTTTGGCATAGATGTGATTCTTATTGAGCCTGGCGCTATTTCATCGAAATTTGCTAGTAACAGTGACGTACTTGGTACAAGCGAAGGTCATTATAAAGAGTTAATGCGAGGCATTAGTAAAGTTTCACATGCAGCACTTGAACCTAATGCCTGGGGCACATGGTCGCCTACAAAACTTGCTGCGTTTATATATAAAGTCAGTATGAGTCCACGACCTAAAACTCGTTACCGCCCCGGTATAGTAGCTAAATCACTAATATTTTTAAAGCGCTGGATGCCCGCTCGATTGTGGGACACTATGTTTATATCATCGTTAATTAAGCAAGGTAAATAGGATCAAATAATGAGTGAATTCATTAATATAGATAGTATTGCTGATGTTCATAGGCTTTTAGGGATTGGACCACCTTTGCATCCATTAATATCAGTCGTTACTCATGTACCAGAAATGAATACTGAATTAACTGATATGAAAATTAATTTTGGTTTGTACTTCATATCACTAAAAATCGACATTAAAGGTAGCTTTTTGTACGGTAGAAAATCTTATGATTTCGAAGAAGGTACAATAATTTATGTGGCGCCAGGCCAAGTTATTACAGTTAATAAAGACCCTGTTTTAGATTTTAGTGGATGGACATTATTCTT
>CAJQTP010000020.1 GCA_905620445.1 uncultured Candidatus Thioglobus sp.
AAGCATCTTAGAGTGTATTCCTCCTGCATCTGAAATTGCAGATCTTAGAATTTTAGGCAAAGATTTAAACTTTATTCAAGCAATGACTAAAAGAGCTGATGACTTAACATCTCAAGCTCTTAGTGCCACTGATTACTCCCAGTTGGTTAAAATATCAGATAGCTTTACTAAACTTACTGACAGAGCAGAAGCTAAAACCAAAACTTTAAAAGAGTTAGCGAATGATTCTAACCCCTTAACTGAAGTAAATAGCTCTGCAGAGCTGCTTGAAAAAGTTCAATTATTAGCTCAAACACTCGAAACTAAAACTCAAGAACTTTCGAGTCAATATAAATCAAATGAAAATTCTTTAATTGACTCATATGGAGGCTCACTTAATGAGCTCATCAATAGAGTTGATTCAATCAGCTCGGCTGATGGTGTTGTCTCAGTATTTCCTGAACTTGAATCTTTGTTTAAGACCATTGATGAAAATATTCGTTATTTAAATAATAGTGCTGAGTCACAGGGTATTGCAGATAAAGTTCAAGAACTTTCAAAAGGCTTTGCAGATAAAGCAGAGCAATATAATGATGCTTTTTTAAGTGAAATGGGCTCACAAATAGCGTTATTAAATGAAAAAATCTATACATTAAAAGCTAATATAGACTACCTTAGCTCCAACTCCAATCTTCAGTTGCATTTAGATCAGCTTTCTCAAATAAGAGAGCAAGTTAATGCTTCAGCGCCAATATATAAAAATTTTCCTGGTGTTAGGGATATGATTTTCAATCTAGATACATTGAGTATTTCAACGCATGCCAAAGTTACAGAAATGGTAAATAGTAATGAAATTGTATCTGACTTAATACCCTTAATAAATGATCCTGAGGCTCTCTCTAGAGCAGTCAAAGAAGCTGCTATTAGAACTAATGTTAGTACAGTTGAGAGTGTGCTAATGCCACTAACATCAAAAGCTAATGAGCTCAGTGCAAAAGTAATTGAATTAGCAGGTAGATACGATGCTGGTAATTATGGTGACATAAAACTAAGAGCGGTAGCAAGCTTTGATAAAACTGTAGAAAGGCTTGACAGGCAGTATATATCAGTTCGATCAACAGATCCTGAGGCTCTTGGCATAAAAATTGAAGCGCTTTCTAACAACATAGAATCAAACATGGGGTCTATTCTTTCTGTTGATCCAGAATCTCAAGTAGAGTATTTTTCCTCCATGAGTTCACGAGTTGGTGAATCAATAACTACTTCAGACTTTACTCTATTTGTTAATAATGTAATATCAATTCCAGGTGACGTGATGATGAGCTCTCGTAACTGTGTTGATGCTGCCTTTAAAGACTTTACAAGAGAGTTTGGGAGCAATATTGAAGCATTCTTTGATCCATTAATGTTTTTTTTGGTTTGGTTGGAAAGATTGTTATTGTCCACACCATGGCCGGTTTTTCTTGCGGTAGCAGGTATTCTAGCTTGGCTTGGCGCACGAAGTATTAAGGTCTCAATTTCAGTTATGCTTGCATTCTTTGCAATTGGATTTCTTGATATGTGGGATCCCATGATATCAACTGTGACAATGATTTCAGCTGCAACTCTTCTATGTTTGACCTTAGGTATGCCGCTTGGAGTATGGATGTCAAAGTCTGAAAGAGCGCAATCGTGGATAACTCCAGTACTGGATATTATGCAAACAATTCCTCCCTTTGTGTATCTTATACCTGTTGTTATGATGTTAGGTATTGGTAAGGTGCCTGGATTAATTGCAGTTTGTATTTACGCTATGCCGCCTATTGTGAGACTAACAAATTTAGGTATACGGTTAGTTGATAAAGAAGCCATGGAGGCAGCAGATGCATTTGGTGCAACGTATAGGCAACGATTATTTATGGTACAAATTCCACTTGCTCTACCAAATATTTTTGCTGGGATAAATCAGACTATTATGATGGCGCTAGCGATGGTTGTTATTGCTTCAATGATTGGAGTGGCAGGACTTGGACTGCCAGTGCTTCAGGCTGTTCAAAACCAATACTTATCAATGGGTACTCTAAATGGACTTGCAATTGTTGCTCTAGCAGTAATATTTGATAGAGTTTCTCAAGCGTTTGGTACTCGGATTCAAAAACACCGCTCTGGAGATGTGCTATGACGCAGGATATAAAAATCAAAATTTCAAATTTAACTAAGATTTTTGGACCTAAAGCAGACTCTGTCATAAAGTATGTTGACAACGGAATGGGAAAAGACGATCTCCTTAAGGATCATCAACATGTCCTTGGGTTGAGTAATATTAACCTTGATCTAGCAAATAAGAATATTGAAGTTATTATGGGTCTCTCTGGTTCTGGAAAGTCCACATTGATTCGTCACATTAATCGACTTATTGAGCCTACTGCTGGTTCTATTATGATTGGTGGTGAGGATGTAATTAAAATGCCTATGGAGCAGCTTCGTAAGTTTAGACAGCAAAAAACAGCGATGGTTTTTCAAAGTTTTGCATTACTGCCCCATAAAACAATTATGGATAATGTTTGCCTAGGTATCCATTTACAAGGCATTAAAGGTGATGATGCTATTAAAAAAGCAAAAAAATGGATTGACCGAGTAGGATTATCTGGCTATGAGAATCGCTACCCATCTCAACTTTCTGGTGGAATGCAGCAGCGCGTTGGACTAGCAAGAGCTTTAACTTGTGATACTGAAATATTAATGATGGATGAGGCTTTTAGTGCCCTTGACCCTCTAATTCGAAGTGATATGCAAGATTTACTCCTAGAGCTTCAAAAAGAGCTTCACAAGACAATTGTTTTCATTACTCATGATCTTGATGAGGCGCTTAAGATTGGTGATCGTATCGCTATTTTGAATGGTGGTGAGTTGGTTCAGCATGGAACAACGCAGGAAATTTTAATGACGCCTGCCGATGACTATGTAAGGGACTTTGTGAAAAAAGTAAATCGCTCTCATGTACTTCAAACAAAATCTGTAATGACAGATCTTAAACCATCAAAGGACTCTATGACAATAGCAGTTGATGAGATGGACTCAGTCGATTCTGCTTTATGTGAAATGCTTCGTGAAAATGCCGACTGTTGTATTGTTCAAGATTCAAGTGGCTCAGTTGTAGGTTATTTAAATAAGAAAGATATTGCTGAAGTTGTTAAGCCTTTAGAAGCTTAAAGCTTCAATTTTCTCTTGTAGAGCTAAAGGTTAAATCTGGGTGGCGCTCGATTGTAAGCTGAAGATTGACCATACTTGGAGCTAAGTAAGAAAGCATTCCAGCGCTATCAATTGCTACATTATTTCCTGCTTTTATTTTAAGCTGATCGATATCTTTATCAAGACCAGTAACCCATCTTGCTGTAGCTACATTTATCGTTTCGAATTGACAGTCCACCCCGTACTCATATTTAAGTCTATGCGCAACGACATCAAATTGAAGTATACCAACAGCCCCTAAAATTTGAGAGCTATTAGAAATCGGTCTAAATACTTGAGTCGCACCTTCTTCTGAGAGTTGATCTAGGCCTTTTTGTAGTGCTTTAGCTTTTAGAGGGTCCTTGAGTTGTGCTCTTCTAAAAAGCTCTGGAGCAAAGTTAGGGATACCTTGGAAGTTAATTTTCTCGCCTTGAGTAAAAGTGTCTCCAATACTAATCCCTCCATGATTATGAATTCCTATGACGTCTCCAGCATAGGCTACTTCAGTTGAGCTTCTTTCACGAGACATAAAGGTTACAGCATTTGCAATTTTTATTTGCTTTCCTGTTGGCACTTGAAGAACCTTCATTCCTTTCTGATACTCTCCGCTGACAATGCGCATAAAAGCCAATCTGTCATGGTGTTTAGGGTCCATATTAGCTTGGATTTTAAAGATAAATCCAGTGAGTTTACCTTCTTCAGGAAGCACCTTTCTAGTATCACTTTGCCTGCTTTGAGGGATTGGAGCATATTTGATAAATCCATCTAGCAAATTTTCAATACCAAAGTTATTGATTGCTGAGCCAAAAAATACGGGCGTCTGTTTACCCTCTAGAAAATCATTTAAGTTAAAAGGATTAGTTGTTCCGCTAATGAGTTCAATTTCATCTCGGGCTTCTTGTGCCAAATCTTCGCCCAAAATTTCATCAAGCTGAAGATTGTCAATTCCTTCAATAATTGTGTTGTCACCTATATTTGCATTTTTACCGCTTTCAAACAAATAAACTTTATTTTCTAGAAGATGAAAAACCCCTTTGAAGCCTTTGCCCATACCAATTGGCCATGTAATTGGTGAGCATTCAATATTGAGCACTGATTCAACTTCATCCAATAAGTCAATAGGCTCACGACCTTCACGGTCCATCTTATTGATAAAAGTGATAATTGGCGTATCACGTAGTCTGCATACTTCCATTAATTTAATCGTTCTTTGCTCAACACCTTTGGCGACATCAATAACCATCAAGGCAGAGTCCACAGCAGTTAATGTGCGGTAAGTATCCTCAGAAAAGTCTTCATGACCCGGAGTGTCTAGTAAATTAATAACGTGATTATCATAAGGGAACTGCATCACAGATGAAGTAATAGAAATGCCTCTTTCTTTTTCCATTTCCATCCAATCACTTGTAGCATGACTATCAGCTTTTCTTGCCTTTACGCTTCCTGCAGTTTTAATAGCGCCACCATAAAGTAATAATTTTTCAGTGACTGTCGTCTTTCCAGCATCGGGGTGTGAAATGATCGCAAATGTGCGACGTTTAGAAGTTTCGGACATAATGCTTATGCCTTTGGCAGAGTAACGCCAGTCTGACCTTGGTATTTACCATTTCTATCTTTATATGAAGTTTCACAGACCTCGTCAGACTCAAAAAATAGCATTTGGGCAACTCCCTCGTTGGCATATATTTTTGCTGGTAAAGGTGTCGTATTAGAAAACTCTAGTGTGACATGTCCTTCCCATTCTGGCTCAAGTGGCGTGACATTAACAATAATGCCGCATCTTGCGTATGTTGATTTTCCAAGACAGATAACAAGTGTGGAGCGAGGAATTTTAAAGTATTCAACTGTTCTTGCTAGCGCAAAAGAATTTGGCGGAATAATGCATTCATCTGAATCGATCTCAACAAAGCTTTTGGCATTAAAATTCTTAGGGTCAACAATATTGTGATTAATATTAGTAAATATTTTAAATTCGGTGGAGCAGCGTACGTCATAGCCATAGCTTGAGGTGCCATAAGAGATTATCTTTTGATCATCTGATTGGCGTACTTGTTTTGGCTCAAATGGATGAATCATACCATTTTCAAGAGACATTTTACGAATCCATTTATCTGATTTTATACTCATGAATCGGTATTTTACAGTGCGTAAACAATCAACATTATCGAATCTTTATGCTGGCTAAACTAATTAGAACCAAAATCAAGGTAATTATCCAGAACCTAACAATAATTTTTGGCTCTTTAAGACCCTTTTTTTCATAGTGATGATGAATTGGCGCCATTAAAAAGAATCTTTTCTGAGTTCGTTTAAAGTAGCCTATTTGAATAATCACTGATAAGGTCTCGGCAACGAATATACCGCCCATTAGAATTAATAATATCTCTTGGTGAACAATAATAGCGATAACGCCTAAGATTGCGCCCAAAGATAGCGATCCAGTATCGCCCATAAATATTTCAGCTGGGTAGGTATTAAACCAAAGAAATCCAAAACCAGCTCCTACTAATGCTGCGCATAATACGAATATTTCACCTGTTCCCGGCATGAATGGCATATTAAGATAGCCCGAGAAATTATAATTTCCCCCAATATAAGCAAAAACTGCCAGCGCACCACTAATTAAAATAACAGGCATGATTGCTAAGCCATCTAGACCGTCTGTAAGATTGACAGAATTAGAGCTTCCAACAAGTGCAAACCAGCCAATAATCAAAAAGGCAAGTGCATTAAGCGGAATAATAAGGTCCTTAAAGAATGGAACTAAAAGTTCTGCGCCAATTGTTTTAGAATTTAAGCTAAGTAGCCATACACAAATTAATATTGCACTAATTGACTGCGCTGCAATTTTTTGTCTTCGACTGAGACCATCTGAGTTTTGTTTTTTAATTTTAAGATAGTCATCGATAAAGCCAATTGAGCTAAAAAGAAGAGCTGTAACAATTACTATCCAGAGGAAGGGGTTGTTCCAGTCTCCCCAGATAAGAACACTGATAAAAAAAGCAAAAAGTATAAGTACTCCTCCCATAGTTGGAGTTCCTTGCTTTTCTAGGTGAGTTTCTGGACCGTCCTCACGAACCACTTGACCAATTTGATAGTGCTGTAGTTTTGAAATAATCCATTTTCCAAGAACTAATGTAATGAGAAGGGCGGTCATCATTGCAAAGACAGCTCTTACAGTTAAATAGCTTAAAACATTAAAGCCAGTATCTAGTGTGGAAAGGAAGCTTAATATTTCTAGAAACATTTTTTATTTATCCTTTGCAGAAATTAGAATTAGCTCAAATATTATGAATGAGTCTTGAGGTATATTGCCGCTTGGAGCATCACCAAATACATATTCATAAGTTGCAATAATAGTGCGCTCTTCTCCAATTGTCATTGCTTGAGTATTTTCCTCAATAATTCTAATTATTTCACCACTTCCAAGTGTGAGGTCAATTGGACTTCCTGGCGCGCGCATTATTTGTCCACTGTTAGCTTTGAGCGCTACATCTAATGAAACAAGCTGGCCATTGGTTGCTAGATTGCCATCACCTTTCTTATTAATTCTTGTAAAGTATCCTAAATCATTTTTTGTAGCATCAGGATAAGTGGAGAAGGCAAAGTCTTCAAAGTCAATTTGACGCAAGGCTTGTTGAGCAATGATTCCTTCATTTGCTCTTGTCAAAAGATCATTAAATGCACCCTCATTAGCAATAAAATTATTTGCATCATCACCAGAACGCTCAATTTTTACAGCCTCCAGAGTGTCACCTTGTTTGATGGAGTTTACAACTTCCATCCCCTCAACGACATGACCAAAAACAGTATGCTTTCCATCTAGCCATGGAGTAGGCACATGAGTTATAAAAAATTGTGATCCATTGGTTGCCGGCCCAGAGTTAGCCATTGATAGTACGCCAGGTTTGTCATGCATTAAGTCAGTAAATTCATCTGCAAACCTATAGCCAGGTCCGCCAGTACCATCTCCTTTTGGATCTCCACCTTGAATCATAAAGTCATCTATTACTCTATGAAAAGATATCCCATCATAAAAAGGAACGCCAATATCCTTGTTACTTTTTTTAGTGCCTTCTGATAATGCAATAAAGTTGATTACAGTGAGCGGTGCTTTTTTATATGCCAGCTCAACAACTATTTTTCCCTTGTTGGTTTGCAAATGTGCATAAATTCCATCATTAGTTGCCGCAAATGAAATAGAAGATAATAATAAGGAAAAAACAACTAAAAGTATTCTCATAATAACCCTAGAAATAAAATGATTAATGATACCCAAAATCATCTTTATTTTTGCTCTGATACGTTAAAATATGTGTCTTTTAAAAAGAAAATACAACTACCTTGGTTGTATTAAATTAATATCTAAGTTGAGGGTGATTTATGTCTTTGCTAATTACAGATGAATGTATTAATTGTGATGTCTGTGTCCCAGAATGCCCAAATGAGGCAATTTATATGGGCGATGAAATCTATGAAATTGATGGCGACCTTTGTACAGAGTGTGTAGGGCATTTTGATACCCCGCAGTGCGTTGAAGTTTGCCCAGTAGATTGCTGTCTTCCAGATCCTGATAGGGTTGAGACAGACGAAGTACTTTTAGCAAAAATTAAAGATCGAGAAAGCTAAAGTTTTATATCGTCTTTTTTAGTGCACTCAAGCAAAGCTCTATATTCTCTTTTCTTGAAGTGTAGCCCATGAGTCCAATTCGCCAGATCTTTCCTGCCAAGTTGCCAAGGCCAGCACCAATTTCCATATTGTAATCGTTTAGCAAAGAAGAGCGAACTTCAGCATCATTTACTCCTTCAGGAATGAACACACTATTTAGTTGAGGCAGTCTGCTGGACTTTTCAACCAAGTAACTAATACCAAGCTCACCTAAGCCATCTCTAAGTAACTGGTGATTTTGTTGGTGCCGTTTCCATGAATCTTCAAGTCCCTCTTCACAAAGCATAACTAAAGATTCATGAAGGCCATATAGAGTATTTACTGGGGCTGTATGATGGTAAGCGCGCTTTGCCCCTTTACCCCAATAACCCATCACTAAGTTAAGGTCTAAAAACCAGCTTGTTACAGGTGTTTTTCGATTACTTATTTTATGTGTCGCTTTTTCACTAAAGCTAACTGGTGACAACCCTGGCATTGCAGAAAGACATTTTTGGGAGCCTGAATAGATCGCATCAATACCCCAATCGTCGACTCTTAATTCTGAGCCAGCTAATGAGGTTACTGCATCAACAATAGTTAAGCAGTTGTGCTTATTTGCAATTTCACATAGTAATTTTGCATCCGACAAGGCGCCTGTTGAAGTTTCTGCATGAACAAATGCAACAATTTTAGTATCAGGATTGTCAATGAGAGCTTGTTCAAGTTTTTGAGGACTAACAGGCATACCCCAATCGTCTTCAATAATTATTGCTTGACCACCAATTCGAGTTACATTCTCTTTCATTCGAGATCCAAAAACACCATTGATACAGACTATAACCTTGTCTCCAGGCTCTACAAGATTTACAAAGCAGGCTTCCATTCCAGCAGATCCAGGCGCTGATATAGGCATTGTTAGTGCATTTTCAGTCTTGAAAGCATATTGCAGCATTTCTTTAATTTCATCCATCATCTCGATAAAAGCAGGATCTAGATGACCGATGGTTGTTTTTGCCATTGCATTAAGGATTCTTGGATGAACATCAGAGGGGCCAGGGCCCATAAGAGTTCTTGAAGGAGGGTTAAATGATTTCATAAGTTTTTTTTAAGGAAATATAATTAATAACTCTTTATAATGTTTTCAGTTCCGATTATTATCATAGATTCTGTGTAAAGATTTTTTAATAATATTCATAGCGACTTGAACTATATTAATTGAGCCACTAATTAATTAAGTTACTATAGGCATAAGTTAATAGAGTGCATCAACATTAATGTTTCATTCTATGAAACTAGATTTCATTTTATTTGATTTTTTAAAAAAAACAAGTTTTAACATTAATTATTTAAATGTAAGTTATATGTCTATAATTTCACAATTAACCAAGGCTTTGCCAAAAAATTCAGTCATATTTGGGGAAGAGAATACTCGCCCTTTCGAATGTGATGGACTTAGTGTTTATAAACAAAAACCCTTAGCTGTTGCTTTGCCTAGTAACGTTAACCAAATTAAAAAGGTTTTGGAGATTTGTAAGAAAAACAATACTCCTGTCGTTACAAGAGGCGCTGGAACTGGATTGTCTGGAGGCGCTTTGCCTCTTAAGGACAGCGTCGTTCTTGGGCTTTCAAAGTTAACTCGTGTTATATCTATTGATCTAGAAGCTCAAACAGCAATAGTTGAGCCAGGAGTGCGTAATATTGCTATTAGTGAGGCAGTTGAAGAGTATGGTTTGTATTATGCTCCCGATCCCTCTTCTCAAATAGCGTGCACTATTGGCGGAAACGTTGCAGAGAATTCAGGCGGCGTACATTGCCTTAAGTATGGACTAACTGTTCAAAACTTAGAGGCAGTAAAAATATTAACAATAGACGGCGAAGAGCTACTTCTTTCGAGACAAGATGAAGGTATGGGTTTACTGGCATTAATGACTGGATCAGAAGGACTCTTGGGCGTTATATCTGAAATTACCGTTAAGCTGACTAAAAAACCACAACAAGCAAAACTTATAATGGCCGGTTTTAATAGCGTTAGAGATTGTGCTAATGCAGTTGCATCAATTATTAAGATTGGCGTCATACCAGCTGGTTTGGAGATGATGGATCAATTTGCTATAGAGGCATCTGAAGCATTTGCTCAAGCAGGATACCCACTTGATGCTAAGGCACTTTTACTGTGTGAGTTAGATGGCTCTGAAGACTTGGTAGAAGACGACTTAAATAAAGTAATGGGTATACTTTCTAAAGCGACTTCTGTAAGAGTTTCAGAAAACGAGGAGGAACGATTACTTTTCTGGAAGGGGAGGAAGTCAGCATTTCCTGCAGTTGGCAGACTGTCTCCAGATTATTATTGTATGGACGGAACTATTCCAAAAAGGCATCTTGGTGATGTTCTTGAAAAAATTAATGACCTCTCAAAACATTATGGCCTTAGAGTTGCCAATGTTTTCCATGCCGGTGATGGTAATTTACATCCCCTCATATTATATGATGCTGGGAAGCCAGGGGAGTTAGAGAAAACAGAGGCTTTTGGGATGGACATATTAAAGCTTTGCGTTGAAGTCGGCGGCTCAATAACTGGAGAGCATGGAGTTGGGGTTGAAAAGCTAGATGCAATGTGCCATCAATATAGTGCTGCTGAATTGGATGTTTTTCATCAAATTAAGGCTGCCTTTGACCCTCATGAACTTCTGAACCCAGGTAAGGCTGTGCCAACTCTTCATCGATGCGCTGAGTTAGGTAATATGCATGTCCACCATGGCAAGCTACCTCATCCAGAATTGGAGCGATTCTGATTATGAGTTCAATTGCAGAGTTTCAGAAAAAAGTAAAGCATTCCCATCAGCTTAGGATTACTAATTATGGTGATAGTTCTGATGAAGAGCTAGTGAATATGTCTTCTTATTCTGGCGTGGTTGAGTATTATCCTGAAGAGCTAGTAATAACGCTTAAAGCAGGCACAGTAATTAAAGAAGTTAATAAAGAGCTTGCTAAAAATAATCAAGCATTTCCTTTTTTTATTGGAAATCCAGAGCAAACTATCGGCTCTTTGTACGCAACCTCTGGCGCTGAATTATCTGATAGTGTTCTGGGAGTTCAAATAGTTAATGGAAAAGGTGAGCTTCTAAATTTTGGCGGACAGGTAATGAAGAATGTTGCTGGATATGACGTCTCTCGTCTTTTGGTTGGCTCTATGGGTAAGCTGGCAATTATAACTCAGATTAGTTTTAAAATTCTTCCAGGGAAAGCTGCTAAAAAATTTCAGCAAGAGGCACCAATAAAAAACAAAGAAAACTCACTAAGACTTATTTATGAGGCAAAGCTAAAAAAAGTTTTTGATCCTTATGGGATTTTTATCTAATGCATGCTGAATTAAAGAACCTGTCAATTTCAGAGCTGAATAACAAAAAAGCAAGTCAGATTATTGAGTCGTGCGTTCATTGTGGTTTTTGTTTAGCAACTTGCCCAACTTACCAGCTTTTAGGTGATGAGCTTGACTCCCCTAGAGGCCGAATTTACTTAATTAAGTCGGCACTTGAGCAAAATCAGTTCAGCAGAAAATCACTCAGTCATATGGATCGTTGTCTTACATGTCGCTCATGCGAAACAACCTGTCCATCAGGCGTTGAGTATGGCCAGTTGCTTGAGATTGGCCGTGAAATTATGGAGTCAAAGAGATCAAAACTTCAGACTCTTTATCGTTATACGGTTCGCAAGGCACTAACAACGCCATTTTTATTTAAACCTGTTGGTTATTTTTTCCGGCACTCAAAGGTTGTCTCAAAGCCAATTAAGCCTAAAAGTATAAAATCAACTGTACTTCTTATGGGCGGTTGCGTTCAGCCAACCTTAGCACCAAATATTAATCACAGTATCAAAAATATTTTAGCTAAATTAGACATTGAAGTTTTAGAGGCGCCACAAAGTGAATGTTGTGGAGCTCTTGATCAGCACATGGCTGCATCTGGCGATGCAATCAAAAAAGTTAAGCGAAATATTGATAAGTGGACTTCACAGCTTAATGATGGGGCTGAAGTTATATTATCAAGTGCAAGTGGTTGCGGGGTAATGATAAAAGACTACCCAAAATTGTTTGAAGAGTCAGACCCATATTTTGAAAAGGCTAGAGCTATCTCTACAAAAACTCAAGATATCGCTGAGTTTCTTGCTAGTAGGGACTTGGGTAAGCTGCAATTATCAGAATCGAATGTTTCCTATCATGAGCCATGTACTTTGCAGCATGGACAAAAGTTAAGTGGGCTTGTTGAATCTATTCTTACACAGTTTGGCTACGTTAAAAATTCAATCAAAGATTCCCATATTTGCTGTGGATCTGCAGGAGCATATTCTATCTTTGAATCTAAAATATCAAACCAATTAATGGTAAACAAGCTTGAAAATTTGAACGCTTCAAATCCAAAAATGATTGTTACTTCCAATATTGGTTGTTTATTACATCTTCAAAAGGGAAGTTCAATCCCTGTGAAGCATTGGGTGGAGTTGTTAGATGTCTAGAAGTAGAAAGCTAAAGAGTAAAATTTATGAAATAGAAATTGAGTCGTTATCACATGAAGGGAGAGGTATTTCTCATAGTGATAACAAAGTTATATTTACTAGAGGTGCGCTTCCTGGAGAAAAAGTTATTGCATCTCGCACTCTCTCTAGAGCAAAGTATGAAGAGGCCGATGTTGTCGAAATAATTAAATCATCTCCAGATAGAATTGAGGCAAAGTGTGCAGTGTATGGAATATGTGGTGGCTGCTCATTTCAACACCTTTCATCTGAAAATCAAATTATTGCAAAACAGAGTTGGCTTCAAAGTGCATTTATTGGTCAAGCTAAGACTGAACCTAAAAACTGGCTAGAACCTATGCAAGTTCAAAGCTGGGGATATCGCCGTAAAGCTCGATTGGGCGTTCGCTATGTTGCCAAAAAAGAAAAAGTTCTTGTTGGGTTTAGAGAAAAAAAGTCTTCATTTATAACTGTAATGAGTCGCTGTGAGGTCTTACATCCGTCGCTTGGAGACAATCTAGAAATAATTGCAGAATGTATTGGCAAACTTAGCATAAGGGAGCATGTGCCTCAGATTGAGGCTGCAATTGCCGAGTCAGATACAATATTGATTTTAAGGCACCTCCAACCTTTAACTCAAGGTGATGAGGCTATACTTAAAAAGTGCGGTGAAAAATTATCAATAACTTGGTATACGCAGAGTGGAGGTTTAGATACCATTAAGCCTTTGATCGAGGCTGTAACATTAACTTATTCTATTCCCAATCATAAGATTGAAATGGCATTTTTACCAAATGACTTTACCCAAGTTAACTTTGCGCTTAATCAAAAAATGATTAACCTTGCGATTGAATTGCTTGAATTGAATGATAAAGATAGTGTTCTTGATCTTTTCTGTGGGCTTGGTAACTTTACGCTTCCTATTTCAAAATATGTGGAAAAAATTGTTGGAATAGAGGGCGATAAAGGCTTGGTAGAAAGAGCTGAAGCAAATGCTGAAGCTAATGGAATTACTAATGCCTCATTTTATAAGGCAGACCTGTCTGAAGATGTATCAGGCTCTGAATGGTTTAGAGGCCAAAAATACAATAAAGCTTTAATTGACCCAGCTAGAACTGGGGCAATTGAGATTGTTGAGCTTCTTCCAAAATTAAACATTGAAAGATTAGTTTATGTTTCTTGCAATCCTGCTACTCTTGCTAGAGATACTGCTCGTTTGATTGAATTAGGCTTTACTTTAATGAGTGCTGGCGTGATGGATATGTTTCCGCAAACTGCACACGTAGAGTCAATTGCGCTTTTTACTCGCAAAAAATGAGTATTAACGTATGATAATATTAGATAAGATTTTAATTTCAATAGGAAAGATAAATGAGCTATAAGCGTAACTTATTGCCAAAAATGGCTTTAGAAAGACTTAAGGAAAATCCAGAGGCTGTATTGATTGATGTTAGAACACGTGCTGAATATAAGTATGTAGGCTATCCAGAAAATTCAATTCTTATTCCTTGGTTTGATGAGCCGGATTTAAAATCTGATCCAGAGGCTTTTTACGAATCAGTTCTGAATGAACTCGGAGACCGAAGTGAAGTACTGAATACTGAACTGATTTTTATATGCAGAAGTGGATTCAGATCAAATGAAGCGTTAAAATGCCTTCAAAGTAATGGGTTTACTTGTCTTTCCCATGTTGCTAGTGGATTTGAGGGTGACTTGGATGAAAATGATCATCGCGGCAACCTTAATGGTTGGAGGCATGATGGCATGCCTTGGTCTCAAGGCTAAACTATCTCAAGGTTAGCGTAAGAACTAATCAACCATTTCGTTCCAGCTTTTTGAAAATTAATTTGCAGTCGCATTGAATCGCCACTCCCCTCATAATTTAAAATAGTGCCAAGTCCAAATTTATTGTGTTTGACAACCTGACCTATTGAATAAATTGAATCATTAGTTGCAACTAACTTTTTTTTGTCATCTGGATTATTTTTGTATCCTTGATAAGTTACTTCACTATTTGGGTTTTTAATATATGTTAAAAAACTTTTTGGTATCTCATCTAGGAATCTTGATTGCATTGAATAAAAAGTTTGTCCTTTGATAAAACGTCTACTAGCATAGGAGAGGGTTAAAGACTTCATTGCTCTGGTCATACCTACATAACAAAGGCGTCTTTCTTCATCAGTATTAGGAGCTTCTCCCTCGCGTTGTCTGGATGGAAACAAATCCTCTTCAAGGCCTACCAAAAAGACTACAGGAAACTCTAATCCTTTGGCCGAATGGACAGTCATTAGTTGAACAGAACCTAGATTGCCTTGATTAGATTCACCATTAGAATCAAGAGTAGCAAGAGCAATAAAGCCCTGAGTTTCATTCAATTCATTATCTTCTTCATGAGTATACTGCGTTGCATTAGTTACAAGTTGATCGAGGTTTTCACTTTTACTGCCTGCCTTGTCAGTCTTATCATTAGCGTAATGATTTATTAATCCAGACTGAATTAGTATAGAGTCCACTTTCTCACTAAGGGCGAGGTTTTTAGTTTTGTCAGTTATCTCTTCAATTAGATGGATAAATGCTTTTAAAGCATTTGCTGCCCTTGCTGGAAGGGTATCAACAATAGCAATAGATGACTGAAAGAGGTCGGTATGGTTTTCAACTGAGTGAGATTTAATATCTTCAATTGTTTTCAGCCCAATTCCACGAGTTGGAAAGTTCACAATCCTCTCAAATGCTATGTTGTCAGAAGTATTTTCAATGAGTCGAACATAACCCATAGCATTTTTAATTTCAGCACGGACAAAAAATGGCAATCCTCCATATACTCTATAGTTAAGATTTTGTCTTAAAAGTGCTTGTTCAAATTCTAAAGATTGGGCATTTGAGCGATAGAGTATTGCGCACTCATCTAGGTTTCTACCTTGATGAAATTGAGTCTGGATTTCACCAACGACATATTGTGCTTCCTCTGTTTGAGTTCTTGCATTGAATACATTGATAAGGTCTCCGTCGCCTGACTCTGTCCAAAGGGACTTTTCAAGACGATTTTGATTATTTGCAATCAATGCGTTTGATGCGCTAAGAATATTCCCTGTTGAGCGATAATTTTGCTCAAGCTTGATAACCTGAATTGGCTTAAAGTCACTTTCTATTTTTTGAATATTTTCAATTCTTGCACCCCTCCAACCATAAATAGATTGATCGTCATCACCAACACAGAAAACATGGTTATCTTGATTATGAAGTATTTTTATAAACTGATATTGGACTCGGTTAGTATCTTGAAATTCATCAACCAAGATATGACGAAATTTTTTTTGGTAATTAACTAAAAGAGATTCATTGTTCTTTAAAAGCTCATAACTTTTAACTAGTAAGCCAGCAAAATCAACCAAGTCATTGGCCTGACAATGCTTCTCATAAAGATCAAAAACTTTAGTGCTTTGTTTTACAAAAAAGTTATAACCAGCATCAATTTGATGGGGCAATATGCCTTCATCTTTCTGTTGGTTAATAAACCACTGCACCTTTTTTATAGGAAACTTTGTTTCATCAATACCATTCTCTTTCATCAAGCGTTTAACGATTCGAAACTGATCTTGTGCATCTAAAATTTGAAATGTGGGCGAAAGATTTGCCTCTACAGGATGAGTCCTAAGGAGTCTATGTGCAAGCGAATGGAAAGTACCAACCCACATCCTGCCAATTGGCCGTCTTAGAAGATCACTCAATCGCTCTTTCATTTCATTTGCAGCTTTATTTGTAAAAGTCACGGCAAGTATGTCGTCAACATTACGATTTTTTGATGTCACTAAATGATGAATTCTTTGAGTTAATACGCGCGTCTTTCCGCTCCCAGCACCTGCAAGAATTAATGCATTTGTGTCTTCACTTAGTGTTACAGATTGTTGTTGTTTTTCGTTTAGTCCGTCAACTATTGGCGCAGAATTCATATTGGGTATTTAATTAAATTTGGAGGTTTTTTGTTCTAATTATTTGAAAAAGGTTATTACTTGATGGGAGTATAGATAAATTATAATCAGATTATGAGTCATTATAATGATGACTGATTCCTTTGTCACAGTTAAGCTGGCTTACTACTAAATTAATATGAATAAATCTTGGAATGAGAGTGTGCGATTATCATTGAAAAGCTCTAATGAGTGCAACGAATATTTTGGCGGAAATACTTTTAAAGATTTTCACTTTCCTGTCAAGATACCACTTGAATTTGCAGAAAGAATTGATAAGTCCGATCCTTTAGATCCGCTAATGCTTCAAACTCTTCCAAGAGAAGTCAAAGCTTCTGAGGGCTTTTTTGATTCACCTGTTTCAGATGAAGAGCACTCTCCAGTTAAGGGTTTAATTCATAAGTATCCTTCGCGAGTCCTTCTAATAGCATCTAGTGTGTGCGCAATTCATTGTCAGTACTGTTTTAGACAGAATTTTGATTACGAATCACATGATATTTTAAAAAACTGGTCAGCCATTGAGGATTATTTATTCAATAAAAAAGAGGTGAGTGAAGTTGTTTTGAGTGGCGGTGACCCTTTGACATTAAGTGATAAAAAAATTAGCAAAATACTAAACAAGATTGAGGATGTCGGTCATATTAAGACAGTTAGATTCCATACTAGAACGGCTGTAGTTATTCCATCAAGAATTACTCAGGAGCTGATTGATATGCTTAATAAAACTAGGTTAAAAGTTGTTTTCGTTTTTCATATAAACCATGCCAATGAAATATCTGGTGAGTTTATGAAAAATGTTGAGGGTTTGAAGGCCCATACTTTGTTAAATCAGTCAGTATTTTTGAGAGACGTTAATGATAGTGCTCAGATTTTATCTGAGCTATCTAACAAGCTTTTTGAGTCTAGTATATTGCCATACTATATTCACCTTCTTGACAAGGTAACAGGGGCCGAGCGTTTTTTAGTTACCGATAAAAAAGCTAAAGAAATTTATAAAAAAATTCAAACTTTATTGCCGGGTTATTTAGTGCCAAGAATGGTTCGAGATGAGGGCGGTGACTCTAAGAGGCTGGTACGATAAATTTGTTCAAATCGTCTATTGTAATCTCACCCATAAAAGTGTGAAGTAGCTGACCCTCTGGGCTATAAATTTGAGTTGTTGGCATGCCTACAATCTCTCCAAAATTTGAATATTCAGAGTCGTTATCTTCGTCATAAAGTACGATAGGGTAGTTAATAGAGAAGCGCTCCACATAGTCATTAATTATTACTAGGTCTACAGGCTCAAAATCCAGTCCAAGAATCTCAACATGATCAGAATTTTCATCATAAAATTTTACAAATGCAGGAATCTCCTTTAAGCAAGGGGTGCACCAAGTTGCCCAAAAATTTACAACTAGATATTTTCCGCGAGTATTTCTCTCTGTAAAGATATTACCTTTTGTGTCTGTTAGGCTGAATGAAAGATCTGGAATAGATTCATGCCATGGCATTAAAGGCTTTGCCCAGTCTACTATATCGTTAAAACTTAATGCTTGGCTTGCATGAAATGGAGTTATTAGCCAGAGTATAATTAGAATTTTTTTCATCAGTTTTTATTATGAATGCCAAGATTTATCACAATTCGCGCTGCTCTAAATCAAGAGCAACTGTTGCCATTTTAGAACAAAATGATGTTGACTTTGATGTTGTTAATTACTTGATTGAGCCTCCTAGTGAATTAGAGCTAAGGGAAATTTTGAATGATTTGGGTATGAGCGCTAGAGAGCTTCTTAGAAAGGGTGAATCTAAGTTCAAGGAATTGGGACTATCTAATAAATCTTTAAGCGAAGGCGATTTAATTAAAGCAATGCTTGAGTTTCCCATTTTAATTGAGCGACCAATCGTTAGAACAGAGAAGGGCGTTGCTATTGGAAGGCCTCCTGAGAATATTCAATCAATTCTCTGATGTATATTTTATTCTCTATGGTATGGGTGGTTATTAAGTAAGCTATAGCCACGGTAGATTTGCTCTACCACTATCAATCTTGCCATTGAATGCGTCATAGTTAGATTGGAAAGACCCCAAAGCTGATGACATTTTTGTTTTATTTCTGAGGAAAGTCCATCTGCACCTCCAATTATCAATGCAACACTCTCACCTTCAAGCTGCCAGTTTTCAATTGATTTAGAAATTTGTTTACTGGTTTGTTGCTTTCCAAGTTCATCAAAGGCTATCAAGAGGGTTGACTCGCTGGCAGCTTCTAGCAGTAATTTTGATTCAAGGTTTTTTGAATTTTCAGCACTACTTGATTTACGGCTCTGAGAATCTAAGCTTGTGATTTTGAAATTGTAGTAACTAGGGAGTTGTTTTTGATAATGTTCAATGCCAAGGTTAATCCAATTAGGCATTTTTTTGCCGATCGTAATTAGGTTAATCCTCATCTTCCTCAGTAGACCATAATTTTTCTAATTTATAGAAGTCCCTTGTTTTTTCAGTCATTAAGTGAACAACAACCTCACCTAGATCAACTAAGGCCCACTCACTTTGTTGTTTACCTTCGATTCCTAGGACAACCATATCAACTCTTTTAGCCTCAGTACTGACGTTATTAGCCATACTTTTGACATGTTGGACCGATCTGCCGGTAGCTATAATAATCGCCTCTATATCATCACACTGCTTCATAACGTTCAGAGTTACAATGTTCTCACCTTTTAAATCGTCAATTACGTTTTCAACAATTTTTATTTGTTTATCAAGAGTCATATTTTTTTTATAAAGCTAATTATGGGAATAGGTAATAAATTATCAAGATTTTGATTGGCGGCAATTTTACCTCTAATATCACTCGATGAAATATCTATCATTTGAGAATTGGAAAAATATAAGTGCCCATTTGGTTTTGCTTTAAGTTGATGAGTATCTTCTGCTGTGTCAAAAGTCTCTAGAGTTTTACTAGTTGGTTGGCCACCATTTCGTGGAAGAACAATTAAATGAATCAACTTTGAGAATT
Organism: uncultured Candidatus Thioglobus sp.; assembly: GCA_905620445.1. GTDB lineage: Bacteria > Pseudomonadota > Gammaproteobacteria > PS1 > Pseudothioglobaceae > Pseudothioglobus. The sequence continues at coordinate 19,310 of CAJQTP010000020.1, forward strand.
CATTCCAGTTTTTCCAAGTTTTAAAATTGATAAAGCTATCCATTCCAATAATTAAGCAAATTGACTCATTTTTAAATGCCTTTTTTAAGTCGAGTAGGGTGTCAATCATGAAAGAGCTTCCACCACGAAGAATTTCTCTCGTATCAATTTCAAGAGTAGTGAACTCTTTAATGGCCAGATTAAGCATTTGAAGTCTTTGATTAGAGGTGTAATTAAGAGAATTTTTATGAACGGGTTCGAAGCACGGCAGCATAAATAGTCGATCAATATCGAGCTCGTTTTTTATCGATGTTGCTGTTTGGAGGTGTCCAAGATGAACGGGATCAAAGGAGCCACCATAAATACCTATCATAGTAGGGCATTTACTTCTTCTAGTGTCATTGGAGACATAGGGTACGTTCTAGTTGAGTCATGAACATGCATTCTGTATCGAACAAACGTATCTTCATCTTTGATAAGTAAAAAAGGGTTTGCTTTTTTTTGCTCTGAAATTGTTGTTGTTATTTCTGATCCATAGTTATGCCCACATAATAAGTGAATATCATCTCCCACTTCAGCCAATAATTTTTTAAGTGAATGAAATAACGTCACTGGATTGGAGCCTGCAAGACTACAAATTCCAACGCCATAAACAAATAATGTGTCACCAGCAATGAGGTGTTCATCCAAAAGGTAGCAAATACCACCAGCAGTATGCCCAGGTGTTTCAATTATTTTGATTTCAGTTTCACCTAATTTAATGGTTTCACCATCTGTAACAGTGTGCAATGTATTTTCAATATTTAAGTAAGAGACTTCATTAGCCCCAGCAGTAATTTTTGCGCCTGTTTTATTGGCTAAATCATCGACCGCATTCGTATGATCCCCATGCCAGTGCGTAATCCAAATATCAGTAAGGGTGAAGCCTTTGTCATTAATTTTCTTTAAAAATAAGTCTGGTTCCCACGCTGGGTCTACTATTGCACATGTCTTGGTTGCCTCATCAAAAATAAAATGAATTGAATTTTCATAGGCGCCAATATGATAAAGCACGTCGATTGAGTATTGATTACTGTTATATGTTTTTTCCATAATGCATTATTTTACCAATTTTGACTTGACTGAAATGAGATACAGATTATAATTTACGCTTTTGCTAAACATCCTAGTTTCTTGGGGCTATAGCTCAGCTGGGAGAGCGCTTCGCTGGCAGTGAAGAGGTCGGCGGTTCGATCCCGCCTAGCTCCACCAAGCAAAATAGTTTTAATGTCGCGTTCGTCTATCGGTTAGGACTCCAGGTTTTCATCCTGGCAAGAGGGGTTCGATTCCCCTACGCGATGCCATACTCAAAGCAAACCTTATATATCTGGGTTTAGAGAGATAAAAGCACTATTAAATTATATAAAAAATTATTTTATATACCAAATATATAGAATTATTTCAAAGTGATTTAATAATTACACCTCTAATCATGCATATATACTAAGATCTTGCAGAGCTAGACGGGAGAGAGGTTTCGCTCATATCGCAAATCCAGTTATGCACTCTCCATAACACATCGGTGAGGATTTATATTTTCACTAGGATTAAATTAAAATATAATTGTGGTATGAAAAGTCAAGATCCTTCAATAGAGCTTTTACAGCGAATCGTAAATCTCTTCACTAATGGTAAATTTCAACAAGCCTTGACTAACTCTAACCATTTGTTGGAAAAATTTCCAAACTCAGTAATTCTTCGCAATATTTCTGGGGCTTGCAATTCAGAATTAATGCAATTTGATGATGCTATTGACAGCTATAAAAAGGCTTTAGAGATTAAGCCTGGGTATTCTGAAGCTTATTACAATATGGGTATCGCCTTCAAGAACAAGGGCGATCTAGATGCATCTATTGACAGCTATAAAAAGGCTTTAGAGATTAAGCCTGACTATGCTGAGGCTTATAATAATATAGGTAATACCTTCAGCGATAAGGGTGATTTAGAGAGTGCTATTGATAGCTATAAAAAGGCTTTAGAGATTAAGCCTGATTATACCAAGGCTAAAGAAAACCTTGTTTCATTAATGACGAGTTATAGTCCACAAAAAGAAAATCCAAATCTAATAGTAAGAGCCAATAAAGAAATTAGGAAAATTAAAATAAAAGGCAATATTTCAAAAATTATTTCTGATGACCAAGTTGTAAACTTATTTTCCAAATCTGAAGATTGTATAAATAGCTTAGGATTAGAGCTTGAAACTAAACTATCTCAGGTTTATCGTCGCAACTCAGTTGAGTTGAACTGCTCAAGGCATAAGTCAATCTTTAATAAACATGACATTATTCCCGAATTTTGTTTTGGTTGCTATAAAGTTCAAGTTGAGCCTAGATCTATAATTGAATTAATAAAATTATTTATTGTCTTTGATCAACTAGAACTAAATGAAAATAATACTCGAAAGTGTATGGTGGAGCTGAGACCAGAAATTACAGGATTTTATAAGGGTCTTATTTATTGTTCTGGACTGAAGCAAGCTACTCTAATTGCAGCTCATCTTGATAACATTATCAAGCAAAGTATTGGACCAGGCCTGCCTATTTCAGTAAAAAGAGGCTGCTCAGAATACGCAATTTCTTACCCTGATTATAAAGAAATCAATCAATCTGGCCCTCAATTAATGAACTTTAACAAAGATTGGAAGGTTTTTGAAGAATCTCATGACAGAAAAGACTCTATATACTCCAAGAAAATCATCAGAAAAAGTCTTTATGGTTTAAATCTAAATGATATTCTAATTATTCGAAAGTGGATTGATTATGCGAAGGGTATTAGAGACCCAAGTGCTGATTTATTAAGCCAAAATACAGTATATTATCAACACATTTATAATCAAGCAAGAGCTCGACTGGATTCGTTTGACTTGACTTCACTTTAATAATATTTTTCTCAGTTTCTTTGATTGAGTATTTATTCAAAAGGGGCAGGTATTGTCCTTAAATTTGAGATTTTATTGGTATAAATAGTTACTGTTATTCTGAGTATAGTTTAGCAAATAGATGCCTAATTTGGTATAATATGTTCACACAGAAGTATCACTATTTAATCTTTTTTAACCCAGTTTTATTGGTATTTTTTAAGTGTGTATGAATAAGGGTTAATAGCGACATTTGTTATCTGGGTAACCCCTAGCTTTTCAAATTAAATATGTTTTAATGTCGTGTTCGTCTATCGGTTAGGACTCCAGGTTTTCATCCTGGCAAGAGGGATTCGATTCCCCTACGCGATGCCATTTTTTTAATTATAAAAGGTATATTTTAATCTAGAGTCCTAATGTAATACTAAATAAAACTCTTTGTCCCGTTCGTCTAGTGGCCTAGGACGCCAGGATTTCATCCTGGAAACAGGTAGTTCAAATCTCCTACGGGACGCCACTTCATAAGAGTTGAAGATGCAACTTTAACTTAATTAAATGTTAGAGTTGACTTGACCTATATCACATTTGATAATTACTCAATTCACTCAGTTTTTTTATTGCTATAGTATCTCCTTAATAAGCTTAAAACACTAAACATCATTCAATAGCTTTATATTATTTAAAAGGAAATATTATGAGTCATATTATTTATGAACCAGTAAAACAGAGGCTTCAACGAAGCGAGTTAGCTGTTCCAGGATCTAGCCCTAAGATGTTTGAAAAAGCGTTAACAAGTGCCGCAGATTTTGTATTTTTAGATTTAGAAGACGCCGTAGCTCCAGATGACAAGGTTACGGCAAGGCAAAATGTTATTGAGGCACTTCAAGATTTAGATTGGCAAGGTAATGGTAAGACTATTTCTGTTCGAATCAATAGTATCGATACACACTACATGTATCGCGATGTAGTTGAGGTGGTTGAGCAAGCGGGCGAACATCTTGATACTATTTTACTTCCTAAGGCAGGCACTGCTTCTGATGTCTATATGCTATCAGCAATGCTTAATCAAATTGAAACTGCTAAAGGCTTTAAAAATCGTATTGGAATTGAAGTTTTAATCGAAACTACGCTTGGCATGGCTAACGTGATGGATATTGCTAAATGTGGACGTGAAGAGCGACTTGAGGCGATGCACTTTGGCGTAGCAGACTATGCTGCTAGTTGTCGAGCGCGAACAACTGTTATTGGTGGTTTAAATCCAAATTATCCGGGTGATCAATGGCATGCAGGGTTATCTCAAATGTTAGTAGCCTGCAGGGCCTATGGAATCCGACCGATTGATGGCCCTTTTGGAGACTTTAATGATCCTGAGTCTTATAAAGATGCCGCTCGAAGAGGAGCCGCTCTAGGTTTTGAGGGAAAGTGGGCGATTCATCCTTCGCAAATTGAGTTAGCTAATGAGGTATATACGCCCCCAGAATCAGAAGTCTCGCATGCTAAACAAATTCTCATCGCATTAGATGAGGCCGCTAAAGAGGGCCGTGGTGCTGCCCAATTAAATGGGCGAATGATTGACGCTGCTTCTGCAAAGATGGCAGAGAATATTGTTAATACAGATAATGCAATAAATGGGAAAGTTAGCGCGTAATTATGAATATTCATGAGTACCAAGCTAAAAAGTTATTAGCCAAATATGGAGTCCCAATTCCAAAGGGTGGTGTTGCACACTCTGCGACTGAGGCAATTTATCAAGCAAGCGAGTTAGGCGGGAATAAATGGATTGTCAAAGCTCAGCTTCATTCAGGTTCTCGTGGTAAAGCCGGAGGCGTAAAGTTATGTAATAGCCATCAAGAAATTGCTGATTTTTGTGATAATTTTCTTGGTAATAAGCTTGTAACTCATCAGACTGGACCAGAGGGGAAGATGGTTTCAAGCATCTATGTCGAAGAAGCAAGTGATATTGCTAAGGAGCTTTACTTTAGCATTGTTCTTGATAGGGCAACTCAAAAAGTTACTTTAATTGCCTCTACTGAAGGCGGTATGGATATTGAACAAGTTGCAGAGGAAACCCCAGAAAAAATTTCAAAAATTATGATTGATCCTGCTGTTGGAATGCAGCCTTTTCAGGCTCGTCAGTTAGCTTATACATTAGATTTGCCTAATGAGGTTGTTGGCGCTGCGAGCCGAGCAGTTATGAAGTGTTATCGAGCATTTAGAGATACTGATGCTAATTTATTGGAAATTAATCCATTAATATTGACAACTGACAATAAAGTAATGGCTATTGATGCGAAGATGACATTTGATGAAAATGCACTCTATCGCAGGCCAGAAATTCTAGAATTTCGTGATAAAACACAAGAGGATCCTCGTGAGACAAATGCAGCGGAGCATGATTTAAGTTATGTTGGTTTAGATGGGAATATTGGGTGCCTGATTAATGGAGCTGGCCTTGCAATGGCTACAATGGATATGATTCATCACGCCGGCGGAGAGCCGGCAAATTTTCTAGATATTGGAGGCGGTGCCTCTGCTGAGAGAGTAGCAACATCAATAGAATTAGTATTATCTGATAACTCTGTTGAAGCTATTCTGATTAATATTTTTGCTGGAATAAACCGATGTGATTGGGTTGCTCAAGGTATTGTGGATTTACTGAATAAGCGGGATATTGAAGTTCCTTTGGTTGTGCGCTTATCTGGGACCAATGTAGAAAAAGGACAGAAAATATTAAAAGATAGTGGTAAAAAAGTTATAACCGCTGATACCTTATCTGATGCAGCATACAAAGTGGTAGCTGCATGGAAACAAGAAAAAAAGGATAAGAATTAATTATGAGTATTTTTATAGATGAAAAAACTCCAGTTTTAGTGCAAGGAATAACTGGTCGTATCGGCTCTTTTCACACTCAAGAGATGATTGACTATGGCACAAATATTGTGGCAGGTGTCACTCCAGGTAAAGGTGGAACAACATATCTAGGAAAGCCTATATTTAATACAGTTAAAGAGGCCGTATTAGCTACAGGTGCAGAAGCGAGTATTGTTTTTGTGCCGCCAGCCTATGCTGCTGATGGAATTATGGAGGCGGCAGAATCAAACATTAGGTTTTGTGTCAGCATTACTGATGGAATTCCAACACATGACATGATAAGGGTTAAGCGTTATATCAATAGTGCTCCCAAAGAAAAACGTATGGTTTTAACTGGACCTAATTGTGCTGGCACGATTAGTCCAGGAAAATCTTTGTTAGGGATTATGCCGGGGCATATTTATAAACAAGGCAGTGTCGGTTTGATTGGAAGGTCCGGAACTTTAGGCTACGAGGCCGCATCTCAAATGAAAGAGCTGGGCATTGGTATTAGTACCAGTGTTGGAATTGGCGGTGATCCAATTAATGGAAGTTCTTTTTTAGAAATTTTAAAGTATTTTGAAAATGATGATGAAACCGAAGCTGTCATGATTATTGGAGAAATTGGAGGACCTCAAGAGGCTGAAGTAGCTGAATATTTTCAAAAACATATGAATAAGCCTATGGCTGCTTATATAGCCGGCCTAACTGCTCCTCCAGGCCGTCTTATGGGCCATGCAGGGGCTATTGTTAACTCAAGTGGGGAAAGTGCTGCAGAAAAAGTAGTTATTCTTAAAGATGCTGGGATTATGGTTGCGCCGACTCCCTCTGATATGGGATCGACAGTAGCATCACTCTTAAAAGGTCGCTAGATATCTAAATATATTTACCTGATTGGTCTATATAATAACCTCACTTAATTCAATACTTTTTAGCTAGTATTTAAAATGAAGAGCTCAAACGTTATTTATCATCAAGCATCCGTAACTCGGCAAAGACGCAATAAGTTAAATGATCATCACTCAGTTGTTCTTTGGTTTACTGGCCTTTCTGGTTCTGGGAAGTCGACTTTAGCCCATGCTTTGGAAGAAAAACTATTTCAAAAAGGATGTAGAACTTTTGTATTAGATGGTGACAATATCCGTCATGGTTTAAATTCTAATCTTGATTTTAGTGAGAAAAGCAGAACTGAAAATATTCGTCGAGTTAGTGAAGTTAGTAAGCTAATGATGGAATCTGGCTTAATTGTAATGACAGCATTTATCAGTCCATTCAATAAAGATCGTGATAAGGCAAGAAAATTAATTTCTAGTGATGATTTTATAGAAATTTACTGTAAAGCCAGTCTAGAAACTTGTGAATCTAGAGACGTTAAAGGCCTTTATAGGCGAGCAAGGGCAGGGGAGATAACCAATTATACGGGCATTGACTCTCCTTATGAGGTGCCAGAAAATCCAGAGTTAACAATCGATACAGATAATCAAAGTCTAGAGGGATCAGTATCTACTATTCTTAGCTTCTTGAAATCAAATGGAATAATTAACTAGCTTAATTATTTTTTTTAATAAGGCTTAAGGCCATCAATGAGCGGTTGAATATGCGACTCATATTTTTTCCAGTCGTCAGAGCTACCTTGGTACATTTTTTTTCTAACCTGTGATGTGCTTGCTGTTTTTACAGCTCGCTTGTTAGTGTGAAAATTTAAGCAACTCTCGTCCCACTCTAATTCACAATATTTCAATAATTTTTTAGTTTCTTTTTCTTGGTTGTTAGTTAAGTCTTCATAATTGATATCATATATTTGATTTGGAAATAATTCATGCCAAAAAATCATAAGTTCTGAATATAATGCATAAAAACTAGCTAAATCATTTAAATTATAAGCCCATTCATTGCCCTTACCACTGAAGTAGTTTTTATAAATTGACCAGCATACTGCTCTTGCATCTCTTCGTAAATGAATAATTTTGGCCTCTGGAAAGGCTGTCAAAATAAATCCAATATATTGAAAATTAAGAGGCCATTTATCGGTAATGATATCTTCATTAATATCAAGATTGGAAAGAGAGTCTAAGTATTTTTGACGAATAGATAAAAAATACTTTTCAGACAAGTTATTTGTATCTTGAGTTGATGGGTCGGCTAAAATTGAACTAGTGAGATCGCTTATTGTGCTTAATTCATCTGCTCCATATACTGCATGATGACTTGAAATGATTTGTTCAACTAGTGTTGTTCCTGAGCGAAGCATACCAACAATAAAAATTGGGCATTTAAACTGAGGTTCATCTAACAAGTCTTTATTAATAGAAGGAAGGTCATGACTAAAGATTTTTTTAATTAGTGAATGCTTGACCTGATAATCATTAATAGAATAATTTAATTGCTCTTTACGAAGGCGATTTCCCTTATTTAAAAACTTAAATAGTACATCTTGATTGTCTAAATCGTCATTCACTTTAGCTAGAGCAAAATTTATAAATATTTGATCTGATTGGTTGAGATTGCCAGAAGAAAGGAGTGATTTCATTTTAGAAATCTGAATATCATTTTTTTTATATTTTTTTAATCTGCTTAAATTGAAGTGAGCTTCAGCAAAGTCAGGTTTAACATTGATTGCTTCTTCGTAATGATTTAATGCTTCAACTTCAAGGCCAAGAATTTCGTATGAAATTCCTAGATTATTAAATGCTTGAGCATATTTTGGGTTAATAGTTACTGCTTTTTTATAATGTTTTATAGCTTCATCAAATTTATCTAGCTCTTGAGATGCTGCACCAAGGCTATTATGAGCTTCAGCATATTCTGGGCTATAGGCAACTGCCCATTCAAAACTCTTGATTGCAGAGTTTATATAGCCAAGCTCTAAGGAAATAAGTCCTAGGTTATTATGAGCAGTAGGGTACTCATGTTTAACATTAATTGCTTCTTTATAGTGTTTGATTGCGTTATCAAGCTGATGGGTCTTTTGAAATGCAACCCCAAGATTATAATGTGCTTCAGCATATTTAGGATTAAGGGCTATTGCCTTTTCAAAGTTATTAATTGCTAAATCAATTGGACCAAGTCCACTATAACAAGCGCCACTAATATTAAATAGTAATGGATCATTTGGGAAGTCTTTAATTAAAAGTTGATTAGCATATAGTGCTTCTTGGAATTTGTCACAAGAGTAGTATTGAATGATTTCATTTAACTGTTCTTGTGTTGGCGTTATTTCTTTTTTTTGGGCTATTTTAGATAGCTCTTTTTTTGCTTCTTGGTTATTTGGAAAAGACTTAAGAACAGTTAAATAAATTTTTTGAGCCTCACTTATCTGTCCTTTTTTTTTGAGTTTTTGTGCGCGATTTAAAAGTCGTTGTGTTTTGATTGTCATTACAAATTTTTATTTTTTTAAAAAAGGCTTGAGACCATCAATGAGCGGCTTAATATGCGACTCATATTTTATCCAAGCCTCAGAGCTTCCTTGGTACATCTTCTCTCTAACTTGTAAAGAGCTCGCTGTTTTGACAGCGCGTTTGTTTTTATGAAAGTTTAGGCAGTTTTCATCCCAATCTAATTCACAATACTCTAATAATTTTTTAGTTTCTTGTTCTTGATTAGTAGTTAAGTCTTCGTAGCATATGTCGTAAATTTGTCCTGGGAACTTTTTATGCCAATAATCCATCAGTTTAGAATACAGACTATAATATTTAACTAAATCATCGATATTGTAAGAAAATCCATAACCATTGCCACTCCACTTAGATTTATAAATTGACCAGCATATTGCTCTAGGATCTCTATTCAGATGAATAACTTTTGCCTCAGGAAGTATAGAAAAAATTAGACCTATGTGTTGGAAATTTGCTGGCGTTTTATCTGTAATAATATTAGCAGGGGTATTTAAATGATTAAGGGAGTCTAAGTATTTTTCACGAATTAACGTCAGATTTTTTTTAGAAAGTATTTTTTTATCTTCTGTATTAGAAAGCTTACTCTCTAATATTGGGGAGTAGAGCTCCTTTAAAGTACTTAATTCTCCAGCGCCATAAACATTTTTATGGCTAGAAATAATTTGCTCAACTAGGCTTGTTCCAGATCGAGGTAAACCAAGAATAAATATGGGGCGTTTAGCATGTGTTTTATATGGCAATGATTTATTAATGGAGTTTGAGCCTATAGCAAAGATCTCATAAATAATTGAAAATAACCTTTGAGACGTAGTAAAAGAATAATTTAGTTCTTTTTTGCGTAAGCGGTTGCCTTCATTAAGGTAATTAAAAAACTTATTAGTATTTCCTAAATCTTCATTAGCATTTGCTAATGCAAAATTAATTGTAATTAGGTTAGATTCACTAACATTTTCGTTACTGAGAAGTAATTGCATTTTTACAACTTGCTCTTTACTTAAAGTGTACTGCTTGAATAGGCTTAAATTATAGTATGCATCTGCATAATTAGGATCGACCGACAATGCTTTTTCAAAATATATTATTGCACTATCTATGCTATTTAACTCTTTTTTAGCAAGACCAATATTATTATAAGCATCAGCAAGTTGTGGGTTAGCCGCTAGTGATTTTTGATAATATTTTATTGCATTTTCAAAGTCCCCACTATTTTGAAAAATAACACCTCGCTGATTAGCAGCTTCTGCATAATTTGGTTTAATAGCTAATGCTTTATCAAAGTTTATGCCAGCTTCAAAATCTTTTTGAAGTAGTTTATTTGCAACACCTAAGTTATAGAATGCTTGGGCAAATTTAGGGTTAAAAATTACCGCTGATTCAAAATGCTTAATAGCAGCATCATATTTCTTAATGATTAAAAGAGCATTACCAAGATTATAATGCGCATTTGGATATTCATTTTTAATACTAATGGCATTCTTGTAGCTTTTAATAGCCTCTTCAATGAGACCAAGCTCCCGAAGCGTAACCCCAAGATTGTAATGAACTTCGGTATAGTTTGGCTTTAGGGCTAAAGCTTGCTTAAATTTTTTAACTGCAACATCAAGTTGGTTATTAGCCTTGTAAAAAGAACCACTAACATTAAATAGCAATGGCGCTAGAGGATAATCCTTGATTAATACTTCTATTTCAAAAATTGCCTCTTTTTTTTGTCCTTTTGAAAAAGTATCAATAATCGATTGAACAAGATCTTTAGGGGGCTCTTGATGATTTTTAATATTCTGTAAGTTAATAAGTCTTTTTTTTTGTTTCTTCATTTTAAGAGCAGGAATGTAAGTTTAAAAGAATTAAATAGCTTAACTACTGTTTTAAATAAGGCTTAAGACCATCAATTAGTGGCTGAATATGTGACTCATATTTTTTCCAAGTCTCAGAGCTTCCTTGATACATCTTTTCTCTGACTTGAAATGAGCTGGCAGTTTTTACAGCACGTTTATTTTCATGAAAGTTTAGGCAGTTTTCATCCCACTTTAATTCACAATACTTCAATAATTTGCGAGTCTCCTCTTCTTGATTATTAGTTAAATCCTCATAACATAAATCATATATCTGATTAGGATAGCGCTCATGCCAAAAGTCCATTAAATCCCTATATAATCCATAAAAGTGCACCAAATCATCAAAGTTGTTTGAGTATCCATTTGCCTCACCGATGAAAGAGCAAGTAAAGTTTGACCAGCATGTAGCTATAGCATCTCTTTTCAGATGAACAATTTTTGCTTCAGGAAATGCTAACAAAATAAATCCGATGTATTGAAAATTTAAAGGCAGCTTATCGGTAATAATTCTATCTGTAGTGTTTAATTGATGAAGCATCGCTAAGTATTCTTGACGAACAAATGTAAGAGCCTTTTTACTAAGATGAGTTATATCTCCTTCAATAAAATTTTTTATTATTGGATTTATGAGTTTAGTTAACGTATTTAATTCGCCTCCACCGTATACTTTATGGTGATTCGAAATAATTTGCTCTACAAGAGTTGTTCCAGATCGGGGCATACCAAGGATACTCAAACAACTTTGATGATTTGGTGCACTTTTATGGATTATATAGGGATTTAATGGACTTTTGGCATGAGCGCTATCCTAATCAGATATATGATCAGTAGAATAATTTAATTTCTTTTTAAGTAAGCTATTCCCTTCATTTAAGAACCTAAAATATTCAGTAGTATTTTCTAGATTTTTATATATTGTAGCTAAGGCAAGACAAAGGTGGATCCTTTCTGAATCTTCAAGATTAGCATTTGAGAGAATTGATTTCATTTTTAAAATATGTACATCATTTTCTGAATCATATTTTTTTAAATAACTTAAGTTGCGATAAGGTTCAGCATTATCAGGGTTAATGGATATAGCTTTCTCAAAGCTTTCGAGTGCAGAGCTTATTTTCCCAGTTTCTTGGTAAGCAATACCAAGGTTATTTAATGCTCTAGACTCTGGAAAAATAGATATGGAATTCTTATAGCATGCAATTGCAGCATCAATTTGACCAAGACTTTGATGTGCTACACCAAGATTATTATGAGCCTCTTGGAAGTCAGAATGAAGCGCTATTGCTTGATTAAATTGGTGCATTGAAGAATCGACTTCATCAAGTTGAAGAAGAGTTTTTCCAAGATTATTATGCGCTTCAGCAGAGCTAGGGTTGAGCTCTATAGTCTTCTCAAAATGCGTAACTGCTTCATATAATTGACCAAGGTCTTTGAGGGTGTTGCCGAGATTATTATGAGCCTCACCATACTCAGGATTAATAGCTATTGCCTTCTCATAACAGTTAACTGCTTCATCTAATTGACCCATTTCTTGGTAAATAATTCCAATATTATTTTGAACATTAGCATATTCCGGATTAATGGATAGCGCCTGTGAATAAGAATTAATTGCTTCATCACTTTGTCCGAGTTCATTGAGGGTATTGCCAAGGTTAATGTGAACCTCAAAATAATCTGGCTGAACACCTAATGCTTTCTTATAGCAGTTAGTTGCCTCATCCAATTGCCCAAGTTTTTGTAGAACAACACCTAAGTTGTTATGCGCCTCTGCATAGTCTGGATGTGCTTCTATTGCTTGCTCATAAGACTTAACTGCAGCTTCCATTTGTCCAAACTCTTTGTAAATAACACCAAGGTTATTATGCGCCTTAGCATAGTTTCTATGAATGGCTAATGTCTCTTTATAACACTTAACTGCAGCATCCAGTTGATTGAGTTCTTGAAATGTAAGTCCAAGGTTGTAATGAGCATCGGCAAATTCAGGTTTAATTTCTAAAGCCTTCTTGAAGCATTTAACTGCCATCTCTAATTCACCCGTTGTTCTGTAACAAACACCACTGATATTATGAAGTAATGATTCGCCAGGATGATGACTTATTAAAGTTTGAACGTTATCGAGTGCTTCTCCTATATGCCCAGAAGAATATAGTTCAATTATAGAATTAATTTTATTATTTAAAAGAGGCTCCATGCTCATATTAAAACTCTAGCCAGTACTGAGTTTTTTTAAATTTTCCAGCGCTTGAGAACTATCAGGCTCGATAGTGATGACCCTCTGATAACAATTAGTAGCGCCATCTTTTTGTCCAAGTTCATTAAGGGTATCCCCAAGATTTAAAAGAGCCAGAGTATAGCTTGGATTAATTTCTATAGCTTTTTCAAAATTTTTAGCTGCGTCACTAATTTTGCCAAGTTTTCGATTGGCAACACCTAGATTATTGTGAGCTTCATAAAAGTCATATTTATAGGCAACTGCCCATTCTAAATGTTCAATAGCATCCTCAAATCGATTTAAGTCTATGAGCGTAATCCCAAGTTTATTATGGGCCTCAAAGTATTTTGGTAAAATTTCTATTGCTTTTTTAAAGCTTTTAGCTGCATGATCAAGTTTACCAATCTCTCTCATAACGACGCCATGATTCAAAAATGCTTCAGCGTAGTCAGGCTTTATTGAAATTGCTGTCTCAAAAAATTGTGCAGCAGTGTCAAATTGCTCTAATTTGTTATAGCATGCACCAAGTAAGTTGAAAAGTAATGGCACATTAGGATAGTCTTCGTTTAAGGCTCTAATCATATTCATTGCCTCATTTATCTTGTCACTAGAATAAAGACCAATAACTAAATCGACTTGCTTCTTGGGAAGGGCAAGTGGAACATTTTCATTTTCATTTTTCATTTTGTAATTTTTTTTTGCTTAAAATTAATAGATTTATGCTTCATAAATATCTTTCTTTTTTATTTTACATATTATCTATATTCTTGACGTCTATTTATTTATCTTATTGAGAGCAGCTTTAAGTGTCTTTTGGTTAGATTGAGCCTTTACTCCATAAATTTTTAACGAGCTTAAGTTTATAGTTGTTATCAATTAAAATGACTGCATGAAAATACTAAATATCATCATCCCAGAGAGGATGACAGGAAGTAGGCTTGATTCTTCATTAGCTGAAATGCTTCCTGATTATTCTCGCTCAAAAATAACTTCATGGATTAAATCTGGAGATGCCTTAATCAATCAAACAACTTTTAAGCCAAAGGATAAAGTTAGTGGTACTGAAATTGTTTCTTTAACTTTAAATCAAAAGCAAAGTAACGACTGGATTGCTGAGAAAATTCCTTTAGATATTGTTTATGAAGATGAAGATATTATTGTAGTAAATAAGCAGTTTGGTCTGGTGACTCATCCAGGTGCAGGAAATTGGAGTGGAACCTTGGCAAATGCTCTTCTTTATTATGACCCAGCTTTGTCAACACTTGATAGGGCTGGCATTGTTCATCGATTAGATAAAAATACTTCGGGCTTAATGGTTGTTGCTAGAAATGAAAAGTCACAAAAATATTTGGTTGAGCAGCTCCAAAATCACTCTGTTGACAGGGAATATTCTGCCATAGTTTATGGGCATATGATTGCTGGAGGAACCGTTGATGAGCCTATAGGCCGGGATCCTAAAGATAGGGTTAAGCAAGCTGTCTTAATGAGCGGTAAAGAAGCGACAACGCACTATAGGGCAATTGATCGGTTTAAAAGTCATACTCACGTTAAAGCAATTTTAGAAACTGGCCGAACGCATCAAATACGTGTCCACCTTTCCCATGTTGGGCATTCTTTGATAGGGGATCCAATGTATGGTGGCCGTGTACGTTTTCCAAAAAAAGCAAGTGAGGAGCTAAAAGAAGCCCTTCTTAATTTTAAAAGGCAGGCACTCCACTCAAAAAAGTTATCTCTAACTCATCCTATTTCAGGAGAGCTAATGTCATGGAAGGCGCCTCTACCAGATGACATGGTAGGGCTGCTGGATGCCTTAAAAAAATTCGATTCCTGATAATTTTGACTTGTTTAAATTAATGAATTTTTTCCCAAGCAATATTAAACTAATTTCAACACCAAGGCTTTTAGAGGGTGGGAGCAGTAAGGGTAACTTTGATAATTTTAATTTGGCGCTTCACGTTAATGATGATCAGGATGCGGTGTTGGCAAATCGTGACTTATTATTGAGGTGCTATAATTTACCCTCTGCTCCAGCATGGATTAATCAAACGCACTCTAAAATAACTGTTGATGCCGACTCAATATCATCAATAGTTAATGCTGATGCAAGTTATAGCAAAAAACTTGGAACAGTTTGTGGAGTGCTTACGGCTGACTGCCTGCCAGTTTTTGTATGTAATAAGCAGGGAACCGCTGTTGGGATTGCTCACGCTGGCTGGAGGGGTTTAGTTGACGGAGTAATTGAATCTTTAATTGAATCTTTGGATTGCAATGGAGAAGACTTAATAGCTCACTTAGGGCCGGCAATCTCTCAATTATCTTTTGAAGTAGGCGGTGAAGTTAAATCTCAATATCTTTCTAAAAATAAAAATTTTGAAAATTGTTTTTCTTACTTAAATAATAGATATTATCTTGATTTGTATGAAGCAGCAAGGATAGTTCTTAAAGGCTTAGGAGTAAATTCAATTAGTGGGGGAGATAGGTGTACCTATAAAGAGTCGGATCAATATTTTTCATACCGAAGAGATGGCAAGTGCTCAGGTAGGATGGCGCATCTAATTTGGATGGAGAGCGGCTAAGAGGTTATTTCTTTCTCTTTGCCTTTTTCACTAAACTTCATTTCCCCACTCTCTTTTTCAAGTAAGTAGTAGTGAAGTGATTTCTGTTTACGCTGCTTTTGCTGGGTAATGCACCCATGAACTTCAAAATCATCAGTCAGGTTTATATCCTCATAGGAAGAGTTAAGGCATCTCATAAGCTGGTTATTGTTTTCAATAACATACTGACGAAAATAAAGCTCATCATTAAAATCAATTATTACATAAGCCTCATTATGAATGGGCATTCCAGGATCGACAATGATAATGCAATTTTCACTGAATTCAGGCGACATCATGTCACCAATATTTTGAAGTGCGTAAGGCTCTGAATTAGTTGAGCAGGTGCTTTGAAATAAAGCTTTGGGGTTATCTAATGCTGACATTTAGGGCAATAATAAGTGGCTCGTTGATTTTGTACAATTTTTTTAATTGTACCATTGCATCTATTACACAGCATATCTTTACGGTCATAGACAGATAAGATTTGATAAAAATAACCAGGCTCACCGTCAACATTAGAAAAGTCATTTAAGGTAGTGCCGCCATTATTAATTGATTCTGATAAAACCTCTTTGATACAATTTACAAGAATCTTATAGCGCTTCTTCGACGTTTTACCCGCCTCTCTTTTAGGGGATATACCGGCTAGAAATAAACTTTCTGACGCATAAATATTTCCTACCCCTACAACGATACTACTATCCATAATGAATGTTTTTATGTTTTTTGTTTTTCCAATTGAAGAATTGAAGAGTGAGTTTTCATCAAACTCATAACTTAATGGTTCTGGACCTAACTTTTCAAGGAGCGAAAGCTGCTCACCATTTTTTTGCCAAAGAATTGAGCCAAATCGACGAGGGTCATGAAAACGTATGCTTGAATTATTATCTAATTTAAGCTCAAAATGGTGATGTTTTTTTAGCGGCTCGTTAACAGGGACAACACTTATTGATCCAGTCATTCCAAGATGCATAACCAGCTGTCCATCAGCAAAGTCAATTAGTAAATATTTCGCACGTCTCGATATTTTCTGGATAGTTTTATTTTTTAAAGTATCTACAAGATGTTTAGGGATTTCCCAGCGAAGCTTTTTTTTATAGATATGAACAGATGTAATTTTTCTATCAACTATTAGAGGCTCAAGACCTCTTCTAGTAGTTTCAACCTCTGGAAGTTCAGGCATGACTTTTATTCTTGATCGTTAACTAATGCAATCTTTTTAGTTGCACTAAAGTCAGTTTTACCACTACCTAGTTTTGGAATTTCATCAACATTTAAAACATTAGCTGGATGATAAAGAGGATTTATTTTGGCATCTGAAAGTATTTTTTTAAGCTTAATTTTATCCATATCGGTTGTGGCAAGAAGTACAATCTTTTCACCTTTGCGTTGATCTGGAAGGCAGGTTGCTGCAATTTCTAGGTCTGCATCATTACAAGCATCTAATATCTCCTCTTCAACTGTTGTTAAGCTAATCATTTCGCCAGCTATCTTAGCAAACCTCGAGTATCGATCAACAATCGTTAAAAAACCATCTTTATCTAAATGTCCCTTATCTCCAGTTCGATACCATCTATAGCCATCAATTAGCTCAATTACCTCTGCAGTTTTTTCTGGCATTTTGAGGTATCCCTTCATGATTTGTGGGCCACCTATTAAAATTAACCCATCTTCTCCAGTTGCAATAGGGTCCAGGGAATCTGGATCAACAATTCGAAACTCAGTACCACTAAATGCTCTTCCAACGGTACCTGGTCTATTGCGTAACTTTTCAGGATTTGAGTCAGTTGCAGCAATATCTGGTAAGTTGACTGATGCTCCTGGAGAGGTTTCAGTCGTCCCATAACCCTCATAGACAGGTATGTTAAATTTTGACTCAAAGCCTTCTCTGACTTCTGACCTTAATTTTTCAGCACCAGCAACCACAAGACGTAAAGACTGCATAGATTTAGAAGTAACTTTTTTATTTATAGAGTACATTCTTAAGAAAGTAGGTGTTCCAACAAGAATGGTGCCAGAGTATTTTTCAATTCCAGATGCAATCGTTGTGACATCTTTTGGGTCAGCATGACAGACAATTGGAATGCCTTCTGAAAGAGGCATCAGGGTTGTAATAGCAAAGCCAAATGCATGAAAAGTTGGAAGGGTAGACATAATAACATCCGTATTAACAGCGCCTAATTCAATTGCTGCTTGCTTTGCGTTGGCTGCAATGTTACTGTGTGATAATTCAACACCTTTAGGAGACCCTTCAGAGCCACTTGAAAACAATATAGCCGCAGTATCGTTCATTGACACTTCTTTAAAGTAAATTTTTCTTATTAGATTTATTGGCATTAATATTGCTTTTAAAAGCGTAGCTAGCCTAGTTAAAGTAGAAATTTCTTTTTTAATATCCTCCAGCATGAGAAGCTTTGAGTTTGGAAAGAATGATTCCAAGTTCATTCCTCTTTCAGCCATCTTATCTAAAAACTTACGTGACGTATAAATATGCTTAACTTCAGCTTGTTCAGCTGCAGACTGCAGTGCTTTTTTACCAGCAGTAAAGTTGAGATTAACAATTGTCTTTCCAAGTGCAAGTATCGCCATGGAGGCAATTGCTCCACCACCACTACTGGGAAGTAATAAGCCAACATTTTGCTCTGGGCTATAGACTGCAATTTTTTTTGAGAATAAAAGAACCCCAGTTAAAAACTTTTTATGAGATATCTCTACTCCCTCTATATCGGCTACAGCAAAGGCAGTGTTTGATTTTTTGGCATTTTTAAGCCAAGCTATATGAATAGGATCAAGCGTTAAAGGATAATCTTGCCACTCTGCAAAAGAACTAGGGGGGTTCGACATAATGACTAACCTCCAAGCATCGCCTTTTTCAAATTTTTCTGAATTGGGTTTTTAGATAGCCAGATTCCAAAGAAAGCTTTTTTGAATTCAATTCCAGGAATTGTATCGATGTATGTAGAGTTTTTAAGTACATTGATTCCTGCGTCTGGCATATAGATAAATTCAAAAAAATCACCATCAGTGACATCACTATCAAAGGTAGAGATGAGTTGCTCAATCTCTTCATTAATAGGACCGGTATTGCTTCCTGTTGATTTAACTAATCCTGAATTCAGTGCATCCTTCAGAGCGTCTGAAGTAACCATAGTGGACGTCACATCAATACGAATAGCCATTGCCTCATTACTGTTAAGTATTTCTTCAGCATCGCTGCTCTGAGAGCCCAGATAAAGACTTGTATCATAAACTTTCATAAAGAACTTTACACGGGTACCCTGACCATTAAGCACTAGCTCTGACCCTTGGTATTCCATAGAGCTGGGAGCTTCTGCAGCATTAATTGGCGATAATATAAACGCGCTAATTAAGATTAATAATGGTAGTAGTATTTTTGATTTAATTGTCATGAGTTATCCCTAAATTTTCATTCAAAATTAAGTATATCGTATTATAGATATAAATTATAAAAAAACCTTTGCCTATTAACGAACTATTTATAATGGTAACTTTATAACTAAATTAAAAAATACTATGAACCCATTGACCTCTGTTAAAGGCACCATCGTTTCAGGCTTTGTTTTGGCAATTATTGTTGCGTTCTACTTGTCACCTGAAGGCTCATCTTTGATTCAGCGTAACCTCAGCGTTTGGCTTCATGCCCTTTCCGGTGTTACTTGGGTTGGACTGCTCTATTACTTTAATTTTGTTCAGGTTCCTGCAATGGCAGAGGCTTTGTCTGACGAGGGCGGTCCAGGGCCGGCTGCAATTGGTAAGTATATTGCGCCGAAGGCTTTATTATGGTTCCGTATGTCAGCAGCTGTAACATGGTTAACAGGAGCGTGGGCTCTTTCATTGGGCTATGGCTTTACGAATGCATTCCTTTTGAAGCCTGGCGCTGAGATGATCGGCTTAGGCTCGTGGTTAGGAACGATTATGCTTTTTAATGTTTGGGTTCTTATTTGGCCAAACCAGAAAAAAATCCTTGGTATGGTTGAGGCGAGTGCTGAGGAGATTGCAAAAGCTAAGTTCACTGCGGCAATGGCCTCGCGAACTAACGTGGTGCTGTCGGTTCCAATGCTCCTTTGTATGATTGGCGCTGGCCATGGCGGGTATTTATTTTAAGTAACCAAGATTAAGTTAAGTTTTTAAAACCGGGTTCGCCCGGTTTTTTATTGTATGAGTAAAAAAACAACAAAACTGCAAAAAAATAACAAAATAAATAATCATTCAAATAAAAGTAAATAGTATTGGTGATTAGCGGATCAATATCTAAAAAATATATAACACGTCAAGCACTAAATCTAAAGGCCTAAAGCTAAAATATGTATGAATTGTGGAAAAAAAACAACTAAATGTATTATTTTTACAAATAGTTGTTGACATTGGCATAGGAAGTGGTTATTATGGTTTTATTGTTACTCAATAAGAGTAGCAAAGGCTGCTAAGGAAGACCTTAGCAATTAATATATTCTAAATGGAGAATAAAATGAAAAAACTAATCGCACTATTCGCAGTATCTGCAATGGCATCTACATCAGCTATGGCAGCAATTGCAATAAGTGGAACGGCTTCTGTATCGTATGACGATAATGGATCTGCTGCTTCTGGAACTTCTTATGACGCTGACTTAAGCATAGTAGGAACTGCTGGCACAACTACAGTAACAATCGGTATGGACGTTGATGGTATAAATCCTGCTACTACAGGTGTTGACATGGCAACTACAATTGGTCCTGTAACTATTGCTGCTGATATGTTTAATCAAAATTCAGCTGCTGATTCAACTAACGTTGCTGGTGGTCAAAAATTAGAAGGTTCTGCTGCAGATGATACAGGCGTAACTATTAGCGTAGACGCTCCAATCGGTGACGCTACTGTTGGTGTTGATGATTCTGGAGTCTTAACTGTTTCAGGTACTTGGTCTGGCATTACTATGTCATCTTCAACTGGTGATTTAACTACTGCTTCTGGTAGTATTGCTGGTATGGATGTTTCTGTAACTAACGATGCTGGTTCAACTACTTGGACTTTAGGTACAACAGTTAGTGGTGTCGCTTTGACATTAGCTAGCAGCCAGAAAGTTACTGCTACATTTGGTCTAGCTGGTAACACAATGGTTGTTTCAAGCATTCCTGCAGTAGCTTATGCAGCTGCTACTACTGGTGCTGTTTCAGGCGTTCATGCAAACGGTTATGGTAAATACGTAACTAATGCAGTTGTTTCTTACTCAAGTGTTGCAATATCTCGTTCATTAACTTCAGGTGCAACATTAGCTGCTACTTATAGCACGCTTGATGATTCACTTACACTTAAGGCTTCTGTTGCATTCTAAATTCGTTTAGATTCATTGGTTGGCTTAGGAATAAGTTAATATTCGTAAAAACCCAGAGCTTGCTCTGGGTTTTTTTATTTCTAATTGAAAATAAACTCAGTAAAAATAGATAAAATGAAGCTACTTTAATAGTTAAATAAATTATGTTTTTTCATCTTAAAAATCGCGCACTTCTAAGGGTATCTGGCTCAGATGCTGAGACCTTCCTTCAGGGGCAGCTCAGTAATGATATTAGTAAGCTTGACGCATTAAGTGTCCAATTAAATGCCTATTGCCAGCATCAGGGGAAGATCCTAGCGTTGTTCTGGGTTTTGAGGCTTGAGGATAGTTTTTTACTGTCATTTCCTTCAGACTTGCTTGAGGTTATAAAGCCAAGACTTCAGATGTTTGTCATCATGTCTGATGTCGTTATTGAGGACGTAACAAAAGAGCATATCCAAGTTGGCTCTATTGATGAGCCTCATCAAAAGGCATTGGCTATCAATGAAACGCTATCCCTAATAATTACTAACAGACAAGACATCAGTCAATTTAATATGGGGCCAATAGAGGATTGGGGTATGGCTTGTATTGATTCAGCCCTCCCTGAAATCTATCTAATGACTAGCGAAAAATTGGTGCCGCAGATGCTCAACTTGGATATTGACGAGATAGGAGTAAATTTTTCAAAGGGCTGCTATCCCGGACAGGAGGTCGTTGCGAGGCTTCATTACCTGGGCTCAGCAAAACGTCGTCTTTTTGCCTTTGAATCAAACTCTGAAATAAATATTAGCGATCCTCTCTACTGCGCCTCTTCGAAGTCTGCAAAAGATAGAGGTGCTCGTTATAAAGGCAGCGGAATGGTGGTATTTAGGATAAAATATAATTCGAAATTTTATTGCTTAGCTACCCTAGAGGTAGAACTTAAAGATGAGGCAGTAACTCTTAATAATGAACAGGGCCCTGAGCTAACAAGAATACAAAAATGAAAAAAATACTACTAATATTAATTGGCTTAATTCCAAGCCTAACTTTCGCTTCAACGGATGCTGCTAATCTTGATTTAACTAGCCACTGGGCTGGATATCTTGCTGTAACGTTATTTGTTATTGCTTATGCCTTTGTGATGCTTGAGGAGTTCACGCACTTTCGAAAATCAAAGCCAGTTATCTTGGTCGCGGGATTAATCTGGGGAATTATCGGCTGGGTCTATGCATCCAAAGGGATACCGCACGCAGCAGAGGCAGCTCTAAGGCATAATTTTTTGGAATACGCTGAACTGTTTCTATTTTTATTAGTGGCAATGACCTACATTGAGGCGATGCGTGAGCGACTCGTTTTTGAGAAATTGAAGGTTTATCTTATATCAAAAGGGTTTAGTTACAGGCAGCTATTCTGGCTGACAGGTTTTATAGCGTTCTTTATGTCGCCTATTGCTGACAACCTTACTACGGCTCTTGTCATGGGCGCAGTGGTATTGGCAGTTGGGGCTGGGAATGCGAAGTTTATTTCGGTTGCGTTTGTGAATATCGTGGTCGCTGCTAATGCGGGAGGCGCGTTTAGTCCATTCGGAGATATTACGACCCTCATGGTCTGGCAGAAAGGCCTGGTTGACTTCCAGCAGTTCTTTGTCTTGTTCTTTCCATCACTGGTTAATTTTCTTATACCCGCTGCGATCATGCACTTTGCAATTAAAAATGAGAAGCCAGAGGTTGTAGATGAAGTGGTTGATATTAAGACTGGCGGCATTTTAATTACCTTTATGTTTCTGTTAACGATTGCAACGGCCGTAAGCTTTCATAATTTCCTTCATCTTCCGCCTGCGATGGGGATGATGACAGGCCTTGGATACCTTATGGTAGTGGGCTACTTTGTTAAAATTAGGCATAACCTGAATGACCCAATGTCAGAGAGGTTTGATGTATTTAGAAAGGTCTCTAGGGCAGAGTGGGATACGCTGTTATTTTTCTTTGGCGTTATTGTTAGTGTTGGTGGATTAGGCTTTATGGGTTACTTGGCGCTTGTCTCTGAAGCCATGTATGTTCAGTTGGGCGCTACCTATGCGAACGTTTTGGTCGGTATTCTCTCTGCCATCGTTGATAACATTCCTGTGATGTTTGCAGTCTTAACGATGACGCCCGACATGTCTCTGGGCCAGTGGCTCTTGGTAACACTCACTGCAGGCGTTGGAGGCAGTATGCTTTCTATCGGATCGGCAGCAGGTGTTGCGTTGATGGGTCAATCAAAAGGACACTATACATTTGTCTCACACCTCAAATGGATATGGGCAATTGCTCTAGGCTATGTGGCAAGTATTTTCATGCATTTATGGATCAATGCAGCCCTCTTTGATGTCCCAATCTAGCCTCTTTGTTGATATAGGTAACTCTGCTGTTAAGTGGCGCACATGTGACTCTGAGGTTTTTACTCAAGGCGTAGATTTTTTTTCATCAAAATTACTACCCGAGGTGGAGTCAGTTTGGGTAAGCGCTGTTGCGCACCCAAATATCGTACAAGCCATAAAGGTTCAGTTTGCCAGCGTTAAGTTAGTTGAGCCGTTAAAGCAATACGGAAAATTAACCCTGTCCTATGATGATCCATCCAAGCTCGGCGTGGATCGGTTTCTTGCTATGCTGGGAGCTCTTGAGCGCTTCCCTGAGCAACCTTTACTAGTGATTGACGCTGGAAGTGCAGTTACATTCGACGTTATAGATAGCAAAGGGATGCACCAAGGCGGGTTAATAATGCCTGGAATTAAGGCCCTAAGACAAAGCTTTCCTAAGTTTTCAACAGGTGATTTATCTCTAAAGTCTTCATTCCTTAAAAATAGCACTAAAGGAGCATGGCAAAGCGGTACTCATGCAATGCTTGTGTCGGCTATTTACTCTCAAATTCAAAATTTTGAATTAAAATATCCAGGCGGCGTTGTGACTATTTGCGGAGGCGTTGCAAAAGAAATACTCAAAGAGCTTCCAATATTGGTTAAACCCTACGATAATTTGGTTTTAGATGGCTTGGAAAGCTATAGCCAATCTATGGGATAATTGAACCATTAACATTAAAGCCTTCTATTAAACACAATGAAAGATCACCGAGTATTATCTGGAATGCGGCCCACAGGCCAATTACACCTTGGCCACTATCACGGCGTCCTAAAAAATTGGATTGAACTTCAAAATGAGTATGATTCTTACTATTTTGTTGCCGATTGGCATGCCTTTACAACGCACTATTCGGACAGAATTAACTTAGAGAAAAATGTTTCAGATATGGTTGTTGATTGGTTGGCAACCGGTCTTAATCCTAATACTTCGACAATTTTTGTTCAATCTAAAGTGCCTGAGCATGCAGAGCTTCATTTACTACTCTCTATGACAACTCCTCTTAGCTGGTTAGAAAGGGTGCCGTCTTATAAGGACCAACAAGAAAAACTTAAAACTAAGGATTTGTCGACTTATGGCTTTTTGGGCTATCCTCTTTTACAAAGTGCGGATATTTTAATTTATAAAGCTGGTCTGGTCCCTGTCGGTGAAGACCAAGTGGCACATGTTGAATTCACGCGAGAAGTTGCAAGGCGCTTTAATTTTATATATGGACGCGAAGTGGATTTTGAAGAGAAGGCTGAGGTTGCTGTCACCAAGATGGGCAAAAAACAATCAAAACTTTATAGAGCCTTAAGGAAGTCTTATCAAGAGACAGGTGACGACGAATCTTTAGTTAAGGCGAAAGCTTTGCTTGGTGAGCAGCAAAATATTACTCTTGGTGATCGTGAGAGGCTTTTGGGATATGCAGAGGGATTAGGAAAGATAATTTTAACGGAGCCTGAGGCTCTTTTAACCAAAGCATCTAAAATGCCTGGCCTAGATGGGCAGAAAATGTCAAAATCTTACAATAATATGATTTCGTTAAGAGAGGAGCCAGACTCTGTCAAGCAAAAAATTAATAGAATGCCAACAGACCCTGCTCGAGTTAAATTAACTGACCCAGGTGACCCAAAAAAATGTCCAGTATGGCAGTTACATCAGATATATTCATCAGAAGACACTCTCAAGTGGGTAAATGAAGGCTGCACAAAGGCTAAAATAGGCTGTATTGAATGCAAGGGCCCAGTTGTGGATGCAATTATTGATGAGTTAGAGCCTATCCAAGAGAATATAGCCAAGTATCAATCGAACCCCAATCTCATTCAGGAAATTATTTTTGAAGGCTCAGAGAAAGCGAGAGTTGTTGCACGAAGTACGATGGAAGAAGTGCGAGATGCAATGGGCATAACCTACTAATTTAAGATAAAAATAAATGTCAGAAAGACTACAAAAACTTATTGCCAATGCTGGCTATGGATCAAGACGCTGGGCAGAAAGGCTCATAGAGCAGGGCAGAATTTCTATTAATAACAAAGAAGCGACGCTTGGTGACAAGGCAACAATAGCTGACAAGGTTACAATTGATGGAAGGTTGATCGACCTCAAGCGTTATTCAGAAGAAGAGACTAAGGTGTTGATGCTGAATAAGCAGGCAGGCGTTATTTGTTCAAACAAAGATGAAGAGGGTCGTAAAAGTGTATTCGACTACTTGCCTGAAAATACGCGCTGGGTTATGGTGGGGCGACTTGACCTTAATACATCTGGATTATTACTATTTACTAATAATGGAGATCTAGCGAACAAGCTAATGCACCCTAGCTCTGAAATAGATAGAGAATATGCAGTGCGAGTTTTAGGAAGGGTTAGTGATGAGGATATAAAACAATTAATTAGTGGAATAGAGCTCGACGATGGATTTGCTAAATTTCATAAAGTAACTCTTGGCGGCGGCGATGGCGCAAATCGATGGTATCACGTTGTTGTAAGAGAAGGTAGAAAAAGGGAAGTTAGAAGACTTTGGGAGGCTCTAGATTTTAAAGTTTCAAGGCTTATTAGAACAAGATTTAGTGACATTCGGATGCCAGATAACTTACGCGCAAATCAGTCCGAGCTTCTCAAGCCAAAACAAGTTCAAGCGTTACTTAATGCGGTTAAATTGAAAGGCTAATTTAATGTTTTTTTATATGCTTTAATTTACTTTTCAAAAGCATTATCAATCTTGTTAAGCCATGTGTGTCAAGTATAATGGCGTTTTTATATAGAAAAAATTAACGCCTTAATGTCTGATTATAAAACCACCTTAAATTTACCTGCAACTGATTTTCCGATGAAAGCCAATTTAGCAAACCGCGAAGGCGGCTTCCTAAAAGAATGGCAGGATCAAGATTTATATCATCAAATTCGTCACAAATTTAAAGGAAAACCTTTATTTGTTCTTCATGATGGACCTCCTTATGCGAATGGAGATATTCATATTGGACATGCAGTAAATAAAGTACTTAAAGACGTTATTGTCAAAAGCAAAACCTTGTCGGGCTATGATGCGCCATACGTCCCAGGATGGGATTGTCATGGACTTCCTATTGAGCATATGGTGGAAAAAAAGAAGGGAAAAGTCGGCCATAAAATTACTGCCGATGAGTTTCGAGCAGCCTGTAGAGAGTATGCAGACAAGCAGATTGAAAAACAAAAAGTTGATTTTAAGCGTTTAGGGATTCTTGGAGACTGGGATAACCCATATCTGACTAAGAATTTTAAGTATGAAGCTGATATTGTCCGCTCACTTGGGAAAATTGTTAAAAATGGGCATCTTGCTAAGGGATATAAGCCAGTTCATTGGTGTACAGAGTGTTCTTCTGCGCTTGCAGAGGCTGAGGTTGAGTATAAAGACAAAGGCTCCGATACCGTAGATGTTGCCTTTAAAGTTATCGATAATTTTTTTGAATTGGACAAGCCTGTTTCTGTTGTTATTTGGACGACAACACCTTGGACTTTGCCTGCAAATGAAGCTGTTGCTTTAAATCCTGAACTAGTCTATGCTTTGGTTGATTTAGGCGAGCAGTATTATATCCTTGCTGAAGATCTACTTGAATCTGCCCTAGAGAGGTTTGGCTTAAAGCCTTTAAATAAACTCGATAAAATTTATAAAGGCGCTGATCTAGAAGGCATAATGCTCCAGCATCCATTCTATGATAAGCAGGTGCCCATTATTTTAGGTGCGCATGTTACAACAGAGGCTGGAACTGGAGCAGTCCATACAGCTCCTGCGCATGGTCAAGATGATTACGTAGTGGGCCTTAAATACAACTTACCAGTAGAGTGCCCTGTTGATGGGAGGGGTGTTTTCGTAGAGACAACTGAAGGGGTTGCTGGAGAGTTTATCTTTAAAGCGAATAGCACAATTATTACTCTTCTGCAGAATAAAGGCACTTTAGTCAAACATGAGCCAATTACCCACTCTTATCCTCATTGCTGGAGACACAAGACGCCTGTAATATTTCGCGCGACGCCGCAGTGGTTTGTTTCAATGACCCAAAAAAAATTAAGAGACAAAGTCAATAAAGAGATTTTAAATGTTAAGTGGATTCCTGATTGGGGTCAGAAACGCATTGAATTAATGGTTGGAAATAGACCCGATTGGTGCATTTCACGTCAAAGATATTGGGGAACGCCAATTACTTTATTTATTAATAAAAACTCTGGAGAGTTACATCCTGAGACAGAATCCCTATTTGAAATTGTTGCTAAAAAAATTGAACTTGATGGAATAGAGGCTTGGTTTAAACTCAAAGTTGAGGATATTTTGGGTGATGAAGCTCCTGAGTACGAAAAAACAACCGATACACTGGATGTTTGGTTTGACTCTGGTGTGAGTCATTATGCAGTATTGAAGGCAAGTGATCATTTAAGCGATGTTGCTGATATGTATCTAGAGGGTTCAGATCAGCATCGAGGTTGGTTTCAATCATCTCTATTAACTTCATGCGCAATGAATGGAATGGCGCCCTATAAGCAGGTTCTTACTCATGGCTTTACTGTGGATCAAAATGGCCATAAAATGAGTAAATCAGTTGGTAATGTAGTTCCCCCTCAAAAAGTTGTCAACTCACTTGGCGCTGATATCTTAAGACTTTGGATTGGAGGCACTGATTACTCTGGTGAAATGACAGTGTCAGATGAGATCCTTAATAGAAGTGCTGATAGTTATAGGAGGATTCGAAATACAATGCGCTTTATGTTGGCAAACATGGAAGGTTTTGATCCAAGCAAAGATCTTGTAGGCATTGATCAAATGCTTGTTTTAGACAAGTGGATTGTTTCTAAGACTGCTGAATTACAAAAAAATGTTATTAGTGAATATGATGAGTACAATTTTCACTTTGCCATGAAGGCAATATTAAATTTTTGCACAAATGACCTGGGCGGCTTTTATTTAGACATTATTAAAGATAGACAATATACTACTCAATCTGATTCTTTGGCGAGACGTTCTGCCCAGAGTGCGTTATTTCATATCTCACATGCCATGGTTCGTTGGCTAGCTCCTATTTTGTCATTTACCGCTGAAGAGATATGGCAATTTTTACCAGGCTCTTCAAATGAAAGTATTTTTTTACAGACATGGTATGAGGGCCTAGAAGCTAAATTTAATAATCATTCAATTGATGTTTCTAGAGACATTAACTCCCATCTTCGAAAAGAACTTGAAGAGATGAGGCGTGATAAGATTATTGGCTCATCGTTAGATGCTGAAGTTGATATTTATTGTGAAGATGAAAATTATCAAGCCCTATTAGAGATGAAAGATGAATTAAGATTTGTATTTATTACTTCTGATGCAAAAGTCCATCCGTTAAAGGATAAGCCAGTAAATGCCAAGGATATTGATAACTCACTGGCTATTTTAGTTAGAAAAAGTGAGTATGAAAAGTGCGATAGATGTTGGCATCATAGGCCTGAAATAGGTCAAAATATATTACATAAAGATCTATGTAGTCGCTGCATTGAAAATGTCACGGGTGATGGAGAAACTAGGATATTTGCTTAATGTCAATTAGTCAAAAAATTCTAAATGTAGACCTTGGAGACAAGTCGTATCCGATTTATATTGGATGTGATTTGTTGTCTCAAAAGTCATTTTTTGAAGACCATATAAGCGGCAAACAAGTTATGGTTGTCTCTAATACGACGGTTACTCCATTGTATTTAGATAGAGTGACTAAGTTACTAGGTAAATTTAATGTCAAGGTAGTTATATTGCCAGATGGTGAGCAATATAAAACACTTGAAACTACTAATCTTATATTTGATGCTCTTTTAAAAGCAAAGTTTGATCGAAGTGCCACTTTGATTGCTCTTGGCGGAGGAGTGGTTGGCGATATAACCGGCTTTGCTGCAGCGTCATATCAGCGCGGAATTAATTTTATCCAGGTGCCTACTACTTTACTTTCTCAAGTAGATTCTAGCGTAGGCGGAAAAACTGGTGTTAATCATGAGCTGGGTAAAAACATGATCGGTTCTTTTAAGCAGCCGCAGGCAGTCATTATTGATGTGGATACCTTGGACACATTGAGTGATCGTGAATACTCAGCAGGAATGGCTGAGGTTATAAAATATGGATTACTTGGTAATATTGATTTTTTATCTCTGCTTGAAGCTAATATTGAATCAATTATGAAACGTGATCAGAGCTTGATTATCGATTTAATTTATCGCTCATGTAAAGATAAGTCGATCATCGTTTCTCAAGATGAATTTGAGCGCGGTAAAAGAGCACTATTAAACTTCGGACATACTTTTGGTCACGGCATCGAAAATACCTTTGGATACGGTGTTTACTTGCACGGAGAGGCTATTTCTATTGGTATGTATATGGCTTCAATGCTTTCTCAGTTCGAAGGAGGATTGTCTCAAATCGATGTTGATCGTATTCAAAGTATCCTGATGAAAGCTAATTTACCAACAAGTATAAAGAAAGGCGTTAACAGTGAAAACTTGATTCAGGCAATGTCAGTCGATAAAAAAGCAGTTGATGGTAATATAAGACTCGTTCTTTTAAATAGCGTGGGCGACTCTTTTGTAACTGGATCATATTCAAAAGAAAACTTTCAAAAAGTTGTGTCAAATTTTTGTCAATAAATACTAATTAAATATGTCATTAGATAATAAACAAGTTAAAGAAATTGCCTATTTAGCTAGACTCAGCATCGAAGATACTGAGTTAGAGCAAAGCACGTCAGAATTAAATAATATACTTAGCCTGATGGCTGATCTAAGTGAAATAGATACTGGCGATGCAGAGCCTATGGCGCATCCACTGCATATGTCTCAGCGCCTTAGAGAGGACGAGGTGACTGAAGAAAACTTGGCTGAAGAATTTCAAGCTATTGCGCCAAAAACAGGCAAGAGCCACTTCCTTGTTCCAACGGTAATTGAATGATAATGCATAATTTATCTATCGCCGAACTAATCAAAGGTCTTAAAAATAAAGACTTTTCATCTGTAGAGTTGACTCAGCATTATCTTAAGCGAATTAACGAATCTAAGCTCAACGCATTTATCTCAGTTACTGATGACCTTGCACTTTCACAGGCAAATGAAGCTGACCTGAAAATAGCTAAAGGAGATAGCACTCTTTTGACTGGAATTCCATATGCCCATAAAGATATTTTTTGCACCAAGGGCGTAAAAACCTCCGCGGGCTCTAAGATGCTAGATTCATTTATTTCTCCATATGACGCAACTCTCAGCCATAAGTTTAATTTAGAAAACATGGTAATGCTGGGAAAGACAAATATGGATGAGTTTGCCATGGGGTCATCAAATGAAAACTCCTACTATGGCCCAGTAAAAAACCCTTGGGACTTGAAAAAAGTACCCGGTGGCTCTTCTGGAGGATCAGCTGCTGCTGTAGCATCTCGCATCACTCCTTTTGCAACTGGAACTGACACTGGCGGCAGTATTCGCCAACCTGCAAGCTTGTGCGGCATCACTGGGATCAAGCCAACGTATGGAAGAATCTCTAGGTATGGAATGATCGCTTATGCTTCAAGTCTCGATCAAGCAGGCCCAATGACCCAAACTGCTGAAGATGCGGCAATCGTTTTAAATGCAATGGCAGGCTTTGATACTAAAGACTCTACCAGTGCCACTAAAGAAACCCCAGACTACACTAAAAAATTAACAAACTCCTTGGATGGATTAAAGATTGGGCTTCCTAAAGAATTTTTTTCCAGTGGCCTAGATGACGGAGTTGAAAAAGTTGTTATGCAGGCAATTAAAGAATATGAGGCAATGGGGGCTAAGATTCAAGAAGTCTCACTTCCTAATTCAATGCACGCAATTCCTACTTACTATATTGTAGCGCCTTGTGAGTGCTCTTCTAATCTATCTAGATTTGATGGTGTAAGGTATGGGTATCGATGTGAAGACCCTAAGGATTTAGATGATCTATATTTGAGGTCACGCTCTGAGGGATTTGGTAAAGAGGTTAAAAGGCGAATTATGATTGGCGCTTATGCACTTTCTGCCGGTTATTATGATGCATATTATCTAAAAGCTCAAAAAGTACGACAGCTAATTAGTGAAGACTTTAAAAAAGCTTTTCAAAGTGTTGATGTCATAATGGGGCCAGTTTCTCCCTCAACTGCCTTTGATTTAGGTTCTGTCAAAGATCCTGTCTCAATGTATTTAGCGGACATTTATACTCTCTCAGTAAATTTAGCAGGATTGCCTGGCATGAGCATACCTGCAGGTTTTTCTAAAAACCTTCCTGTCGGTCTTCAGTTGATAGGTAATCACTGGTCTGAAGAGCTGTTACTGAATACTGCTCATCAGTTTCAATTGAAAACTGATTGGCATAAATCCACACCAATTGAATTATAGGGAAGGGTTGATTATGACTTGGGAAACTGTAATTGGATTGGAGATACATTCACAATTAAAAACAAAATCAAAAATATTCTCTGGAGCATCAACTGAGTTTGGCGCAAAAGCAAATACTCAGGCATGCGCTGTTGATTTAGGTTTTCCTGGGGTTTTGCCTGTTTTAAATAAAGAAGCAGTTCGAATGGCTCTTCGATTTGGCTTAGCTGTAAATGCAACTATTAATAAGCACTCAATTTTTGCACGAAAAAACTATTTTTATCCAGATTTACCAAAAGGCTATCAAATTTCACAGTTTGAAATACCAATTGTTGGAAGTGGGACAATTGATATCCCGCTTGATAACGGTGAAAATAAAAAGGTAGGAATTACTCGCGCACATTTAGAAGAAGATGCAGGGAAATCAATTCATGATCTATATGATGATTACACAGCAATTGACCTTAATCGAGCAGGAACACCGCTATTAGAAATAGTATCTGATCCAGATATGAGTAATGCTAAAGAAGCCGTCGCCTATGCTAAAAAAATTCATGCATTGGTTCAATATATTGATATCTGCGATGG
Source organism: uncultured Candidatus Thioglobus sp. (assembly GCA_905620445.1). Lineage (GTDB taxonomy): Bacteria > Pseudomonadota > Gammaproteobacteria > PS1 > Pseudothioglobaceae > Pseudothioglobus. Next base: position 51,700 of record CAJQTP010000020.1, read on the forward strand.
AAGCATGCAGGAAGGATCGTTTAGATGTGACGCCAATGTGTCTGTTAGAAGGAAGGGTGAAGGGTTAGGCACTAGAGCCGAAATAAAAAATATTAACTCCTTTAAATTTTTAGAAAAGGCGATCAATCTCGAAGTTGAAAGGCAAATAGATATTTTAGAAGATGGCGGCTCTGTTGCCCAAGAAACCAGACTTTATGATTCAATTAAAAATGAAACAAGGTCTATGCGCTCAAAAGAAGAGGCCAATGACTATAGATATTTCCCTGACCCTGATTTACTTCCAGTCGTGATTGATGATGAGCTTCTAAAAGATATTAAAAATAGATTGCCTGAGCTTCCAACTGAAAAGAAAGCTAGGTTTATAGATACGCTCGGTTTAAGTGAGTATGATGCGGAAAATTTAACCTCACAAAAGGCGATGGCTGACTACTTTGAAATTATCATTGATAAGGGGGCTGATGTAAAGGTCTCAGCTAATTGGGTTATGGGTGAACTTTCAGCCTCACTAAATAAAAATCAAATCGATATTAAGGACTCGCCAATCTCAGCCTCTGAGCTTTATAAGCTCATTTCAAGAATTACTGATAATACTATTTCTGGAAAAATAGCTAAGGATGTCTTTAGAATTATGTGGAATGAAAAAAGAAGTGTAGATGAGATAATTAAAGACCAAGGCTTAGAGCAAATGACAGATATTGGCGCTTTAGAGTCGGTCATTGATGAAATCATTTCCAAAAATCTTGATCAAGTCGAGCAATTTAAAAATGGGAATACTAAACTTTTAGGTTTTTTTGTTGGTCAGGTTATGAAAGCAACGCAGGGGAAGGCAAATCCAAAACAAGTTAATCAAATTTTAAATGATAGGCTCTCTTAAATATTCAGATTTAGGTGATGAATACTTTGCTCAAGTTGAGACTAAAAAGCTTGAGAATAGTAAATTAATTCATGTAAATCAGAGTCTTAAAAAAGAGCTTAATTTAGACATTAGTGATGAAAATTTATTAAGTATTTGTTCTGGTGAAAAAAAATTAGGCGACGTAACTCCTATTTCTACAGTTTATGCAGGTCACCAGTTTGGCTACTTTGTTCCGCAGCTTGGTGATGGGCGCTCATGCCTTGTTGGTGAAATTAGTAACTATGAGGTTTCTTTGAAGGGCGCTGGAACATCTCCTTTTTCTCGAGGCGCAGATGGCCGCGCTGTGCTTAGGTCAAGTATTCGTGAGTATTTATGTTCTATAGCCATGGAGGCTTTAAATATTCCAACCACGAAAGCTCTAGCACTTGTTGCAAGTGATACCGGTGTTTATCGTGAACACTTAGAAAATGCATCAATTGTAACTCGTGTTGCAGAAAGCCATATTCGTTTTGGCCACTTTGAATTTTTTGCAGCTAATGGGCAAAATGAAAATGTCAAAAAATTAGCTGATTTTGTTATTAAACATCATATGCCTGAGGTTGATAAAGAAAATTATCTGGACTTATTTAAAGAGGTAGTAAGATCAACTGCATTAATGATTGCACGATGGCAAGCACAAGGCTTTGCTCACGGCGTCATGAATACAGATAATATGTCGATTCTAGGCCTGACTATTGATTATGGCCCATTCAGTTTTATGGAAACTTACAATCCAGGATTTATCTGTAATCATTCTGATACACAAGGTCGCTACTCATTTGAAAAACAACCATCAGTAGCATTATGGAATTTACATCGCCTGGCTGACGCATTAAAGTCTCTTGTTAATGAGACTCAATTAAAAGATGCTCTTTCAGAGTATGAGCCGGCACTAGTTAAAGAGTATTCTTCATTAATGAGAAGAAAATTTGGGTTACTAGAGGTTAATGATGAGGACAACGCGTTAATAAATGATTTTTTAGAGTTGCTCTATATCAATAAAAAAGATTACCATCGATCTATGAGGCAACTTTCAAGCGGAAAAGAGCATTCATTAGGAGGTAATTTTGATTCTTGGTTTGTGCGTTACAAGGCTAGATTTGATAAAGAGACTTCAAAAATGAGTCAAAGGGTTGCTTTGATGCAAAGCGTCAACCCTAAATATATTCTAAGAAATTATTTAGCTGAAGTTGCAATTCGAAAAGCAGAAGATTTAAATGAATACGATGAAATTGAAACTCTTTTTCAATTACTTAAAAAACCTTTTGATAGTCATGAGGGATATGAGACATACGACAGCGAGCCGCCTGAGTGGGCTCAAAACTTAGAGCTTAGCTGTTCATCCTAATAACACCAAGGCATACTGAAACCAGATCAAGAGAAATTCTACGACTGGAAGAACTAAGTAATTAAAGCCACCAATAAACATTAGCCCAAGCAGTATAAATAGACCGTATTGCTCTAGTTGATTATATTGATAGGCAAGATGATTTGGCAAGAGGGCACTAATTACTCTAGAGCCATCAAGCGGAGGGATCGGCAAAAGATTAAAAACAGCCAGTACGCAATTTACAAGTATTCCGACACGACCCATTTCTATTAAAACAGAAATATTTATTTTAATGGCAAGAATCATAATAAATAGCCAGCACACAGCCATAAATAAGTTTGCGCCTGGACCTGCCAAAGCAACCCAGATCATTCCAGACTTACCTGAGCGCAATGCATTAAAATTAATAGGAACTGGTTTGGCCCAACCAAAGATAAATCCAGCTGAAGATATTAATAAAAGTAATGGAATAGCTAATGTACCAATTGGATCGATATGTTTTACTGGATTGAGGGTTACTCGCCCCATCATTCTTGCAGTATGATCACCTAATTTACTTGCTACCCAGCCATGAGCGGCCTCATGAAGGGTGATTGCGAAAAGTAAAGGAATAATATAAATTAATAAAGTTTGAAAATCAGGCATTAGGTAAAATTGAATTTTTTATTGATATAAAAACCATTTTATATGAAAAGCACTGATTTTTTTATCTCAACAGTCAAAGAGGCGCCTAATGATGCCCAAATCATATCTCATCAATTAATGATAAGGGCTGGTTTAATTTCTAAGTTGGCATCGGGTCTATATTCATACCTCCCAATGGGTTTAAAAATAGTCCAAAAGGTGGAAAAAATAATTCGTGAGGAGATGAATAAATCAAAAGCATTAGAACTATTAATGCCAGTTGCACAACCAGCTGAACTATGGCAAGAGTCAAAGCGATGGGAGGAGTATGGCCCTGAATTATTGCGCTTTAAAGATCGCCATGAAAGAGATTTTTGTATGGGTCCAACTCATGAAGAGGTGATTACTACTATTGCTAAACAATATCTAAGAAGCTATAAACAGCTACCAATAAATTTTTATCAAATCCAGACTAAATTTAGAGATGAAATTCGACCTCGTTATGGGGTAATGCGCTCCAGAGAGTTTATTATGAAGGATGCATATTCATTTCATATCGATGAGAAGTCTCTTGGGGAAACTTATCAAATAATGCATCAAACTTATTGCAATATCTTTGATAGATTAGGACTTAATTACAGACCTGTCTTGGCAGACTCGGGCGCTATTGGAGGGGACAGCTCACATGAATTTCATGTTCTTGCAGAATCTGGAGAGGATGCAATTTGTTTTTCTGATGGCTCTGATTATGCTGCAAATATTGAGCGAGCAGAAACTCTTCCTCAGGGTGAGCCAAAGACTGCTGAAAAAGCTTTAGAGCTTGTCGAAACACCTGACGTTAAAACGATTTCAGATGTTTGTAGTTTATTAAAAGTTGAGGCAACCAACGCTATTAAAACTTTAATTGTTTTGGGTTCTGATGATAATTTGGTTGCGCTCGTTTTACGCGGTGATCATGAATTAAATGAAGTTAAGGCATCAAAAATTGAAGGAATTAAACAACCATTTCAAATGGCAGAAGAAGGAGTTGTAAAGAAGGAATTGGGCTGTTCTTTTGGCTCAATCGGTGTTGTAAATCTTGAGATCCCAGTTATAGTTGATTTTGCAGCAGCCTCTTTGTCAGATTTTGTGTGCGGAGCTAATGAAAACGACAAACACTTTATTGGTGTAAATTGGGGGCGAGATACTAAACCAATTATTGCTGGTGATTTACGTAATGTTGTTGCGGGTGACCCTTCGCCAGACGGAAAGGGTAGCCTTGAAATTAAAAGAGGAATTGAAGTGGGGCATATTTTTCAGTTAGGGACAAAGTATTCAGACTCAATGAATGCCAATGTTATTGGAGAAGATGGCAGGGCAGTTAATATGAATATGGGCTGTTATGGTATTGGAGTTACAAGGATTGTAGCTGCAAGTATTGAGCAGAATCATGATGATAGGGGGATTATTTTTCCTGAAGCTATTGCACCATTTCAACTGGTTATTGTTCCAATAAATTACAACAAATCATCTCGAGTTAAGGCCTTGGCTGACCAGCTTTATCAGGATTGTCTAGAGCAAAATATTGAAGTTTTACTTGATGATCGAAAAGAGCGCCCTGGAATTATGTTTGCAGACTCTGAACTTCTTGGTATACCTCATCGATTGGTTATAAGTGATACACATGCGGACAATGGAAAAATTGAATATAAATCAAGAAAGATGCCCGATAAAGTTGAAATCGATTTTAAGGAAGTAGTAGGCTTTATTCTTGATAAGCTCGACTGATGGTTTTTCTTCAATACCTTTTGCCTCAGCATTTTTTATCAAGGCTGATGTTTCGATTTGCCAGAATTGAAAATAAATGGATTAAAAATAACTTTGCTCGCTGGTTTGTTAAAAAGTATAAGGTCAATCTATCCGAAGCAGAAATTGAAAATATTGAAGATTTTAGTCATTTTAATGACTTCTTTACTCGCTCACTAAAGCCAAGTTTAAGGCCAATATCTGAATCTAAAATTATTTCACCTGTTGATGGGGTTGTTTCTCAGTCGGGCAAGATTAATGATTCTCAAATTGTGCAAGCTAAAGGTCGCAAATATAGCGTTTCAGCATTAACTGCCGACGAGCCATTTAAAGAAATACAAAATGGAAGTTTCGCTACGATATATTTGTCACCTAAAGATTATCATCGTATTCATATGCCCTGTGAGGGCACTTTGATTTCAATGAATTATATACCGGGTGACCTTTTTTCAGTTAACCAGAATACTGTAGATAATATTGATGGGGTTTTTGCTCGAAATGAACGTTTAGTTTGTTTGTTCGAAACTGATTTTGGCGTTATGGTTTTTGTATTAGTTGGCGCAATTTTTGTAGGATCGATGCAAACTTCATGGGAGGGTTTAATCACTCCGCCTTATTCTAAAGCAGTTAAAAACTATGATTATAAGGATCGTCAGATTAAGCTTTTAAAAGGTGATGAATTGGGCCGTTTTAACATGGGCTCTACAGTTATCATGTTGATGCCAGAGGGCTCCCCTGAGCTTAATCTTGAGGTTGGACAGGCTCTTAAAATGGGCCAATCAGTTACAGGTTAACTACACAGTTTCTAACTTATCCATAGCCTCAATTTGCGCCTCAAACTCCATTAAACGCTTATAGACACTTGCGAGCTCAATAATAGTAGGCCATGCTTTAAAAAGGTATTGGAGAGAACCTTCCACTCTTCCAAATGCTCTAATTATTTGCTGCATTACTCCTAATGTCATAACTCCAGCAACTATAGCAGGGGCTAAAATAACATATGCAACTAATACATTTGCTTGAAGATAGGCAAGCCTTACAATATTAAAGTAAAGGTAATACAAGTAATTCTTATAATTAATCTTTCGAACGCCTTCAAAAAGTTCATCAATATCTTTTGGCCTAACGGTGCCATCATCTTCAGCAATAACAAGTATTTTTCGATAGGAGGCCTCTCTTTTTTGAAGGTCATACTCAATACCAACAAGACCTAAAAACCATGAGGCTGCAATCATAAGTATCGTTCCACCTACAGCCCAAATAAGGG
>CAJQTP010000021.1 GCA_905620445.1 uncultured Candidatus Thioglobus sp.
ATGGCTCAAGCTCGTGTTCAATATTTATAAGAGTTTTCCTGTCAAGCTCGCCAGAAGTTTCAGTGCCCCAAATACCAATTTTGTTATATTTTTTTGAGGATAATGCGCGCGCCGAGCTGTTGGGGGTGAAATTAAGTGCGGTCATAGCATCATTAACTTTTGTGAGGGTTTTTTGAGAAACAGATCCATTTTCAGACAGTACTCTGGAAACAGTTCCAATTCCAACACCGGCTAGCCTTGCTACATCTCTAATTGTTGCCATAATAACTCATAGTTTATCGATAAATCCTATTTTATAGTTAATTTTAAGCTATTTTTCAAATTAAAATCTGATATTAAACATTACAATTTGACACACTTTGACACATAAGTGATTAATTTATTTATTTATAATTGGAACCGGTTCCATTATTTACTAACTATGGAATATTTTTTGTATTTTAACTAAAATTAGGAGAGAGACTATGAGAAAAATGATAAAAAGGTCAGCTCTTGTTGCAACTGCACTTATAACAGGTGTGGTCAATGTAGCATCAGCAACTGAACTAGAAGTTACACACTGGTGGACATCAGGTGGAGAGGCGAATGCTGTTGCAGAGCTTGCTAAAGCTTTTGATGCAACTGGTAACACATGGGTTGATGGTGCGATTGCCGGTTCAGGCGGTGTTGCAAGACCTATTATTATCAGTAGAATCATTGGTGGTGAGCCAATGGGAGCTACTCAACTTAACCACGGGCGTCAAGCTGAAGAATTAATTGAAGCTGGACTACTTTTGGATTTAACTGATGTTGCTTCAGAAAACAACTGGAGAAATGTTATCTATCCAAGCAATCTACTGGACGCATGTACTGTTGATGGTCGTGTTTATTGTGCGCCTGTGAATATTCACTCAGCTCAATGGTTGTGGCTAAGTCATGAAGCTTATGAAAGTTCTGGTGTAGCTGTTCCATCAAACTGGGATGAGTTTGTGGCTGCAGGTCCTGCACTTCGTGCTAACGGAATCGTTCCTTTGGCCCAAGGTCAGCAGGGATGGCAAACTGGCCTAACTTTTGGTGTATTAGCTACAGCACTAGTTAGTGAAGATGCTTGGTATGCAGTTAATCGCGATAAAGACGCTTCAGTTGCGGGTGGTTCTGAATACGCTCGTGTATGGAAGGCTTTTGATGATGCTCGTAAAATGGCTATTGGATCAAACGTTGGTGACTGGAATATGGCTACTAATCTAGTAATAACTGGTAAAGCAGGTGGTCAAATTCATGGAGACTGGGCGCAAGGTGAGTTTAGCGTAGCTGGCTCTGTTGCTGGAACTGATTATTCATGTCTTCCTGGTTTAGGAAATCGTGAAATACTGGACACTGGAGGAGACGCTTTTTACTTCCCAGTTCAGGATGATGCGGATGTCGAAGCAGCTCAAAAAGAGCTTGCTGCACTTCTTGTATCTCCAGCAGTTCAAGTCGCTTTTAACTTGAAAAAAGGTTCATTGCCAATCCGTGGTGACATCGATATGTCAACTGCGAATGATTGTATGCAGAAAGGTTTGAAGATTCTTGCAGGTGGAAATGTTCTGCCTTCAGGAGATATTCTTCTTTCACCTGATACAAGCAATCAGATTAATGAACTGATGACAACATTTTGGAGTGATTTGTATATGAGTGCTGAGGATGCTCAAGCTAAATATGCTAAGATCATTGCAAGTGCTGACTAAGCATTAAATAAAAAAAAGCTGCCGAGCTTAACTAGGGGCTCGGCAGTTCTTTATTTGATAACCCTAGTTTCTAATAATTTTTTTTAACCGTTTTCGTGTAAATTATATTAATACCTATGCTTACAAAAGTTCATCCTGAAAGATTATTTATTGGTTCAATTATGTTGGCCTTTGCATTATTAATCATGGCTACTGTTGGTATTAAGCCTCAATTGCTTCAAAGTCTTCAGTTTCTAATATTATTTGTATCCCTCCTTTTGGTAATTTGGATTGGATTTAAAGCAGGTAAATTTGATATTATTACGAATCGACTTCGCAACCGAGCAGTGGGTTGGTTTATTGCAGCAACATTCTCAACGGCGCTTTGGTCATTTGCTCAAAAAAGCACTCAGTTAGTATTTCCAGCGCTTAAAGATTTTAGAAAGATTTGGAATACACTTGAACCTTTTGCTTTGTTTGCAACTGTTGTATTTATTTTATTTGCCTTGATATTATTTATTGTTGGCTCGAGAGACTCTAAATTAGAGCGTCCAGGATTTATTGAGCGCTCTCTTGTTCATAATTTGTCTAGCAAAATTGCAGCATTACCTATGGTGTTTACTGCCGTTGGCGTTTTCGTTATAGCAACTTTGTGGACAGTTTACCATTCGTTTACGAATAGCCGCATGCTTCCAAAAAGTGAGTTTATTGGACTTGCGCAATACGAACGACTTTGGAACTCTGATCGCTGGTATATGTCTATAG
>CAJQTP010000022.1 GCA_905620445.1 uncultured Candidatus Thioglobus sp.
AAGTCGGACCATAACCTGCAATCATTCCTAACACGACTCCTATGATAAGCGCAGATCCAATTGTTAAAAATGCAACCTTTAAAGCAACCTGACCACCAAAGAGCACTCGCGAAAATAAATCCCTTCCAAGTTGATCAGTGCCCAGTAGATGGTTGGCCGATGGCCCTTGAAGGCGATCCATTATATTAAGTTGAATCGGGTCGTAGGGCGCAAATATTGTTGCACCTAATGCGCTGACCACTATCAAGGTAACTAAGCATAGTCCAAGTAAGCCAAGTGGATCTGAAGAAATTCTTTTGATTGCAACTTTCATAACTGTCTTACAAGTTAGCTCGGATTCGAGGGTCTAACAAAGCATTAACAAGATCTGATATTGTTGTACTAATGACAAACAAACCTGTACTGATCAACACGGAGCCCATAACTACGGGATAATTTCGGGTCGTAATCGAGTCAATAATTAACTTACCGAGGCCAGGACGAGCAAACACAACTTCAGTGAATACTGCAGCTGAGATTAGAAAACCCATGCCTACTCCGATAACTGTAACTGTTGGTAATATCGCAATCTTTAAAGCATAACGATAGACTATAGTAAACTCAGTTAACCCATATGCCCGTGCAGTTCGGATATGATTTTCACCTAACACTTCAAGCATCGATGCGCGAACTAAGCGTGATAAATAGCCTACCCAAGATATACCGATTGCAAATGCTGGCAAGACAAGATGAGTCGCCTGATCAAAGAAATCTCCTTTATCTCCAGCCCCTATTGCAGGAAACCACTTAAGGGTGACGGCAAAAATAAGCAATGAATACAATGCAACAACAAATGAAGGTGCGGTAATGCAAGCGACAGAAATAACACCAGTAACGCGGTCTGCTAGAGTGTTGCGATGTAAGGCTGAGTAACAACCAAGAGGGATTCCAATAAGCATGGCGCCAAAAATGGCAGTAAAAATAAGCCAAAGAGTATAAGGTAATTGACCAAAAACAATTGCTGTGACCGGTCGACTAGATATCACATCAATTCCCAAGTCTCCTTTAAGAATATTGCCTAAAAACTTCATGAGTTGAATTACTAGGGGCTGGTCAAGACCCATCCGTATTGAAATATCAGCGATCATTTCGGGAGTTGCCCTAGGACCAAGCATAATTCTGGCTGGATCACCTGGCACAAGATGAATCATACAAAACATTAGAGTCACAGCCACCGAAATAATCAGAATGCCGAGAAAAATTCGTTTTATAAAATAAAGTAACACAATATTCCTTTTATTTAGTTAAGAGTTTAAGGAAAATGAAATTCATTATAAAACAAGTTTAAGATTTAAACTCAAGACTAAACTGAAGTTACTTTTATCAACTCCTTTTAACCCTATTTATTTCTATGAAAATAGGAAGGCCTGAGGATACAGGCCTTCCCAGTAGACTTACTAGTTACTAGAAAAATATCGGAAAAGTGGGAGTCCGTCAGGCCTGAATGCAGGATTAACTGACTTACTGTAAATAACAGGTGTCGCCTCATGAGTTATGAAGCGATATGCTCCACTGTTTTCCATTATATCCTGCATACGCTGATACATTTGGTCACGCTTCGTATTATCAACCTCCGACTTCGCTGCAGCCTCTAACGTGTCAAATGCAGCGTCACTAAAACGCTCCCAATTCCAGACACCCTTTTGCGAGGTAACAAACCAAGCCGTTGCATATGAAGGATCTGGCCCCATTGAGTAGCGATTAAGGATTAACTGAATATCCTTGTATCGATCACCTGCAGTATGATCACCAAGTGACCAGAAAGCACCAGATTCATGCAGATTAATGTCAAGAGTAATCCCAACCTGGGCAAGGTTCGCCTGGATAACTTGAGCAGTAGTCACATTGGCTGTCTTACTTAAAATATCAAGGGTTACCCTAACATCACCAGACAACCCAGCTGCAGCTAAGTATTCCTTTGCCCTAGCAACATTCGCCTCAGGAGCAACAAGACTTTCATTTCGATGACCAATCAGACCTGGGGCAATAATGCCAGTCGATGGAACTGCTGCACCAAAGTAGGAAGCCTGCATAATTGACGGTACATCAATAGCATGTTGAATCGCCTTTCTCAAGTTCTGATTAGACAAGAGTTCGTTTTCAACATTCATTCCGACCCAAACATAGTAAAGTGATGGGTATTCTTCAACTATTGAGTTTGCTGGTGGAGAAGCTTTCAGTTTGGCTACTGAGCTCATAGGAACACGAGTATAGTCAATATCACCCGCCTCAAATGCCATTTGCGCCGTACTTTCATCATCTATTGGGATAATCTGAACTTCAGCAAATGGTGCCTCTCCACCATGCCAGTCTGGATTACTTACAAAAATAGTTTTCTGCTTCGGCTGCCATTCTTTGAATAGATAAGGTCCTGAAACACTAGGTGTTGTAGTACCTACTTTACCGTCGACAGATTCCCAGGCTTTTTTACTGATAATGTTGCCAACAATGTAAGGTAAAGCAATAGTCCAAGCAGGTGGATAAGGCTCGTTAAAAACAATTGTGCCTTCATATTTGCTATTAACAACTACTTCTTTAAGCGGACCCCAATCGGGTGAGTTTGTAGATTTAACTTCGCTATCTATAATGCGCTCGTAAGAATACTTTACATCTTCGGCAGTCATTTCACCAAAACCATTGGTAAACATTATGCCTTCTTTTAATTTGAAATCGATTGTAGTCGGACTAGTCTGCTCGATTGATTCAGCTGCATCAAGTGTATAACCCCACTCTCTGCCAGGTTTATATTGAATAAGCTTACTATATATAAGAGCTTGAATTTCTTCATCAAAGACACCTCCAGAATA
>CAJQTP010000023.1 GCA_905620445.1 uncultured Candidatus Thioglobus sp.
CAGGCAAGAAGTGCATTTCTACCTTAATTAAGCCGTCTCCCTTACAAGCCTCACACCTTCCCCCTTTAACATTAAAGCTAAAACGTCCAGATTTATAGCCTCGTGTTCGAGATTCAAGTGTCAAGGCAAATAGGTCGCGCACTAAAGTAAATACACCTGTATAAGTGGCAGGATTAGATCGAGGGGTCCTTCCAATTGGACTTTGATTGATGTTAACAACTTTATCGAACAAATCCATACCCTTTACTTCTTTAAAGGGGGCAACATCAGTTTGAGCTCCGTTCAGAGTTTTTGCAGCTAATTCATAAAGTGTATTATTAATTAGTGTTGACTTTCCTGAACCAGAAACTCCGGTAATGCAAGTTAAAACGCCTACAGGAATTTTTAAGTCAACATGCTTTAAGTTATTTCCACTTGCGCCAGTAATGTTAAGCCAGCCATTTGATTTCTTTCTAGTTTTAGGAATGCTGATTTCTAATCGACCACTTAAATAGTCTCCAGTAAGCGATTTTGTATTAGCAATAACTTCATCAGGAGGTCCTATTGCAACAATCTCTCCACCATGAATGCCCGCTCCAGGACCAATATCAACAACATAATCCGCTTGCCTTATAGCATCTTCATCATGCTCAACTACAATAACAGTATTGCCTAAATCTCGAAGATAGGTCAATGTATCGAGTAACTTCTGATTATCGCGCTGATGAAGCCCTATTGATGGCTCATCTAACACATAAAGCACTCCAATCAAGCCAGCACCAATCTGAGATGCCAACCTTATTCGCTGCGCCTCACCACCAGAAAGAGAGTTGGCCTTTCTCTCCAAATTGAGATAATCCAGTCCAACATTAATTAAAAAATGTAAGCGCTGTGAAATTTCACTAAGAATCTTACTTGCAATTTCACCTCTCTGACCATCAAGCTGAAGAGAGTCAAAAAAATCATATACCTGGTCTATCGTAAGCTTCGTTATGTCGGAAATATTTCTATCATCAATGAAAACATTTCTTGCAGATGAATTGAGCCTATCTCCATGACAACTTGAGCAAGGCTTGCTGATTACATATCTAGACAATTCTTCCCTAATTGAACGAATATCGCTATCTGCATAACGGCGCATCATTCTTGGAATTATCCCTTCAAAAGGCTTTTTTTTACTTGTCCAGCCTCTTCTTCCTTTTATTTTAGAAAAATCTATAACTTGATTGCCACTTCCATAAAGAACAATTTTTTTATTCTCATCTGACAGTGCATTAAATGGCGTTGAAATACTAAAATTATAGTAATTGCCAACTAGGGTGAGCATTTGATAAAAATAGGCGTTACTTTTGCTCCAGCCATAAATTGCTCCATCCTCTAGGCTAAGCTCGGGATTAGCTACAACCCTCTCTTCGTCAAATACATCCTTGATACCTAAGCCATCACACGTTTCACAGGCTCCCACAGGATTGTTAAAAGAAAACAGTCTAGGCTCTAGCTCATCTAAAGAGTAGCCACAATGAATACAAGAAAATTTTGCTGAAAAAGTCAACTCTTTGAAGCTAGAATCTATCTCCATGGAGCAAACTATAGCAATACCTGCGCTCATATTAAGAGCCGTTTCAAGAGATTCGGATAACCTTGATGTTATATCTTGCCTTACTTTTAATCGGTCAATTACAATCTCGATAGTGTGGTTTTTATTACCATCAAGTTCCTCAATCTCCTCTAGAAGCATCACCTCACCATCAACCCTTGCGCGAAGAAAGCCTTCATGTGAGAGTTCTTGTAATAACTTTAGATGGCTTCCCTTTCTATTCTTTACAATTGGAGCGAGTATCATAATCTTTTCATCTTCGGGCAAATCTAATATTGCGTCCACCATTTGAGATATAGTTTGCGCCTGTAAATCGTCACCATGATCAGGGCACCTGGGTGAGCCAACTCTAGCAAAAAGTAGTCTCAAATAATCATAAATCTCAGTTATTGTTCCTACTGTAGATCGAGGATTATGAGAAGTGGCTTTTTGTTCGATTGATATAGCAGGAGAAAGCCCTTCAATATGGTCAACATCAGGCTTTTCCATTAGCGATAAAAACTGTCTGGCATATGCTGATAATGACTCAACATACCTTCTTTGACCTTCGGCATAGATCGTATCAAAGGCTAATGATGACTTGCCAGAACCCGATAGTCCGGTAATTACTACAAGCTTATTTCTTGGAATACTTACATCAATGTTTTTTAAATTATGGACTCTAGCGCCACGTATGTTGATTGAATCCATAGGTCTAGTATTTTATGGTGGACAAAGGGTTCATTATACTCATGCGTTGTGTAAAATCTTAATTTTGTATTCAATTCTTAGCATATGGTTTCTTATCGTCGAATCTTACTTAAACTCAGTGGTGAAGCGCTAAAAAGTGACAATAATAATATTGACCCTGAAATGCTAAAGAAAGTAGTAACCATTGTTCAATCTGCTCTTGATCTTGGTGTTGAAATCGCTATAGTAATTGGTGGTGGAAACATCTATCGGGGCGCAACACTCGCAAGTGATGGGATGAATAAAATCACTGGGGATCATATTGGAATGCTCGCTACAGTGATGAATGCATTAGCCATATCAGATACTTTTGAAAGAAATAATATACCGTCTATTGTCATGTCTGGTTTTTCGATTGGTGGTGGTGTTTGCGACCCCTTTAATCATACTAAAGCTAAAAATGCACTATCTGAAGGCAAGGTAGTTATTTTTTCTGCTGGTACTGGAAGTCCTTGCTTCACAACTGATACTGCTGCAGCCTTAAGAGCGGTTGAAATTGAAGCCGATATTGTTTTTAAGGCCACCAAAGTCGACGGTATTTACTCAAGTGATCCATTGAAAGATTCAAATGCTATAAAATTTGATGCGCTTAGTTTTGATTCAGCTATTGAAAAAAACATCGAGGTGATGGATACTGCAGCATTTGCATTATGCCGAGAAAACAATATCAGAATTTGTGTGTTTAGTATGTTTGATGATAATTATGCTTTAGCTAATATTTTAAATGGCCAATCAATTGGTACGATTGTTAGTCAAAACGGAGAATAGAAATGATTAATGAAATTCACAGTGACGCAAATAGCCGAATGGGTAAATCACTCTCTTCTCTTGAAACTGATTTTAGTAAGATTCGTGCTGGTAGGGCTCACCCCTCACTTCTTGATCAAATTACAGTTGAATACTATGGAAGCATGGTTCCTCTTTCACAAGTGTCCAATGTAAGCGCTGAAGATTCAAGGACTCTTAAGGTTTCACCATGGGAAAAAGATATGGTTGGACCAATTGAAAAGGCAATTTTGACATCTGATTTAGGCTTAAACCCAAATACACAAGGCCAAGTTATGCGTATTCCTCTTCCACTACTAACTGAAGAGCGGAGAAAGGAGTTAGTAAAAGTTGTCCGTGATGAAGCTGAACATGCTCGAGTGGCAATCAGAAATATTCGAAGAGATGCAATATCCGACTTTAGAGAGCTTCTTAAAGAAAAAGAAATATCAGAAGATGAATCACATAGAGCGGAAGATAATATACAAAAAATTACAGATCAGCATATCAACTTGATCGAAAAATCTTTATCTGAAAAAGAAAGCTCGTTACTAGAAATATAATTGGCGTTTATTAAATAGTTTTTTATTTTCTCTTAGATCCAACGCATTCTATATATTCATCCCATCTACCCGATGTAAATTCAGTTCCATGAGTTACCTGAGGGCCAACATTTCCAAGATAGTTTCCTGCTAATGCCTTTCTGAAAAGCTCAATATTACTATCTGATAATCCCAAATTCACTTTGCAAAAATCATGTATTGCAACCGTTACTATTTCTCCAGAAATTGCCCCAATAAATTTTTCGTCTTCTAACTTTTCTGTTGCCTCATTTATAAGCTCATCAGCAATAACTGATTTATAACTATCTGCTATACCGAGCTCATCTAATTGAACAATTAGATCATCCATAATTTTAGTTACCCTCACGTCGTAAGCATTTTTCGCTTGATATGCAGCAGTAGATGCTGCGGCAGCAGCCTTTTCATCCGCTATTTTTTGTCGGAAGACTTCAAGGGCAGCTTGTCTTGCCATTTCGGCTTCGATTTCAGCCATCATTTCTTCAGAGGCTAATTCAGTAGCGGCTAGTTCAGCGGCAAGACTAGCTTCGAAAGCATCTATCTCCATCTGATTA
>CAJQTP010000024.1 GCA_905620445.1 uncultured Candidatus Thioglobus sp.
TACGAGGTTGATAGGCTAGGTGTGAAAGTGCAGCAATGTATTGAGCTAACTAGTACTAATTGATCGTGAGGCTTGACCATATAACACCCAAGATATTTGGAGATGTTGTTGTGTCAACAGGCAATATGCCTTATGAACTTTACTTTATCCATTTTGTTATACCTTTTTGGTATAAAAACTTTTTAATTCACTTGGAATAAGTTTCGACTTAATTCAAGTAAGCAGTTTGCTTAGTGACAATAGCAAGTGTGACCCACCTGATCCCATCCCGAACTCAGAAGTGAAACCACTTAGCGCCGATGGTAGTGTGGGGTCTCCCCATGTGAGAGTAGGACATTGCTAGGCTTTTATTCAAAATACCCCGACCTTTTTTAAGGCGGGGTATTTTTTTATCTGACCCATAATCACGTAAAATAAAACTATCATTATTAAGAGCATAAATCAAGAAGTTTATGACTGAAAACATTGAGGTAAGACGCATTGCAAGTGGTGTCAGCGTAATTGATTCTGGCTATTTCAGTAAAGACTTTGCAGCTATATATATTATTCAACAAAATAATAAGGTTGCGATCATTGAAACTGGAACCACCTATAGTATTTCTAATGTGCAAATAGCACTTGAGAAAATCCACCTAAGTTTTGTAGATGTAGCTTATATAATTCCTACTCATGTCCATCTTGATCATGCAGGTGGCGCAGGTGAGCTCATGAAACAATGCCAAAATGCGAGCCTAATAGTTCATCCTCGTGGCGCTAGACATATGATTGATCCAACTAAGCTAATAGCTGGAGCTATGGCGGTCTACGGCAAGCAAAAATTTAAGAAATTATACGGTGAAATTATCCCAATTGAGGCAAGCAGGGTTATCGAGGCAGTTGACAACTTTATTTTAGATTTTGATGGAAGAGAGTTAAAGTTTATTGACACTCCAGGACATGCAAAACACCATTTTTGCATTTGGGATAAGCAAACAGAGTCTATGTTTACTGGCGATACGTTTGGTATCTCCTATCGTGATCTTGATCACAAGGATGAGATATATATTTTCCCAAGCACAAGCCCAGTTCAGTTTGATCCAGAGGAGTTAATTAAAAGCATACATAAAATAATGGAATATAATCCTCAGAGAGTCTGCTTAACTCACTTTGCTGCAATTAGACCGACTCATAAAGTAGTTGAGCAGTTGATAGATGGTATTCACTTTGTTAGCAATCTGGCAAAAAAATATGCAACTGAGGATGACGCTAAGTTATTAATTCATAACGATATGATGAGCTATTTTTTAAAAGGGTTTAAAAAGATTGGTGTCAAAGACCTTGATTTTTGTAGAGAAAGGTTAGAACTTGATGTCAAAATAAATACTCTGGGTTTAATTTACTGGCAACAAAACATTAGTAATGTTTGAGGCTTGAATTTAAATAAGATGATACTAAATAGCTATAATATACCTCTCATTTAAAGCCTCAAATATGAAAAATCTTTTACTATATCTAAACCATTATTTTGCGAAGGTTCCTGGGAAACTTATACCTTACCGTAAAACAGTACTTGCGTTGGCATTGCTATCCACTATTTTTATGGGGTATGGCGCCTCTCGCTTTGTTTTAGATACTTCATTTGATGTCTGGTTTAGTGAGTCTGATCCTGCAATTGAAGCTTTGGAAGATTTTCGTGACCAGTTTGGAAGTGATGATGGTTTATTTATTGTTTATGAAGCTAAAGATGGTGATGTATTTTCAAATAAATCTCTAACTCTAGTCTCTGAAATAACAGAGGTGCTGGATAATTATAGGCAGATAAGCGATGATGTTTGGCTAGAAAAGTATGGACTGACTCCTGATATTGTTGAATCATTAACTCATATTAAGCGTGTTCAGTCACTCTCTAATATTAGAATTCAAAAAAATGAAGATGACGTTTTAAGTTCGCCCCGGTTAGTTCCTAAAAAAATTCCTATTGACGCTATTACATTAAGTCAAATAAGTTCCGAGGCTGATAATCAGCCTAGTTTGCCACTCTTTATGTTCTCAAAAGATCATCGTTTTGGGGCAATTTCCATTCAAACAGACTTTGGAGCAATCCCAGTAGTTCAAGAATTAAATGATGAGCCCTCTCTGCTTGACGATGATGAGTGGAGCGATGATTTTGATGAAGGTATGGATGATAATGCTGTTATTCAAAAAATTGAATATCAGTCTGATGAGCCAGGACTTTATATCCCATTTATGAAGGCTATAACGGCGGTAATCGAGCAGCCAAAGATGACTGAGCATTTTACTTTTTATCCGATTGGCAACGCTGCAATGATCTCTTTGGCTATGGGCACGCTTATTCAAGCTGGGTTTCTATTAGTAGGCATGGTGGTCATCATTAACCTGTTGCTTTGGTCATTGTTTCGCTCTGCAAGTGCAGTCGTTCTTCCTCAGTTAGCTATTGGCCTTAGTATCCTCTTTGTTATTGGAGGCCTTAGTTGGCTTAATTTAGCGTCAACAACCCTTATTGCATTAACAGTCATGCTCATTATTGCAGTTGGTGTAGCTGATTGTGTTCATGTTATGAGTTCTTATTTGTTTTTCAGACGCGATGGCAAAGAGCATGATGAGGCTTTATCAATGGCCTATGGTAAGACTGGTGTTCCTATTTTATTAACAACAATCACCACGATGGCGGGAATGTCCTCCTTAGCCGTAACTGGGATGCCAATGTTTGTGCAATTTGGCTTTTCTTCTGCTGCTGGCGTCTTTTTTGCTTTCTTATACACAATATATTTACTGCCAGTGTTACTCAATTACTGGCACCCAATGCAAATTAAAAAGACTCAGGCAATAAGTGAAAATAGAAAAACCGGAATAAGGTTATTAGTGTTTTTATTGAAATCAAGAATGGTGAGTTTTTTATGTTTTTTTGCAAACCCAATAGTAAAACTTTCAAAGAGAATGGGTTTGAATTGGCTCTTAGGTGCAGAATGGCTTCAACCTTTATTAAATAGAATTCCAGCTTTTGTAGAGCGTTTCCGATACTCTATAGCTATTATTTTTGTTAGTGTATTTGTAATATGTCTATATGGCGCCACCCAAGTCAAAATTGACTCCAACCTAGTTGAGCTTTATTCTGATGATGTGCCTATTGGGCAGGCCTATGAAATTGTCGATGAGCACATGATGGGCACAGGAAATATGGTGATCGTTATAGATACGGCAAGTTCAGATGGAATAATGGATCCAGATGTATTAAATTCAATGAATAGGCTTCAAAATACAATTGAGGAAAATTATAGTGAGTTTATTATCCGAACAAATTCTTTAGCAGATCTAGTAATAGACACTCATGCTATTATGCAAGACTCTGAAGATTATCGAAATATTCCTGATAGTCAAATTGCAGTATCTCAATTGCTTTACTTGTTTAACAGTTCAAATCCTGAAGAGCGACGAGCTCTTGTAAGTGATGATTATAGTAAGAGCCACATAAGTGTTCAATTAAAAAATGCAGGCTCTAACGAATACAAGGAATTTTTTAACGATATTCAGCGCGATATAAATAAAGAATTTAATGGGTTAAAAGATCAATATCCTGACATAAAAGTCCAGATTACCGGCTCATTTGCTTTAATGATGAGGCTTGCTGATGATATTAGCAAAAACCAATTTAAGAGTTTGGCGATAGCAGCCGTGGTTATTAGTTTATTATTAATGGTAACGCTAGGTTCTTTTCAGGCAGGCGTTATGTCGATTATCCCTAATTTAATTCCTGCATCATTAGCATTTGGATTAATGGGCCTTCTTGGAGTTCCACTCGATACAGACACTTTAATGATTGCACCTTTAATTATTGGTATTGCAGTTGATGATACGATTCACTTTATTAGTCACTATAGAATGTCACTTGCACAAAATCATAATATGAAGCTTGCACTTGTTGAAACTATAAATGAGGTTGGTCAAGCGGTAACATTTACAACTCTAATACTGGGCTGTGGATTTTTGATGCTTACATTTAGTGACTATTTAGGACTAGCAAAGATTGGAACTTTTGGTTCTTTAGCTATATTTGTTGCGCTGCTGTGCGACTTATTGTTTTTCCCAGCATTGATTATGATTTTTAAACCGAAGTTTGGCCAAAAAGATGTTGAAGATAATTTAAATTTTATAGAGGCTACAAAATGAATAAATTAATACTTACTTACTCAAAATCTACATTACTTACTGTTGTACTTGGCACATTTTTAATTATACAAGCGCCTAATGTATATGCCGAAAACAATTTAAGTGCACGAGAGATTATGGAGAAAGTTGATGTTGAGAGCCGTAAGTCTACAGACTCAGCCTTCACTCGTATGAAGCTTACTACCTGTAAGTATGGTCTTAGCGGCGGCAAGGTAAAGTGCGCTGAAAAAGCACGTGTTAAGCTAATAGAAAATGCACAAATTAATACTGGAGAGGGCAACCAAGACACTAAGAGTATTGCCATAATCCTTGAGCCCTCTAGTGAAAAAGGAATTGGAATGCTCTCATATAGTTATGATGACAGTGACCGAGATAATGAGACCTGGTTATATCTTTCTGCTCTTGGAAAAGTAAAGAGGATTAGCGTAAGAAATAGCGATGATGAAGAGACCGAGTCTGCAAGTATTTTTGGAACTGAGATGACCACTGAAGATCAAGAGACAGGAAAGCTTGATGACTATACATACGAATTACTAGAGTTTGGAACTTTTAGAGGAAGAGAGGTCGCCGTTATTGAGGCGACACCAAAAAAACATCGAATTAGCAAAAGTAGTTATGGGAAAACACAAAATTGGATTGATACTGAAAGACTTATAACTCTTAAGGTGCAAATGTTCGATAAATACAATAATCCTATCAAGAAACTCGAGGTTGGCAAAGTTGAAAAAATTAATGATGTCTGGATGGGAAGAAGTTTGACATTTTTTAATACGGTAAGCAATAGGCTTACAAATATGAAACTTGAGGCGATAAACTTTGATATGGATATAAAAGAAGATTTTTTAACTCAGAGAGCATTGACTGACCAAGCATTTAGAGAGAAATTTCTGAAGGATTTACGTAAACAGGCTAAATAAATTCTGAATATGTTAAATTTTATCTATAAAGGAATTATTGCTTTAATTATTGGCTTTGGAATTAACTCCATTTCTATTGCTGAGGATGAGTTATTATTTGACGATGAATTAGTATTTAACGATCCTGATGAAGAGTTTGGCGAGTGGGATGACGGCAGTGATATCTTTGGTGATAATGACATAAATACAGAAAAATCTTTTTCTTGGCTGGACTTAAGTGTTTCGCAGAAGTATGGCGTTAATCCTGCAAGTAGTTATAGCACCACTATGGAAAGAACTGAGCTGAGGCTTGGAACGAGTGGCTCAGTTTTTGATTCCGGTTATGGTGAAGTAGAAATTAAAGCAATAAAATATTGGCCGAGTGATAGTAACAACGTAATTGAAGCGAGTGATGTTGACGTAGAGAAGGCATTTTTGCAATTTAGTTTTGATGACTGGAGTGCTAAGCTAGGTCGATATACTATTGGCTGGGGTGAGCTCGAGGGTGGTGCACTTGACGTAATTAATCCTTCAGGAGGGCTTACAGACCCATCCATGATTTCCCAGTGGATTTTGAGTTCTACTCGCTATTTTGAAAAGAGTGATTTAAGCTTTTTTTATAATACAAACCCTAGAATTGCAAAAAGCAAATTTACGACGCTTAAAAATGATAGCTACGATGAATTTGGATTGCGCTACGGAGTAAGTGGAGAAGGAAGCGATATGGCTTTCTATGCTGGTCAACTAGTCCCTAATGATGCCATTATCAATCTAACAGATGGGTTGGTTTATGCAACTCCATATCAATTACTAGGCTTTGGAATGAATAAAGCATTTGATGATTATTTGCTAAAATTTGATGTCGCGTATAAGCAGAATTTACAACAAAACCGTACAGGAAAATTTGTAAAAGTAGATAGAGTTGACTGGGATTTGGCCTTTGATATTCAAAAAAATGATAGAACGATTTTGATTTCAGTCAACTCACAGCATCTCTTGGACTTCTATAATGACTATCTAACGCCAACTTTAACTGGAAGTGTTAGCTCAGAAAAAAATAGCACGACATACATGACAAGAGTAAGTGACAAGTTTGGTGATTCAGATTGGAGCTGGAATGCTTCCCATATAATTTTGTCAAACAATGACCTTTCACTGACTTCAGCTGGACTTGATTGGGACATCAATGATCATTGGAAGGCTTCATTGGGCGCCACATATGCTGATGCTAAGCCAAACCGCGCACTAAGTCTATTTGATCAGTATCAAAGAGTTAATTTGGAAGTTAAGTATCAGTATTAATTTTTTTAGGTGGTTAAGTTGTGCCAACTTAAAGCATCAATCCTTCTTGCAGCATAGGGTATTGTATAATTTAGCTATAATAATTTAGGTTTATATAATGTTAGAAAACAAGCTCTTAAGAGGAAATATTGATTTTGTTGTTGAGCAACTTAAAAGACGTAATTTTACGTTTGATGTCGATAAGTTCAATAAGCTTGAGGATCAAAGAAAAGTGATCCAAGTTCAAACACAAGAGTTGCAAAATTTACGCAACACTAAATCAAAAGCTATAGGCCAGGCGAAAGCTTCTGGAGAGACTATAGAGCCACTTCTAGAAGAGGTTTCAAATCTTGGAAAAAAACTTGATGATGCTAAGACGTCATTAAATAATCTTCAATTAAAGATTGATGAGATTGTTATGGCGATTCCAAATTTACCCCACTCTTCAGTTCCTAAAGGTACTAGTGAAAGTGATAACCTGGAGCTTTTAAAATGGGGGGAGCCAAAAAAGTTTGAATTTGAACCTAAGGACCACGTAGATTTGGGCGAAATGCACGGTGTTGATTTTGCAGCCGCCGCAAAGATTTCGGGTGCGAGGTTTGTTGTGATGACCGGTAAAATTGCAAAACTCCAGAGAGCGCTCACTCAATTTATGCTTGACCATCATACTGAGGTTAATGGCTATACTGAGACGTATGTCCCTTACCTAGTTAATGCAGACTCTCTGACTGGTACTGGTCAATTACCAAAATTTGAAGCCGATTTATTTAAAACACATCTTCACGGTGAAGAGGGAGAAGCAAAGGCGCTGTATCTAATTCCAACGGCCGAAGTTCCAGTAACTAACCTCGTACGCGACTCAATTATAAAAGCGTCTGATTTACCCCTTAAGTTTGTAGCTCACACGCCATGTTTTAGATCTGAGGCTGGATCTTATGGAAGAGACACTAGAGGCTTAATTCGTCAGCATCAGTTTGAAAAAGTTGAATTAGTGCAAATTTCTAAACCTTCTGACTCCTATGATGTTCTTGAGGAGCTTACAGCGCATGCAGAAGGCATACTAAAATTATTAGAATTGCCCTACAGAAAAGTTACATTATGTACTGGTGATTTAGGTTTTTCTTCAGCTAAAACTTATGACTTAGAGGTATGGCTTCCAGGTCAATCTGCATATCGCGAAATTTCATCATGCTCTTGCTTTGAGGGCTTTCAAGCTAGAAGAATGCAGCTTCGTTGGAAAAACTTTGACACGAAAGAGTCCGAGTTTTTACATACATTAAATGGCTCAGGACTTGCAGTCGGAAGAACTTTAGTTGCGGTGATAGAAAACTATCAAAACGCTGATGGCAGTATTACAGTGCCAAAAGTCTTACAGGGTTACATGAGCGGCCTAACTAAGATAAAATAACCCCTTTATTATTTTTGGAGTGAGAAATGAATTTACCACCAGAACTATTTCTGATAGCAATGTTTGTACTGATGTATTTTTTATTAATCAGGCCACAACAAAAAAGAGCTAAAGATCACAAAGGCTTATTAAAGGCTTTAAAAAAAGGCGATGAAGTTGTCACTAATGGCGGCGTCATTGGAAAAATTACTGCAGTAGATGAATCTTTTGCGGAAGTTGAGATTGCTTCAGGAGTTGTTGTTAAATTACAAAAACAGGGTATTAATCAAAAAATGCCAAAGGGAAGCGCAAAGCCTATGACTAAGTCAGGCTCTAAATCTACCCCAAAAGATAGTCCAAAAGCTAAAGCCATCACTAAAGCAAAAGCATCAGAGAAAAAAGAGACAAAATAATACATAAAAACTTAATATGAATCATTACGCGCCCTGGAAAAATACACTTATTGTATTTTTCTTATTTATTTCAACTCTCTATGCATTGCCAAATCTCTATGGTTCAGATTTGGCAATTCAGATTACAGGTACAGGCGACTATGTTGTAGAAGATGGTGATTTAGAGTCTATAAGCAGTACACTTACAGAAAATAATGTTGACTTTAAATCTATAGGGATTGAAAACAATAATATTTTAATTCGATTTGGAGATTCAAAATCTCAGCTTTCTTCTAAGACCCTTTTAAAGGACTCGCTTAGCAGAAATTATGTGGTTGCACTTAATCTTGCCCCATCAATCCCGCAATGGCTTGGAGGTTTGGGCGGCAAGGCAATGTCTTTAGGGCTCGATCTTAGAGGAGGCGTTCATTTTTTACTTGAAGTAGATATGGAGGCAGTTGTTTCAACTTCTTTAGATCGTTATTATAATGAGCTAAGAACGATATTGCGTAAGGATAAACTCTATAAAAAAATTCGCAAAGAAGACAATATTTTATTTGTTAGTTTTAAGAGTGAAGAGCTTAAGAATGAGGCAAAAAAAGTCATAAAAAATGATTTACCTGATTTGGTAATTTTGGAAGGTAGTGAGCTGGAACTGGAGTTTGGTCTTGAGGTTTCATCGAATGCTCAAACTGCTGCAAAATCTAGTGCGCTCAAACAAAATATTACTACCCTTCGTAACCGAGTGAATGAGCTAGGAGTTGCTGAGCCGATAATCCAACAACAGGGTACAGAAAGAATTGTTGTGCAACTACCTGGAGTTCAAGACACGGCCAGAGCAAAAGAAATATTAGGCGCTGTTGCCACTGTCGAGTTCAGGCTAGTTGATGAGAAAAATGATGTCCAGACTGCGATACAATCAGGAAAAACCCCATCGGGCTCAAAGCTTTACAAGTTTAAAGATGGAAGGCCTTTGCTGCTTAAAACCACTGTTATAGCAACAGGTGAAAACATAGTAGATGCATCTTCCAGTGTTGACCAAGATAATCAACCACAAGTTAGTATTGTTTTAGATAGTTCTGGTGGAAGAACAATGCTGGAAACTACCAAAGAGTTTATAGGGTATCGAATGGCAGTTGTTTTTATTGAGAATCAAGTTGAAACAATTATTGAGGATGGTGTTGCGGTTAAGAAGCGCAGCAAGACACAAGATATTATTAATGCAGCAACAATCCAAGGGACCTTCTCAAATCGTTTCCAGATAACTGGCATAGATAGTTCTAGAGAGGCAAGAAACCTAGCGTTACTATTAAGAGCAGGCTCACTTTCTGCTCCTGTTGAAATTATTGAAGAGAGAACAATTGGTCCAAGCTTGGGTGCTGATAATATTCAAAAAGGATTTATTTCTGTTTTAGTCGGTTTTGCTTTGGTTCTAGTTTTTATGGCTTGGCGCTATCGAGTATTTGGTTTGGTTGCAAACGTGGCCTTAACGTTAAATTTAATAACTATAATTTCAATATTATCAATGATTCAAGCAACCCTAACGTTGCCAGGAATTGCGGGCATAGTTTTAACAGTGGGTATGGCGGTTGATGCTAATGTATTAATTTTTGAACGCATTAAAGAAGAGATGCGCTCAACTAAGGATATTCAAAAAGCAATTTCTGCAGGCTATGAGAAAGCACTATTGACGATCGCTGATGCAAATATTACAACCCTAATCGCATCCTTGGTACTGTTTAGTTTTGGTACTGGAGCAATTAAAGGTTTTGCTGTTACCCTTTCAATTGGGATTATTACATCAATGTTCACGGCGATTATTGTCTCTAGGGCAATTATAAATCTTATTTATGGCGGCAAGAAGGTAGAGGAGTTAGCAATATGAGCCTTAAATCATTAAATATTCCAGTTATTGACTTTGTAGGTAAGCGAAAATACGCGATGATTTTTTCTGCAATTTTATTGATTGCTTCTATAGCCTCAATAGGGTTTCAAGGTCTCAAATTTGGTATCGACTTCACTGGTGGCACGTTAATCGAATTAGGCTATGAAAAAACAGCTGATCTTGAGGGTATTCGCTCAAAGCTTGCTTCTGCTGATTTTAAAGGCACCAATGTACAATATTTTGGATCAGACACTGAAGTTCTTATTCAGCTCGAGCCGCAAGCCGCCTCAAGCGCACAGATTAGTTCGTCAATTATTAGAATGCTTGGTGAGGGGATAGATGTTCGCCGAGTTGAGTTTGTTGGGCCAAAGGTTGGTGAGGAGCTAACTAACGATGGCGGCCTTGCAATGCTTTATGCCCTTATTGGAATTCTCATTTATGTTGCCTTCAGGTTTGAGTACCGCTTTGCCTTGGGCTCAATTGCAGCCCTTGTTCATGATGTGATTATTGTATTGGGTGTGTTTTCATTACTTCAAATTGAGTTTGATTTAACAGTTTTGGCGGCCATCCTGGCTGTAATTGGCTACTCTCTTAATGATACGATTGTGGTTTTTGATAGGATTCGAGAGAACTTTCTTGCAACGCGTCATGTAGAACCTGAGCCAATTGTTAATGAGGCTCTTAATCAAACCTTGTCACGAACATTGATGACGTCATTGACAACTTTACTTGTTCTTTTTGCTCTATTTTATTTAGGTGGAGAGGTTATTCATAGTTTTGCAGGTGCCCTTCTTATTGGCGTTGTAATTGGTACTTACTCATCAATTTATGTTGCTAGTACAACGATTCTTGCGATGGGAATTTCTAAAGAAGATATGTTGCCTTCAGAAAAAGAGAAAAAAGAGATTGACGCTAGGCCTTAAATTAACTTTATTTGCTAAATCTTTCAAAAACAAGACAAGCATTTGTGCCACCAAAACCAAAACTATTAGAGAGGACACGGTTAAGCTTGACGCTTTTAGTTTCTCTAACAATTGGTAAACCTATTGCCTCGTCATCAAGATTTTCAATATTCACAGACTCGGCAACAAAATCATTTTGAAGCATCAAAAGTGAATAGATAGATTCGTTAACCCCAGCTGCACCAAGCGCATGACCTGAGAGAGATTTAGTTGAGCCAATTAGAGGGGTTGAGGTGTCTCCGAAAACCTTTTTAATTGCTTCAAGCTCCTTTACATCACCCACCGGCGTTGAAGTGCCATGAGCATTAATATAGTCTATAGGACCATTGACAGTGCTTAAAGCAGTCTCCATGCAGCGCTTTGCACCTTCACCTGATGGCGCGACCATGTCATAACCATCAGAGGTTGCTCCATAACCAACTAATTCTGCAATTATAGTTGCGCCTCGAGCCTCAGCATGCTCTAAAGATTCAAGAACAAGGGCACCACCACCACCTGAAATTACAAATCCATCTCGATTGGCATCGAATGCACGAGATGCAAGCTCAGGAGTTTCATTGTATTTTGAAGAGAGTGCTCCCATAGAATCAAATAGCATTGTTGTTGACCAGTCTAATTCCTCGCCACCTCCAGCAAAGACAACATCCTGCTTGCCGAGTTGAATTTGCTCCATAGCATTACCAATGCAGTGAGCACTTGTAGAGCAAGCCGAGCTGATTGAGTAGTTAACACCCTTTATTTTGAATAGAGTAGAGAGACAAGCAGAAGTAGTAGACCCCATAGTTCTTGGAACGCGGTATGGGCCAACTCTTTTGATGCCTTTTTCTCTTAAAATGTCTGCAGCTTCAACAATATTTTGATTTGAAGCTCCGCCAGAACCCATAATTAAGCCAGTTCTTTCGTTCGAAATCATTTCTTCACTTAAACCAGACTCTTTGATTGCCTCATCAAGTGCGATTGCATTAAATATAGCGGCATCGGCCATAAACCGAAGCATCTTACGATCAATAACTTCACTTGTATCGACCTCTGCAATTGACCCATGAACATGAGACCTGAGCCCCATTTCAGCGTATTTTTCACTGAATTCAATTCCAGACTTTGCGGACTTTAAAGAGTCAAGTACTTCTGGTTTATTAGTGCCTAAGCTACTAACAATGCCCATCCCAGTTACGACTACTCTATTCATCAGAAGGATGCTGTGTCGGCAAATAAACCAACTTTAAGGTTTGTGGCTTCATAAATAATTTTTCCATCAACCTCCATCGTTGCATCTGCAACACCCATATACAGTTTTCTTGCAATAACTCTAGATAGACTTACATTGTAAGTAACCTTTTTACTTGTAGGTAAGACTTGACCTGTAAACTTAATTTGTCCTGAGCCAAGGGCACGTCCTCTTCCTGGCCCACCAAGCCAGCCTAAGTAGAAGCCAACCAATTGCCACATTGCATCAACACCTAAGCAGCCAGGCATCACTGGATCATCATTAAAGTGACAGTCGAAAAACCATAAATCTGGGTTAATATCGAGCTCTGCAGTCATCCCGCCCTTCCCATAATCGCCACCATTTTCACTAATATTTGTAATGCGATCAAACATCAACATGGGTGGTTGAGGAAGTTGGGCGTTGCCAGGACCAAAAAGTCCACCCTTGCCACAGAGAATTAAGTCTTCATAAGAATAGCTGTTTTGCTTCATAAGGTCCAATAAATCAAGTGCTGGTTGAATTTTATCATAGTTGATTTACTATTGAAATTCAACTTATGGCCTAATGTCAGCGATTATATCATCTAGATCTTCTAACCCTACCGAGATACGAACAAGGTTTTCAGTAATATGACTTTGTTGCTTCTCCTCATCTGAGAGTCGAACATGAGTTGTAGAAGAGGGATGTGTGATGGTAGTCTTAGTGTCGCCAAGGTTTGCAGTAATCGAAATCATTTTAGTATTATTGATAAGACGAAAAGCCTCCTTTCTCCCCCCATTAACTTCAAATGAAACTATTCCACCAAAACCAGATTGTTGTTTTTTTGCAATATTATGATGCGGATGGCTTTCAAGCCCAATGTAGTGAACTTTTTTTATAAATGTTTGATCACTAAGCCAAATTGCCAATTTTTTAGCGCTCTTACAGTGCGCCTCCATTCTTATCTTGAGTGTTTCCAGCCCTTTGAGCACTACCCAAGCATTAAATGCACTTAAAGTTGGGCCTGTGCTTCGAGTAAACGAGCTTATCTCATCAATTAGTGAGCTATTTCCCGCTACAGCTCCCGCAAGACACCTGCCCTGACCATCTATATATTTAGTGGCAGAGTGGATCACTAGGTCAGCACCTAAAATAAGTGGTTTTTGAAGTGCGGGAGTCATGACGCAGTTATCAACTGCCAATACTATATTATTTTTCTTTGATATAGCTGCAAGCTTTTCTATGTCAACCACTTCACCAAGAGGGTTTGATGGTGTCTCTAATAAAAATAATTTGGTGTTTTTTTGAACACTTTTCTCCCATGCGCTTAAATCAGCTAAATCAACAAATGTAATTTGGATTTCAAACTTTTCAATAATACTATTTAAAAGCACTATCGTTGTTCCAAACATGCATCTAGATGCCACCATGTGCTCGCCTGGTTTGAGCAGAGTCATTATCGTTGCAAAGATAGCAGACATTCCACTCGCAGTAGCCTGGCACTTTTCTGCGCCCTCTAAAGCAGCTAGTTTGTCTTGAAAAGAGTCAACCGTTGGATTAGTAAATCTTGAATAAACGTTACCTTTTTCTTTATTATCAAAACGATCAGCAGCTTGCTCAGCACTCTTAAACCTATAACTTGAGGTTAGAAAGATAGCCTCAGAATGCTCTTGCTCCTCTGTTGCATCATGCCCTTCGCGAACTGCTTTTGTTTGAAAATTAAAGTCTTTCATAATTTATGCTCAATTAGTCAGCATCATTGTAGATTAATTCTGAGCTTTCATTGGAAATATTACCCTGTTTGGCGTTGTCCGATCTTTGAGCTTCAAGGTTATCAAGATAAGGCTCATCTATGTCTTTGGTGAGGTAGTTGCCATCAAAACATGAGCAATCAAAACTTTTAATATTAGGATTTCCCTGTTGAACTGACCAAATTAAGTCATCAAGATTTTGATAAATTAATTTGTCAGCGCCAATAGTTTGACATACTTCTTCTGTTGTTTTGTTGTGGGCGACAAACTCATTTTTACTGGCCATATCAATTCCGTAAACATTTGGATATCTAACTGGAGGCGCTGCAGATGCAAAGAAAACTTTTTTCGCGCCAGCAGCTCTTGCCATTTGAACGATCTCCTGACTTGTTGTTCCGCGAACAATAGAGTCGTCAACTAAAAGTACATTCTTGTCTTTAAATTCGAGTTCAATCGCACTTAGTTTTTGACGAACAGATTTTTTTCTTTGTTTTTGCCCAGGCATAATAAAGGTTCTAGCAATATAACGGTTTCTTATAAAGCCTTCTCGGTATTTTAAATTTAACTCATTAGCAACTTGAAGGGCGGATGTTCTTGAGGTATCAGGAATAGGCATTACAACATCAATTTCCTCATATTGCCACTCAGACTTAATTTTAATTGCAAGTCTTTCACCCATCCTGAGGCGTGATTTATAGACTGAAATTTTGTCAATAATTGAATCTGGCCTTGCAAAATAAACAAATTCAAATATGCAAGGTGATAATACTGAATTGTCTGAGCACTGCTGAGAATGAACATTACCTTTACGGTCGATCACAATTGCCTCGCCAGGCTCTACATCTCGGGTAATTTTGAAGCCAAGCGCTGTAAGACCGACACTTTCTGAGGCCAACATATACTTAGTGCCATTTTTTGTAGTTCTTTCTCCAAGGATTAAAGGCCTTATTCCATGGGGATCTCTAAATCCAAAGATGCCATAGCCTGGAATCATTCCAATAGCCGCATAAGCTCCCTTTACTCTTTTATGAAGTTTTGTTACTGCATTAAAGATATCATTTTCATTAATTCGATGTTTTTGCTCTTCAGCTATTTCGCTCGCAAGTATGTTGAGTAATATTTCTGAGTCTGAATTTGTATTAATATGACGAAGATCTTGCTCAAAGAGTTCATTTGCTAATGACTCTGCATTGGTCAGATTTCCATTATGCGCAAACGCTATTCCATAAGGTGAGTTTACATAAAAAGGCTGCGCCTCTGCTTCAGAAGAGCTCCCGGCTGTAGGATAACGGACATGACCAATCCCCATATCACCAATTAATTTTTCCATATGTTTTGTTCTAAAAACATTACGAACAAGGCCATTACCTTTGCGCATATAAAAACGACCCTTGTTGGCAGTTGTTATTCCAGCTGCATCTTGACCGCGATGCTGAATAATTGTAAGAGCATCATAAATATAAAGACTCACATCTTTTTTTGTAGTTGATAGTATTCCAACAATGCCACACATAAGTTAATCCCCTGTAATCTCACTTTCTATGAACTCGACAATTGCATCGCCGGGCTCAAGTTCAATAAATAATAAGTGCTTAGACAAAACAGGCTTTACGTCGACCGACCAATCTTGAAATGTTCTTAGAGCGCCACTAGTTTCAACCCATGCATGGTTTTGAGTAACCCAAGTCATGCTTTGAAGGATTAATACAATGATTAGAACAAAAATGCCACCTTTAAATAACCCTAATAATGCACCAAGGAAATTATTAGTTATTCCGCCAACATTTCTAGCGTTGATGAGAGTATCAATAGAGCTAAAAACTCTTAAAATTCCCTCATAAACCGGCGCCATAAGAGAGGGGTTATCCGAGTCAATTTTAATGTTAAGGAGCTTTGATAAGGCAATTAGCGCAACTACTAAAATTGCAAAAACTATAGCAAATGTAATAAAATTTCGTAATGACTCGTTCGCTATTAGTGATTCAATTGTTTGAAGTTCAGCTACAGCCCCTCGATAGTTAAAGCTTATTACTGCAGTAATTGCTAATATTGTTGTAACTGCAAAAGGCCGATTTAGAGCGTTTGGATTATCATTATTCGAAGAGGCTTCAGTAAGCCTATAAAAGCCTTTTTTGATAAGCCAAATACTAATAAATATACCGCCAAAAGATAACGCAAAAATAGATTGGTTGTCTGGGCTAATCCAGCTACTTAGGAAAGTCTTTG
>CAJQTP010000025.1 GCA_905620445.1 uncultured Candidatus Thioglobus sp.
AATGATATTGATTCAAATATGGCGCTACTTTGTCAGTGTAAAGCTAAGAGTGATTTATATATCGCAGTTGATGAGCTTGACTCTCTTGCAAATATTGAAGTTCGAAGTATGCCTTGTCGAGTAGAGCAAATTAATCATTTAAATCATGACGTAATCCAGCTAATATTGAAGATACCTGGCGCTCAATCCCTGCAATATTTAGCAGGTCAATACCTCGACATAGAGCATTCAGACTTTGAGCCAAGATCTTATTCTATAGCCAATGCTCCAACCAATTCTAATTTGATTGAGCTTCATATTCGATTAGTTGATGATGGAAAGCTTACTAACTTTATCTTTAATACGCTAAACGTTAAAACAATACTAAGAATTGAAGGCCCTAAAGGAGGCTTCTTTCTTAGAGAGGAAAGCGAATGCCCAATTATATTTATTGCTGGAGGCACAGGATTTGGCCCAGTTAAGGCAATAATAGAGCACCTTATTAATATAGGGTCTAACAGAGAGGTTTATTTATACTGGGGCGTAAGAAGTGAAGTTGATTTGTACTCAAACCTTCCATCTGAATGGAGTGAAAAGTATCCCAATATCTCTTTCGTTCCAGTATTATCAGAGGCAAATGAGTCTTGGAATGGCAATAAAGGCTATGTTCATGATTCGGTTGTTAAAGATTTTGAAGATTTAACAGATTTTGAGGTCTATGCTTGCGGTCCACCTGTAATGGTTAATGCCGCAGTTAAGAGTTGCCTTGAACATAAACTAATTAAAGAGAATTTCTTTTCTGATTCTTTTGAATATGCAAAAGCGAGTAATGACGATGTTTAATATGGAAAATCACTTAAAAAGCCAACTTGACTTAGCTCTGAGTCCAGAATATTGCGAGGTTAATAATGAATCTAGCCAGCATTCAGGTCCAGCTTTGGAGTCTCACTTCAAAATTGTAGTGGTAAGCTCAAATTTTGATGAAATGAAGCTTATCAATCGTCATCGATTTATTAATAAGCTTTTTGCTGAAGAGTTAAAGCATATTCATGCATTGGCAATGCATACCTACAGCCCTGAAGAGTGGAAAAAACGTCAGATTGCACCTAATTCACCCGAATGCTCAAGTAAGAAATAGAAGTGAGATCTGCTCTTTTATTAATTTTTTTGATTCTTTCTGGCTGTCAATCAGCCATTGATAAAAATCAAACTTTAGCCAGCGTCAAGAGTAAGTCAGTCAATACTATTCAATATTCTCAAGAGGACGATTTATGGCAAGTTATTGCCAATCGTCAGGATATTAAAAGTGTTTCTAATTTAAGGGTTCAAAATCGTATTGATTGGATAAGTAATCATCCAGAGTATCTATCTTTAATTTCAAAAAGAGCAGAGCCTTTTCTATATCTTGTTGTTTCTGAACTAGAAAAGCAGGATTTGCCAATTGAAATTGCCTTATTGCCTATTGTCGAATCAGATTACTATCCATTTTCATATTCACATGGAACAGCGGCAGGGTTGTGGCAATTTATACCTTCTACTGGGAGAATGTATGGCCTAGAAGAAGACTGGTGGCATGCCGATAGAAGAGATGTACTTGCCTCAACTCAAGCAGCAGCTAGTTATTTAAAAGATCTAAATCAAATGTTTAAAGGAGATTGGCTTCTGTCAATTGCTGCTTATAATGCAGGACCAGGGCGAGTTCAAAAAGCCATTGATGCAAATATTAAGCTGGGGAAAAAGACAGACTTTTGGAGCTTAGATTTGCCAAATGAAACTGAAAGATATGTCCCTAAACTTCTTGCACTAAGTCAAGTAATCAAAAATCCATCTCGCTATAATCAAAAACTGCTTAAGATTAATAATAAGCCTTTTCTAAAGGCAATTGAACTAGATTCACAATTTGATTTGGCGCTTATTTCTCAGTGGACTGGGCTAAGTATTGATCAGATTTATAACTATAATCCTGGATTGAAGCGGTGGGCAACTCCTGAGTCGCTCCCATACACAATGCTGCTGCCTGAAGAAG
>CAJQTP010000026.1 GCA_905620445.1 uncultured Candidatus Thioglobus sp.
ATCACTAACCTTATCCTCATCTAGAGGGCTAATTACTCTTTTTTCTAATTCATTAAGAGGCTTAGTACTTGTTCCAACAACTGACTTACCAACAGGTGGATCCATCATATCGGGGTGTTTATTAGTAATCATTTTAATATATCTCCTTATCTATATTATTAAGGCAAAGGTCCATCTTTTAAAAATCCTCTTATTGCATTTTCTGTAATACGGGAAACATTATTATTGTAATTATTATGCGAAAGGCTTCCACACCAAGACAAAGAACCTGGAGCAAAAACTCCACCGTCATTTGGTGTTTTATAAAATACCATGTCAGCTCGGACCATAGGATTTTCAGTACCACTTCCGTGATACCCTCGAACAGAAAAGTGAATCTCTTCATTAACTTGCAGCATTAAATTGGTATGTCCAACTGAATGTGCTAATAAATATGAATCATGCGGAGTTCCAAATTCAATGTCATATCGATCCAACTCTAAACCTGCTGCTCCACCACCAACGAGTCCAAAATCACCAATTTTTTCACCGTTTCCTACACCTTCCATTATCCAAGCTGTCTCTGGTCTTTCACTATCTTTATCTCTAACATAGTAAGATGAAACATCAAAACCGTAAGCCGTAAAAGTTAGTCCACAAAGCTTACTTGGAATTCTTCCTCGAGCTCGCCACATGCCTCCATATTTTCCATCAAAAGCATTGTTATATTCCCCAGGATTTGCTGTCCAAGCTCTAGTTCCAGCCTCTCCTTTACGAACTTCAATAATATTGGAATTATCAGGATGGTACTCACTACACCAGTAGAAACCATTTGCACCTAAATAAATCCATCGACCGCCATCTTGTTGATATTTTTCATAAGCGGCAAACATTTTTTCCGATGTATATTCTGGATGACTTCCAGTAAGTACGGTTTGATATTTATTTAATAAACCAACACCCTCTCGATGCAAATCTTCATCAGTATGAATATCAAAATCAAAGTTTTTTTCTTCGAGCCAGTCAACTAGATGAAGATCACCATTAAGCTGCCATAAAGATGGAGAGAGCCAATGACGATATTTAGGGCGCATATTTAAAATTGGCCTTAGTCTTGATGAGTAACAAACGCCACTTCCATCCGAGTGAAGTGAATAGGTAGAAAGCCCATATTCTCTGTGCTCATTTAAATATAAATCTGCTGCAGTCATTACCGGAACTTTTCCAGCTAATAACTCAGCCACAACACAGTTTGTACAAAGATTATCATTTGAATACGCTAAATATGAATTTGTTGGCAGAATAAAGGCTAGTTTTGAAGTAGTCTTTCCTTTTGGAGGACGAACAACAAAGGGGATATAATCTTCTGTTTCTGGCGAGTCTTCACCACCAATTCTTAATCGCGCAGCATATATACCACTCTTTAGACCATCAGGAATTTTAAGTTCAAAATCCACATCCCAACGCGCATCATCTATGTCATCGTCATGAAAATGAATTGCACCATATTCTTCAGGTTTATGATGATAAACAATTTCATCGCCAGTCCAATTAAAGCCTGTCATAGCTCTAACAGGCATATTAATAATAGCGCCATTTAGCATAGAAGGTGACGTATCAATAATACAAGTTGAGGCGATGTTTGTAGTTATATTTGCATGGAAATCCCATGCTCCAACTACATCGTTACGTAATTCAGCCTTGCATCCCTGGTAACCACGAGCCAAAGATTCTATTTCAGACCTAGATAGAGCTCTTCTTGAAAGTCTTGGGCGATCTATTTTGCCGTTATATGTATGAATCTGTTCTGGTAATTCTATTGGCTCCAACACCTCTTTAAAATGACCTCCAGAAATATGTCTTCCTGATCTCTCATATTTTGTACTCGCCGCCATTAGAAAAGGGGCGTCATTAATACCTGGCTTTATACTATTAATAGACTCAACAACAGCAGTAGTTTCTTCTGCTGGATTTAATAAGCCTTGACCCAATCCACCATTAGTTGAAGTTACAACAGGTTCTTGAAATAATGTCACTTTTCCTGTGCGCGCATCATAACTAACTGCAGCAAGATACCAAACCTTTCTTAAAAGCTTTTTGTCACTTGAAAGCTTCATAATTTGACCACTTCCATCACCAATTTCGACAGACAAACAATTATGCTCATCTATAAACAAGCCATAGCCACTTTTAGTTTCTTCAACCCATTTAGTTAAAACGCCTTGACGTCCTTTTTGTGGGGTACCAAGACCAACAACGGGTGTTGTTGGAAATATATAGCACTGAAGAGTAAAGCTTTCTACATTAAGACGCTCATCTTGAGGCACGATAACATAAGAGCCACCATGTATTCTTTGATTTTTTCCTGGATAGTTTTTATTACATTCCGCCTGAATTTCTTCTTCTTTGTATCCAGGGCCTTCTGGGTTAGTATCACCATGTATTAATCGTACAATTTGTGTTTCGTAAACTTTTTTTTAAAAAATCAACTTACTCCAAATATTTTCTAATTTTATTGAGTAAGCTTTCTCTATCTTTACGTGCTCGCAATGCCTCGTCCATTGTGACTCGAAT
>CAJQTP010000027.1 GCA_905620445.1 uncultured Candidatus Thioglobus sp.
CAAGAGGAACTTGTATGGACTGCTCGGATAACGAAATCAAACTAACCGTTCAATATTTGCTGGATAGCCTGAAGTAAAGAGCTATTGTTCAAATTTAGGAGTTTAAGGTCTGAAAGACGCCTAGACTCCTATTTTTCTCAACATCACTCCACGGTAAAACCCTTCCATTCATTGCCACATAAACGCCCGACTCTAGCAACTGAAGTGACCCTAAAGCGCATCCAAAATTAAACAAAGCATCTGAATTACTAACTGCATAGGGCACCATCGAGCCAAATAAAACGATTACTTTGTCAATTGAGCCCCCTCCTAAAAGTTTTGCAGTGTCACACATGGTATCTGTTCCGTGAGTAATTAAAACAAACCTCTCCTCACAATTAACGCACCTATCTACAATTACATCTCGATCCG
Organism: uncultured Candidatus Thioglobus sp.; assembly: GCA_905620445.1. GTDB lineage: Bacteria > Pseudomonadota > Gammaproteobacteria > PS1 > Pseudothioglobaceae > Pseudothioglobus. Next base: position 412 of record CAJQTP010000027.1, read on the forward strand.
TATCCACCATATCCAAACTATCAATTAGAAGAATTTGCTCAAGAGCCAAATCCACTTCAATTCTTGACCTGGAGATCATCTCTGGGAAGTGAGTTTTCTCAAACTCGAGCTTACCATTTGACTGGTTATAAACTTTATCAATTGTTCCACCTGTAATGAGTAGTCTTACTTTCATATCATTATCATCCTAAAAAATGCACCAATACTTAATTGTGTTAATTATAGCTTCTCTGTCCAAAAATATCGGTTCCCACTCGAACCAGAGTTGCTCCTCGCTCTATCGCAAGCTCTAAGTCTGAAGACATGCCCATCGAAAGTGAATCGAGAAAAGGGTATTTTGATATTAAATTTGCCATTTCACTAAAACTATTGGCTGAGTTTTTTGGGCTTGGAATGCACATAAAACCCCTCAAAGATATATTAGGCAGATCATTCACTTCTGAAATAATCTCATTTACATTATTAAGAAGCAAGCCAGATTTGCTCTGCTCTTCATCAATATTTATCTGAATAAGAATATTAAGCTCGCCCAAACCAGGGTCTCGCTGATCACTGAGCCTTTTTGCAATTTTAAGCCTATCAACACTATGAACCCAGTCAAAATTCTCTGCTATTAAGGCCGTTTTATTTGATTGAATTGGGCCAATAAAATGCCATATTAAATTTTTTTCTTTAAAAAAAGAAATTTTATCGAGGGACTCTTGCAAATAGTTTTCCCCAAAATGAACTTGGCCAGCATTCACAGCTTCTTGGATTTCGGCGGTAGATCGAGTTTTGGTAACTGCTATTAATTGAACTTCCTGATTATGCTCAATCGAATCTATTCGTGAATTTACCCGCTTTAAATTATCAAAAATCACTGGAAAACTGTCTGCGCTTCAAAAACTGGGCCATCAACGCAAACTCTTTTCATTGCTGGTCCATTCTCAGTTTGAACCTCAACAACGCACCCAGCGCAGCCACCAACAGCGCAAGCCATGTACTCTTCGAGTGAAACTTGGCAAGGCAAGTTGTAATCTTTAGCTAATTTAGAAACAGCTTCAAGCATAGGATGAGGGCCGCACGTAAAAATTTCAACATTTAACAAATCTTCCTCTGCTAAGCTATCTAAATACTCTTTTGCCAAGCCAGTCACGTAACCATCATAAACCCCATCAAAGTTTTGCAAGCTTGTTAATCCACCTTGAACGCCCCACTCTTCTAGTAAAGGCATCGTATGAATTTTTGAAGAATAAAATCCTCCTAAATTACTTGAAACAGTGTCAAAAGGAAATGGCACCTCAGATCCCAAAATAACATAAGGACTGAAGTAATCGTTATCTTTTATATTTTGAGCAATTGCTATGATTGGAGGCATTCCAACGCCGCCACCTATCAACAGTGGAATTTTTTTATCCGTCATTTGAAACCCATTACCAATTGGCCCAATAACGGACAACATGTCTCCTATTTTTCGATCTGCTAATTGCCTAGTTCCTTCCCCCACAATCTTATAAAGAAGATCAAAGGTTCCATTTTCCTTGTCAACAGACATTACAGAAATAGGTCTTCGCATAGCAAGTATCCCTGACACAGAAAGATGGACGAATTGGCCAGGTTGAGTAGCTTCTGCAATCTCTTTTGAGGACAGAGTGAGAATGTATTGATCGGCTTCGTATTTATAGTGGGCTAATATCTGTGAATCATTAACGCCAATTGTATCTCGATTACTTTTACCCATTGTTTGTAACTAACGTTCCAACGCCAGAATCAGTAAAGACCTCTAATAGTACCGCATGAGAAACCCTGCCATCAATAATATGACTTGTTTCGACGCCGTTTTCAACTGCTGACAAAGCGCATCCAATCTTTGGAAGCATGCCGCCATGAATTGTGCCATCATCAATAAGTTTTTTAACTGTCTTCGAGCTCATACCAGTCATCAGCTCTCCATCATCATCTAACAAGCCAACAGTATTAGTTAGAAGAATAAGTTTTTCAGCATTTAATGACTCCGCAATGGCGCCCGCAACTAAATCAGCATTTATATTGTATGAAAAGCCGTCTTTACCAACGCCAATTGGCGCAATGACCGGAATAAAGTCACCCTGCAATAATAAATTGATCACTGAAACATCTATCTGGTCAACTTGGCCTACATGGCCTAAGTCGATTATTTCCGAGGTAGGTTCAACTTTTGTTTTTAATTTTTTTGCTGTAATAAGCCTTCCATCTTTACCAGTAAGTCCAATAGAGTTTCCGCCATGCTGGTGAATAAGGTTTACAATCTCTTTGTTAACTAAACCACCAAGAACCATTTCAACAACATCCATAGTTTCACTATCGGTAACTCGCATGCCATCTACAAACTCACTATTTTTACCTAGTTTCTCAAGTGTTTTTCCTATCTGTGGGCCACCGCCATGAACCACAATAGGGTTCATTCCAACAGACTTCATGAGAACTATGTCACGCGCAAAGCTTGATTTTAAGTCTTCATCAACCATAGCATTTCCACCATATTTAATGACAATTGTCTTTCCTTTAAACTTTTGAATATAAGGTAAAGACTCTGTAAGAACGTCAGCAATTGTATGAGATTTCATATTGTTATAAGTTTATAAAAACTAGAAAGTATTTTAACAGTCACAGACCCTAATGGCGGGCTTTACCTAATTTTTTTAATGGCGAGCAAATAGAAGGCATTTCATAAAAAAATTTCTTGCAGTTCATTAAGAAAATTAAAGCCTTTCGATGTGGGTTTTATCCAATTATTCTTGTTCTCTAATAAATCAAGATCTCCCGCTTTAATTAGTTTGGAATTTAAAGTTTCGATTGATAATCCGGTTCTTGATTCAAACAATGCAGAGCTGAACCCATGCTTCAATCTAAGGCTATTAAGCATAAATTCAAAAGCCACATTATCTACTTCTTTTGTAGTTGAAATATTTATCCCAGTTTGTATATTTGATAAGTAATCCTTTGGTGATTTTGGCTTAAGTGTCCTATATATTTGTTGCGACTCAATATCCGTTATTTTTCCATGTGCCCCTGCGCCAATACCAATGTAATCTCCAAACTCCCAATAATTTACATTGTGCTCTGATGGTCTTTCACTATATGCTGATACCTCATATTGTTTGAATCCTTTTTGATTTAAAAGGGCAGCACCCTGATCACCCATATCCCATATCTTGTCATTAATTGGAAGTTTTGGTGGGTACTTTGCAAACAAAGTATTAGGCTCAAGTGTCAGCTGATAAAAAGAAATATGGCTTGGATTCAGTTCAATTGCCTGGGTTAAATCCTCTATACACATCTCACTAGTTTGATCCTGTAATCCATACATTAGATCAATATTCAAATTATCAAAGCCTACTTTTTGGGCTTCAGAAATTGCACTTAAAGCCTCACCCCCACTATGAATCCTTCCTAGAAATTTTAGCTGACTATCTCTAAATGATTGCACTCCAACTGAGAGGCGATTAATGCCAGCCTTTCGAAATTCGGCAAACTTATCTACTTCAAATGTTCCCGGGTTCGCTTCAAGAGTGATTTCAATATTCTTTGATAAGAACAGCCTCTCATTTAAACCATCAAACAACTCATGCGCATCGTCAATGCTCATTAAGCTTGGGGTTCCTCCGCCGATAAAAATTGAATGAATCTTTCGGTTTTGAACAAACCTTAAGTTATCGTCCAAATCCTTAAGTAAGGCCTTTATATAGCCATCATGAATACTCCCCTCATGCGAGTTAAAATCACAGTAGGGGCACTTCTTTACGCACCATGGGTAATGAATGTAGAGTGAAAGTGGTGGTAACTCTAGCAAATTATTCAAAAGACAATAGCTGCTTTAAGAGATCCCTTAAAGCTTGTCCTCGATGTGATATCTCATTTTTCACCTCAGGCTGAAGCTGCGCTGAGCTGCAACCATGGTCAGGCAGATAAAAAACAGGGTCATAGCCAAAGCCATTTTCTCCTACTGGCTCTCTTAATAATTCTCCCTCCCATCGTTTTTCAACAATGACCGGGCTTGGATCTCTCGCACTCTTGACAAAAACCATAACACAACAAAAATGAGCTTTGCGATTGTCGTGTTGATCCATATTTAAAATAAGCTTTTCAATATTATCATTGTCCGTTGCACTCTCTCCAGCGTACCTTGCAGAATAAACACCTGGCTCGCCATTAAGCGCTTCAACTTGGAGTCCAGAATCATCGGCTAGGGTGGGTAATTTAGTCTGAAGGGATGCATTTCGAGCTTTAATTAATGCATTTTCAATAAATGTAGTACCGGTTTCAGGAACCTCTTTGACCTGCATATCACTCTGAGATATTACGTTATAGTGACCCCTAAGCATGGCATTAAGTTCTCTCACTTTTCCTTCATTACCTGTTGCAAGGATTATTTTTTTCATAGTGTATAATAATTTTGAACAAAAAAATTGAGAGAAAATGACCCAAGACGAATTAAAGAATGAGGTTGCTAAAGCTGCACTTAAGTATGTAACTCCAGGAACCATTATAGGCGTTGGAACGGGCTCAACAGCAAATTTTTTCATTGATCAACTTGCAACAATTAAAGACTCTATACAAGGTGCTGTAGCAAGCTCGATTGAAACTGCGAACCGACTTAGACATCACGGAATAGATGTTGTCAACTTAAATGAAATTGAAGAAATTTCAGTATATGTTGATGGCGCTGATGAATCAGATCATCAGCTCAATTTATTAAAGGGTGGCGGCGGAGCACTAACGCGTGAAAAGATTGTTGCCGCAGTCTCCAAACAATTTATTTGTATAGCTGATGCATCAAAACTTGTAGATGTAATAGGGAAATTTCCTTTGCCAATTGAAGTGATACCTATGGCTGCAAACTACGTAAAACGAGAAATTGTTAAATCTATTGGAGGTAATCCAGTTTTAAGAGAGGAGTTAACAACAGATAACGGCAACCTAATACTTGACATACATGGCCTGACTATTGATGAGCCTAAAATTCTTGAGAATAGACTAAACAACATTGTTGGAATTGTGACCAATGGACTATTTGCAAACCGAGGCGCCGATATTCTTCTTTTGGGATCTGAGGGAGGCGTTAAAACAATAGTTTCGGATTAATTTTTTAGCGCCCGCCTTACTAATAGAATAAATTACTTAAAGTAAGGATTAAGGTAATAATTATTTACAATTTTTTTAAATATTGATTAAAAATTGAAATTCTTACTACACTTTAAGAAAGTAAATAATTGTGTTATTATTCAATTAATTAAAATATATTTCGCTTAAAATTTATAGTAATGAACAACTTCACACCTTTTAGCGCTCTCTTGGGGGGCATAATCATCGGGCTTTCAGTTGTCTTCTATTTCTACACAACTGGCCGGCTAGCAGGAATTAGTGGAATTTTTGAAAATGCCATAATAGGAACTTCTAAAAGACTTTCCAATTTAGCCTTTTTGTTAGGCTTGGTAATTGGGCCTTTAATCTATTTCAATTTTATTGCGCCTACGCCTGTAGCCTTCAATATAACCCATTCATATCTTTTAATTATTCCAGGGGGCTTTTTAGTTGGCTTTGGAACAAGGCTTGGAGGGGGCTGCACTTCGGGACATGGAATTTGTGGAATTGGAAGGTTATCAGTAAACTCTATAATTGCCACTGGCATTTTTGTAGCAATCGGAATGCTTACTGTGACTATTCTTCAGCAGTTTGGAGTTTATTTATGAACGATAAAGTGATCTCTTTACTTTGTGGGATTATCTTTGGCATTGGTTTGGTTATATCAGGAATGACAAATCCTGAAAAAGTCATAGGTTTTTTAAGTATCACTCACAACTGGGATGCCTCCTTAATATTTGTTATGGGTGGCGCTATTATTACTGCTGGACCATTCTTTTACTTCTTTAAAAATAAAGAGTTTTCAGCCCTGGGTGACAAAATTAATTTACCCACTAAACAAAACATAGATAAAAAATTAATTATAGGTTCGTCTCTATTTGGTATTGGATGGGGGCTTGTTGGTCTTTGCCCTGGGCCAGCAATCTCGGCCTTGGCCACCTTTGATCCCGTCACTGTAGTCTTCTTATTATCTATGGCGGCAGGTGTTTTAGTAAAAAAAAATACAATAAAATAGAGTCAATTAGCAACTAAAATATTCTTTCTTAATTCTTAAGGTACGTTATGGCAGATCAAACTTTAGATATGTGTGGTTATGCATGCCCAATGCCCATTCTAAAAACTAAACAAGCCTTAGCAAAAATGAATACAAAGGAAGTTATTGAAGTGATTTGTACTGATAAGAGCTCAAAAAAAGACTTTATAGCCTTCTGCGATCAACTTGGTCATAAATTATTATCACAAAAAGAAGACGGCAATAAAATTATCTTTAACATCGAAAAGCATTAATCAAGATTTTTATTTAGGCTATCGCCAGTCTTGATTCGACCAGCCCCTCTTAATAGCCTCTGAAGTTAGAATTTTGTCAGCGTTTATAGCAACCGGATTATCAACCAAATCTAAAAGTGGGAGATCATTGTGTGAATCAGAATAAAAAAATGAGCCTTCCAAAGTTTCATTATTTTGAACCATCCATGGCAGCAAATTATCGATTTTTCCTGACTGAAAACATGGAATCCCTGAAATCTTTCCACTATAGCGTCCTGATTTAATCTCTGGCTCAGTTGCAAGCAAATGGTCAATCCCATACCTCTTGACAATTGGAGAAGTGACAAAGGTATTTGAGGCTGTGATGACGAGAACTGTGTCTCCATTTTTTTTATGATTATCTATACACTTTTGAGCCTTATCTAAAATAATTGGTTCAATTTTTGCAATCATAAATTTATGATGGAGCTCGCCTAACTCCTTCATGGAGTGTCGCGCTAGTATCTCAAAACTAAACTCTGCCCATGCATATATATCTAATAAGCCTAATTCGTATTGCTGATAAAAATAATCATTCTTTTTTTGAAATGATTGGCTATCCGCAATGATGCCTTCGTCGCATAAAAACTCACCCCATAAGTGGTCACTATCACCGCCAATCAGAGTGTTATCAAGATCAAAAATTGCTAAAGACATACTTCTTTTTCCACAATATTTATAATTTCTTCAACTGAGTCAACCACTCTTATTAATTCAAAATTTTCTTTACTTACATAGGATTTTTCGACTGACTGCTCAATCCACAAAAGTAATGATGCCCAAAATTTTGAATCGTACAAAATTATTGGAACTTTTTTCATCTTATTGGTTTGCATTAGAGTCAAAACCTCCATTAACTCATCTGCAGTTCCATAGCCTCCAGGAAAGTAAACACAAGCGCTAGAGTATTTGACAAGCATAACTTTTCGAGAGAAGAAGTAGTCAAAAGTAATGTTCTCATCAAGATAAGGGTTGCTAGATTGCTCTTGTGGTAGATCAATATTTAGACCTATACTCTTTGACTTCCCCTCATACGCCCCCTTGTTTGCAGCACTCATGATGCCAGGACCGCCACCGGTAAATACGTTATAGCCAATATTAGATAAACTTTTTCCTAGCTCATAAGCATCATTATACAAAGGGTCTTTCGACTTAATTCTAGCAGAGCCAAAAACAGTAACATTGTTTTTAAATATCTGAAGTCGCTGCTTTGCTGCTAACAGTTCGGCGCCAACGGTTACTAAGCTCATATTGACGAAAACGCAGCCGAAGCTGCATTGATAGTTTTATCAAGGTCCTCATCTGAATGGGCATTTGACAGAAAGCCTGCCTCATATGCAGAAGGCGCTAAATAAATACCCTGCTTTAGCATCGCATTATAAAATTTCTTAAAGAGATCTATATTACAGCTAGATGCTTGGGAAAAGTTACTAACCCTTTCCTCAGAGCTAAAAAATAAACCAAACATGCCCCCAACACTGTTACTTGTCATCGGAATATTTTGTGCTTTAGCTTCAGAGACTATACCGTTCACTAAATACTGTGAACGCTTACCAAGGTTTTCATAAAAAGATTTATCAGACTCTAGAGCGCTCAACATGGCAAGTCCAGATGCCATTGAAAGAGGGTTTCCAGAAAGAGTTCCAGCTTGATAAACAGGGCCAAGAGGAGCGATTTGACTCATAATCTCTCTCTTTCCTCCAAATGCAGCAACAGGAAGGCCTCCACCAATCACCTTACCTAAGGCAGTAAGATCAGGCGTAACATTATAAAACTCTTGGGCCCCACCTAAAGCCACCCTGAAGCCCGTCATAACTTCATCAAATATAAGTACAGAGCCATATTCATCACAAATCTTACGAAGGCCTTGCAAGAATCCATCTTTTGGAGGAATGCAATTCATATTTCCTGCAACCGGCTCAACAATAATGCAGCCAATTTCTTCGCCCATCTTAGAAAATAATTCCTCTACAACTTCCAAATTATTGTATTCAAGAGTCAGAGTGTGTTTTGCAAGATCTTTAGGTATTCCTGGCGAATTAGGAACCCCTAGAGTAAGCGCACCAGACCCTGCTTTAACTAACAATGAATCAGAATGACCGTGATAACAACCCTCAAATTTTAAAATTTTATCTCGCCCTGTATATCCTCTAGCTAGTCGAATCGCACTCATAGTTGCTTCAGTTCCTGAGCTCACCATTCGAACTAATTCAATTGAAGGAACGAGCTGGCAAACTTTCTTTGCAAGAGATGTTTCAATCTCAGTAGGGGCTCCAAAACCCAGTCCTTTTTCTAAGACCGCTTTAACTGAATCTATAATAATAGGATTGGCATGTCCCAGAATCATTGGGCCCCAAGAGCCCACATAATCAATATATGAATTGCCATCGACATCATAAAGATAGGCACCTTCCCCACGATCGAAAAAAATTGGAGTTCCGCCGACACCATTAAATGCACGAACAGGCGAGTTAACGCCGCCAGGTATATAGTCTTGAGCCTCTTTAAATAAAGCTGACGATCGATTCATTAGTTCTCCTGAATATTAGTAATAGCTGGGTATTTTTTTAAATGCGAAATATGTGACCAGACAATTAATACATTATCCAATAATAACTTCATATTGACAGTAGTTTGTGACAGAGATATTGCACAATTAATATCATCTAGCAGCTTAAATAAATAATTATGAGATGTTTTTTCAACAACCTTATTTAGTTCTAAATTCGCACCCTCATGATGTAATATTTTTATTTTTATTCCTTCATTTAATAGTTGCTGCAGGCACTTCAAAACCTCAATTTCATTGCCATCAAATATTTCAGTATCGTATATCCTGGTTGGACTTATTGCAATCTCCAATAGTAAATTTTGCCAATTTTGATACTGCAAAAAATAATCACCCTTTAAATCCCCTAAAGCCTTATAAGGAACTCCATGGGAACTTTCTAGTAGTTGCAAAGAGTCAAAATCAGCTCTCGAATCTTTGTCAATATATTTTGAAATCCATTCTGCGCTTTCTTGCTCATATGTAGGATTAATATGGATAGTTTGGCACCTAGATAATATAGTTTGTGGAAGTGAGCGAGCATTGTGTGCTAATAAAATAATAAGAGTATTTTTTCTAGGCTCTTCTAGAGTTTTTAAAAGACCATTTGCTGCATTTACGTTCATTTGGTCTGCATAAAAAATAATACCTATCTGAAGTGAGTCCGCCGTCTTTCCAAGTGATTCACAAAAAGCGCGAATCTGATCTACACGAATATCTTTAGACATAGAGCCTGAATCGTTAAGCTCAGTTCGACAATAAATTAAATTTGGATAATGGGAGCGTCGTATTAATACACTATGCTCTAAATTAACATTTGGCTGATCTTTCACTAATGATAAACAGGCTAAGCACTTTCCACATGATGACTCTTTGCAAAGGAGTTTTTGGATTAGAGTTTGCGCGAATTCAAATTTTCCAATCTTTTGAACTCCAGTAATAAGCAGTGCATGTGGTAAATGATTCTGATCAATCATTTTATTTATCTTCGTATGGGCGCTTCTATGCCAAGGCAACATCATAATGAGTCTAAAAACAATTTAATCTTAGTGTGGATTTCACTAATTGACCCACTTGCATCAATTAACTTTATTCTCTCTGGGTAGGATTTAGATCTGTCTATAAAAACTGAGCGAACACGCTCAAAAAAAGCCCTCTCCTCTAACTCGATTCTATCTTTGGCTGCTCGTGCCTCAATCCTAGTCATGCCAATATCAACACTCACATCAAGTAGCAATGTTAAATCAGGCTGAAATTCACCTAATACCCAACTCTCGAGCTTGGAAATACGATCCAAATCAAGCATCCTTCCTCCCCCTTGATATGCAAATGAAGCATCAGTAAATCGGTCACTAACAACCCAATGACCTTTATCTAAAGCAGGGATAATTTTATTTTGTATTAGTTCATTACGGGAGCTAAACATTAGCAATAGCTCTGTATCACTATGCATTTCTTTATTATCAACATCGAGCAATAGTGAGCGAATTTTTTCGCCTAAATCAGTACCCCCTGGCTCACGAGTTCTTACAACTTCGATACCTTTTCGATGCAAATAGCTACAAATAAGGTTAATTTGAGTACTTTTACCAGCACCCTCAACGCCATCAATTGTAATAAATTTTCCTTTACTCATAGCTTTCAATTTTAGACTAGTTATTATTTAAGTATTTCTTGATATTTTCTTTATGTTTCTCATAGGTTGGAGCAAAAGCATGACTACCATCTTTCTTTGAAACAAAATACAAATCATTACCCCCTGAAGGATGAAGGGCGGCATATAAAGACTGATAACCCACAGAAGAAATTGCGCCTGGGGGGAGGCCTTTATTTCGATAGGTATTATATAAACTATCCACTCTTAGATCACTCTTCTTAAGTGGGGGTGTATAAGCATCCCCCAAAGCATAAATAACAGTTGGATCTGTCTGCAAGCGCATTCCTTCGTTAAGCCTTCGAATAAATACACCTGAAATTAATGATTTTTCCTCATCTAATGCCGTTTCATTTTCTATCAGAGACGCCAGAATAACGGCTTCATATGCTGACTTAAGCGGTAAGCCTTTATTTCTTTTATCCCACAATACCATTAAATTTTTCAGCAATTCTAAATGTGACCTTTTCAATACATTTTCTAGACTTTCTCCATAGTTAAAATTATATGTTTCAGGAAAAAACCACCCATCATACGGTTCATTAACACCAATAGAAGTCATCACTTCTTCCAATGATCCACTAGGCTTTATTGAAGGGTCATTAGTTAATTGATCAAAATAAAATTTAATAGTTTTGCCTTCAATCAAGGTTACCGATGTCGACAGAACTGATCCTTTTGAAATTTTATCTATAAAAGTCCATATTCCCATACCCGGCAATATCTCATAATATCCTGACTTTAATTTTTTATTAGCATTAAGAAATTTACTGAGTGTAGTGAAAAATAACTCAGACTTTATAAATTTCCTATCACTCAACTCTTGAGCAACAGAGCCAATTGAAGATCCATTTTTAACCTCAAATACTTGGCTTTCAATAACGACCATATCTTTTGAAGATAATGCCCAAGCTGAAAATAACAGCAAAACTATTAAGGCTGCTAATTTTGAAAATTTTTTATTCTTGTCGCTTATGGACATGTCCAAGAGCTGCTTTCTTGTGTTTTAGTTAAAAATGCTTTTTGAATTTTCTTTGTTAGTGGATTTTGACCAAGCTTATGATCCCCAATTAAAGCAACAGGTTGAATACCTGTGACACTATTTGATATAAACACTTCAATTGCTTGTTGAGCCTGATCAATAGAGATATCATCTTCCATAGCGTCCATTTTGAGCGACCTTGCTAGCTCAAGGATAAGTGATCTTCTGCTTCCTACAACTCCACATCTATCTAATTTTGGTGTTAATAACTTATTGCCAAATATAAAATAGATATTACCTTGAGTTACCGATATAACATTGTCTACCTCATCCAGCATAATTGCCTCATCACTTGACAAGCCAGACCGGGCTAAAATCTGCTCAAGCCTATTGCAGTGCTTTATACCAGCTAGTTTTGGATTTGAATGGTAGCCACTTTTTGAATACTCAAGTGCAAATACTTTGCTAATTAAAGATTGTTGCATTTCAGAAATAATAACAACCCTTACAGGCTCAATGTCATCCTTATATCCATAACCTCTAAGAGAATTACCTCGCGATAATATTAACTTAACAACACAACTTTTCTTCGAAGATAGCGCAAACGCTTTTTTTATATCGTTCAGCCACACTGCCTCATCTATCTTTTTAATGCTGAGTTTTTCACAGCCTATATTTAAGCGAGAGAGATGGCGTGGCCAAAATAAAATTTGATTATCCATAGCCACACAAGTTTCAAATAAACCGTCACCATACTGCATATTACGGCTAAAAATAGAAATCTTGGCCTGCTCTTCACCATTAATCAATACAACTGAATTCATATCGTAGCTTTGTCTTTTCCTTAGAAGAAATTATAGTCAAAGAAAAACAAATCTTATGACTACCTTAATTGAAAGAATGTGAATCAACCTTAAAAGCTCTATAAAGAACGAACCAATACTAAGCTTGATTATGAGTATGAACAGCAGTAATCTACTACAGATTTGACTTCCAACTTAAAAGAACTATTTGCAGGAACCTCAAATGATTCTCCACCATGAATCGTTCTCCATTCAGTCTGTCCAGGTAATAAAACATCCATTTCACCAGCCGTAATTTCCATTAACTCGTGCTGCTCAGTGCCAAACTCAAATGAGCCAGGCATCATGATTCCAAGAGTTTTAACTGTTCCATCACTAAGCTTAACTGCCCTGCTTGTAACCTTGCCATCAAAATAGATATTGGCAGTTTTAGTAATTTCTACGTTTTTAAATGTTGACATAACTTGCTCCTAAACTTGATCCATAACATACTGAGTCAATAGAGGAACTGGCCTGCCTGTTGCGCCTTTTTTTGAGCCTCCAAGCCATGCAGTTCCAGCAATATCAATATGCGCCCAAGAGTAATTTTTAGTGTATCGAGCTAGAAAACATGCTGCAGTAACAGTGCCCGCTTCTCTTCCGCCAATATTTGCCATATCTGCAAAATTTGACTTAAGCAACTCATCATACTCATCATCAAGAGGGAGTTGCCAAACTGTATCCATCGACGAAATTCCTGAATTTTTAAGGCTATCAGCAAGATTTTGGTCATTAGACATAACACCTGAGTGGTGTTTCCCTAATGCAACAATTACAGCTCCAGTAAGAGTCGCAACATCTATCACAACTTTAGGATTAAATTTTTCACAGTAAGTTAGCGCATCACAAAGAATCAATCGACCTTCAGCATCTGTATTTAGAATCTCTATAGTTTGGCCAGACATACTTTTAACCACATCACCCGGTCTAGAGGCATTGTGAGCAGGCATATTTTCAACGGTAGGAACGACTACAGTTAAGTTAACTTTAAGACCCATTTCAGCTACTGCACTCATAGTTCCAAGGACTGATGCAGCACCGCACATATCATACTTCATCTCATCCATGCCAGAGCCTGGCTTTAGTGAAATTCCTCCACTATCAAAAGTCACCCCTTTCCCAACCAATACAATTGGATCTTCTTTTCCACCATTAGAGTAACTTAAGCTAATTAGCTTTGCAGGTTGAGATGATCCTAGAGAAACTGAAAGCAATGAATTCATACCTAAGGCCTCCATGTCTGACTCTTCTAAAACCTCACATTTAAGATTATAGGTCGATGCTAATAATTTAGATCTCTCAGCAATGTAAGTTGGTGTGCATATGTTGGGGGGTAAGTCACCCAACTCTCTTGCTAAAGCCATTCCATTTGCAATTGCAACTCCTTTACTAATTTCTGAAATGCCATTATTTTCAGAATATATATTCACGGCCTCGAGAACAGTGGCTTTCTTTTCAACTTCTAAGCCAACTTTTTTTATCTGGTAACTTTCATTTTTTAACACTCGAGCTATTGTAATTTGCAACCAAGAATTATCATGGTCCTCTACTTCAAGACTTGGTATTACAACATTTTTTACCCTTGTATCTACCATTGCTGAAGAAAGCGACTTAAGCGCCTTTATAAGATTTTTTTGAGTTAATGGATGCTCACCTAGGCCAATGGCTAATACTCTTTTTGCTTTATAGCCCTCAACCTTACCAAGCATTAGAGTCTCACCTAAGCCTGCCTCAAAACGATGGAGCTCAAGAAAGCTTTGAAGAATTCTATTTTCATTGGTTGTATCTTTAAAAACAAAAGCGACTGAGCAGTCCCCACTGTATTGATCTGCCGTTTGATGAGTAACAAAAAATTCCATGACTTTTTCCGCAAAATTATAATCCCGGTATTCTACCAAATAACTGTAAAATTTACTCCTTTAATCTTGTATTTCTAATATGAAAAAGTTTCTTCTGCTCTCTATAATAATAATTACTAACTCCGTGGCTGCAAATGTTGAAATGGTTCTTGATAAATTAAAGCCATACTTTCCAACTATCGTGACTGAAAATATAAGCAACTCAGAGTTAGATGGTTTTTATGAAGTTGCAATTACAAATCCACAGATAGACGTATTGTACATTTCATTTGATGGTCGTTATGTTATTCAAGGCGCAGTAACAGATTTAGAATTAATGGCCAATCTGTCTTCTAAGAGAATAAACTCAGAAAGAAAGAAAATATTAAACAGCATTGATAAAGATAAAAAAATTGTATTTGAAGCAGAAAATGAACAATATATAATTCATGTTTTTACGGATGTTGACTGTCCTTATTGTGCAAAGCTTCATTCAAATATGGACAGAATGAACTCTCTTGGAATCACAGTAAAATATTTAGCTTCACCAATAGCACAACTTCACCCAGATGCACAAAGCGCCATGGAAAAAATTTGGTGCGCAGAAGATAAGGCTATTGCTCTTCATGAATACAAGACAAATCGTTATTTGCCAGACAGTCCAGATTGCACTAACCCAGTTGCAGAGCAATTAGTTATTTCTCAGCAATTAGGTGTTAATGGAACACCTTCAATTTTCTTTGAAAATGGTGCAAACCTTCCAGGCTACCTTGAGCCTGAAGAACTTTTAAATAGTATATTAAATTCAATTGCTCAATAAAGACAACTCTAGAGTTATAGCTCATAAAGCAATCTGCCTGGTAGCTCTAGAAAAACAAGCTCTGTCAGACGCCTTATTTCCAGCGGAAAGTGCTGAATCTTCTTTTGCAAAATCCTTAACATATGGCTCAATCAGGTTCTATCACCATCTTAATGACATAATTACGCCTCGCATAAAAAAACCTTTAGAGAAAAAGAACCTTGATATCCATAGCTTATTAATTCTCGGGGCATACCAACTTCTATATACCGATATTTCAAGTCATGCAGCAATCAATGAAACAGTTGAGATTGCAGAGAAACTAGGAAAAACTTGGGCCAAGGGTTTTGTCAATGCAATTCTTAGGGGGATTGATAGAGATCAAAACACAATCTTGAAGATAACCCATCATTCACATCCAAGCTGGCTTGTAAAAAAATTAAAAAAAGATTACCCCCTAGATCACCACGAAATATTTTTTGAAAACAATAAACAAGGCCCAATGTCGATTCGGGTTCACCCATCAATTGATGTAGTTGCTTTTCAAGAAAAATTAAAAAAACAAAATATCTTTTCTGAGACGTCAGATGTTGCTCCTCAAGCTCTCATCTTGAATGATGCTGTGAAAGTAAGCAGCCTTCCAGATTTTGACAAAGGATCTTGCTACATACAAGATGTATCTGCTCAGCTTGCAGCTCAACTAGTTTCGCCAAAAAAAGGGGAGTTAATCCTTGATGCATGTTGTGCCCCTGGAGGTAAAACGACACACATAGCCGAACTATGTCCTGATGCAAACGTAGTTGCTTTAGATAATGATAAAACAAGATTATTAAGGGTTAAAGAAAATATTGATCGTCTTAAAACTAACAATGTGCAAATCATTCTTGGAGATGCAACTAGTCAAGACTGGTGGAATCAAAAACAGTTTGATAAAATCTTAATTGATGCCCCTTGCTCGGGCACAGGGGTTATTCGAAGGCACCCAGATATTAAACTATTAAGAAAGCCAAAAGATGTCAGTCAAATTACTAAAATCCAAGCTTTAATCCTTGATAATTTATGGCATCTCTTAAAGCCAGGTGGAAAACTTATATACGCTACTTGCTCAATTCTTCCTGATGAAAACGAGAGGCAAATTGTCAGCTTTATTGAAAGATTTAAAAATGCAAGCAATGAAGAAATATCCCTTTCATGGGGAAATGGCTCCATTGGAAAACAGCAGCTACCTAAGAAAATATATGACGGCTTTTATTACGCCAAGCTCACAAAAAAACTATAGAATCATTAACCTTTATTTTTCCTCAAGAGCAATATCCAAAACCTGATCTATCCACTTCACTTTAACAATTTCGAGTTTGCTCTTAATTTTTTCAGGCACCTCGGAAAGCTCACGCTCATTGTCTTCAGGAATAATGACAGTTTTAATGCCACCCCTCATAGCAGCAAGTAATTTTTCTTTTAAGCCCCCAATTGGAGTTATTTCGCCTCTTAGGGTTATTTCTCCAGTCATTGCCACCGCAGCCTTGACCTTCCGGCCTGTTAAAACCGACACAAGAGCAGTGCACATTGCAGCTCCCGCACTTGGACCATCCTTAGGAGTTGATCCATCAGGAACGTGAATATGAATATCAAGTTTCTCATGAAAGTCGTCCGCTATACCAAGAGATTCAGCGCGTAACCTTGTCACTGACATCGCAGCCTGAATAGACTCCTTCATAACATCTCCTAGCTGGCCAGTGTAATTAAGCTTTCCTTTGCCTTTATATGAAGAAGCTTCAATTGTAAGCAAGTCTCCACCAACAGAGGTCCATGCTAGGCCTGTAACTTCACCGATTTGATTATGTTCTTCAGCAAGGCCAAACCGATATTTCTTCATACCCAAAAATTTTGGAAGGCTTTTTGAATTAATTATTGCTCTAGCTTTTCGTTTTTTTAGGGTGATATCTTTAATAACCTTTCTGCAAATACTTCCAATTTCACGATCGAGACTTCGAACCCCTGCCTCTCTGGTGTAGTAACGAATAATATCCATTATTGCAGAGTCTTTAAAAATAATTTCAGAGCTTTTAACGCCATTATTTTTCATTTGTTTGGAAATTAGGTGACGCTTAGCAATTTCAAGCTTTTCATCTTCAGTATATCCAGACAAGTGAATAATTTCCATGCGATCTATTAACGCTTCAGGAAGATTTAAAGAGTTTGCAGTAGCAACAAACATTACTTGAGAAAGATCATAATCAACCTCTAAGTAATGATCATTAAAAGTATGATTTTGCTCTGGATCTAAAACCTCTAGCATTGCAGAGCCAGGATCTCCTCGAAAATCAGACGCCATCTTATCAATCTCATCTAATAGGAATAATGGATTTTTTACATTAACTTTTTGCATTTTTTGGACAATTGAACCTGGCATAGCCCCAATATAAGTTCTTCTATGGCCTCGGATTTCGGCCTCATCTCGAACCCCGCCAAGAGCCATACGCACATATTTACGGTTAACTGATTTTGCAATAGACTCTCCTAAAGAGGTCTTGCCCACTCCTGGTGGTCCAACCAAACATAAGATATTTGCCTTGTTATGAGTGACACGACTTTGAACTGCTAAGTGCTCCATGATCCTCTCTTTAACCTTGTCCAATCCATAGTGATCTTCATCAAGAATTTTTTGAGCTTTTACCAAATCTTGATTTGTTTTCGTTTTTTTACTCCAAGGAACTAGGCATAAATTTTCTATATAAGTCCTAATAATTGAAGCATCTGATGACTGAGAAGACATTCTTTGAAGCTTATTAAGTTCACCTTGTGCTTTTTTCTTGGCTTCTTTAGGCATTTTTGCCTTATTAATACTATTTTGAAGATCTTCAATCTCATTCTCATCATCAACTGTTCCAAGCTCTTTTTGAATAGACTTCATCTGCTCATTCAAATAGTAATCTCTCTGATTAGACTCCATCTGTTTGCGCACTCGACTTTGAATTTTTTGCTCTGCACCGAGAACGTCTAGCTCACCTTCAAGAATT
This sequence comes from uncultured Candidatus Thioglobus sp., assembly GCA_905620445.1. Taxonomy (GTDB): domain Bacteria; phylum Pseudomonadota; class Gammaproteobacteria; order PS1; family Pseudothioglobaceae; genus Pseudothioglobus. Next base: position 18,503 of record CAJQTP010000027.1, read on the forward strand.
GATAGAATTTTCTCAAGCCTTTCTCTTGCCTGACTACTTTCAAGCAAGCTCTGTTTTTCTTCAATCTTAAGATTAAGGTTCGCAATAATGACATCACTAAAACGCTCGATATCTTTAATTTCTTTAAGTACCTTATATACTTCTTCAGGGATTTTTTTACTGAGCTTTATATATTTTTCAAAGTTTTCAAGAGCTAAACGCATCATAGCCTTTATCTCAGTATCGTCATCGTGGGTTAAATTACAGTCACTTAAAATAACTTCTGTATGCTCTCCTAAATCAACAAACTCCTCGATTTTTGCTCTTTTCACTCCCTCAACTAAAACCTTAATAGTTCCATCTGGAAGTTTAAGTAATTGAAGAATTGTTGCGAGGGTTCCTACTTTATGAAGCTCTTCATTATTCGGCTCTTCAATAGCTTCATCTTTCTGAGTAACCAAAAAAATATTCTTATCAGCCTCCATAGCCTGAGTAACTGCATTAACTGAAGACTTTCTTCCTATAAATAAAGGAATTACCGTGTGGGGGAAAACCACCACGTCTCTAAGAGGAAGTAGCGGGATTGATTGCTTGTCTAAGCCGTTTGGATCTGCGGTGATTTCTGTTTCCATAATAATGAAACGCCTTGCTTGTCTAGTAATCTTTCTAGATAGTGACTAGTGACATTAATTTCAAGTAGCCATTGCCCAAATTCATTCATTATTTCTTTTTGAATAAATCCAACTTTATGAATTTCACTTCTAATATAAGCAGATTGAACATCTAACTTAATGCCTGCAAAAGTCATCATTCCGCTTAAACTCTGCGAGAGAGCCTGATAAAGTAAATCAATTCCTTCACCCGTATGCGCTGAAATCCAAACTCTACAAATATTCCCATCATGATCTTTATCTAAGCGAGGCTTAAAATCAGCAATTCCATCAATCTTGTTCATCACAATAATTTTTGGAATATCCTGGGCCTCTATTTGCTCAATAATATCCTCTACCTGCTCAATTTTATCTCTATTATTAGGATCTGAAGCATCGACCACATGAAGCAGGACATTAGCTTGTCGAGTTTCTTCAAGAGTCGACTTAAAAGCTTCGACCAGCTCATGAGGCAAATCTTGAATAAAGCCAACAGTGTCAGCTATAACTGCTTCACCAGAAGCTGGCAAGATAACGCGTCGAATGGTTGAGTCTAGTGTCGCAAACAACTTGTCATCGGCATAAACTTCAGCCTTAGTTAGAAGGTTAAAGAGGGTTGATTTTCCTGCATTTGTATATCCTGCAAGTGAAATCATAGGAAGTTGGTTCTTAATTCGAGATTTACGTCCTAAGTCATGCTGCTTGTGAACCTTATCAAGCCGCTTATTAATATTTTTTATACGCACTGAAATTAATCGCTTATCTGTTTCTAGTTGTGTCTCACCTGGACCACGGAGACCTATGCCACCTTTTTGCCTTTCAAGGTGAGTCCAGCCTCTTACCAGTCTAGTGGATAGATGCTTCAACTGAGCCAGCTCTACTTGCAACTTTCCCTCAAAAGAGCTTGCTCTTAGTGCAAAAATATCTAATATTAATCCAGTGCGATCCATAACCTGGCACTTCAATGCTTTCTCTAAATTACGTTCTTGAGAAGGGGATAACTGCAGAGAAAAAATAACTAAGTCAATTTCATTATCACACACAATTGTTGCTAGCTCATCAACCTTACCCGTACCGATAAAAAACTGGGCTTTAGTAATGCTTCTTTTAACTGTGATAGTATCAATAATACTTAGGCCAGAAGACAATGCCAACTGTTGAAATTCACCAATACCACTTGATGTTTGTCTATTTGAAGTGAGCTCAATATGAACCAGTATAGTTCTTTCACCTTGACCAACGGCATCCTTTTGGCGATCAAAAAGCTCCATAGATACTCTTAAAAGGTCAGCCTATAAAAAGTTAAATTAATCAACTTGCTTTGCGAATATTGCTTTGTTTTTTATCAGAAACGTGGAGAATAATAGGTTGTTTTTTTCTTTCCACAACCTCTTTATCTACAACAACTTCTTTAACACTTGGAGTCGAAGGTATTTCATACATCGTCTCCAGCAACAAATCTTCCAAAATTGCTCTCAAGCCCCTCGCACCAGTTTTCCTTTTAAGCGCAAGTTTTGCAATCGCCGCAAGAGCATTTTTCCTTATAGTAAGCTTCACACCCTCAATTGCAAAAAATTGCTGAAACTGCTTCACTACAGAATTTTTAGGCTTAGTAAGAATTTGAACTAATGCATCTTCATCAAGCTCATCTAAAGAAGTGTGAACAGCTAAACGACCAACTAATTCAGGAATTAATCCAAACTTAATTAAATCATCTGGCTCTAAAAATTTATAAAGCTCAGTTAATGTTTTTTTGCCACTTGCTTCCTTAACATTTGCTGAAAAACCAATACCCGTAGCTTTTTCAATACGCCTATCAATAACTTTTCCAAGCCCATCAAACGCACCGCCACAAATAAATAATATTTTTGAGGTATCAACATCAATAGTTTCTTGGTTAGGGTGTTTTCTGCCGCCCTGAGGAGGGACAGAAGCAATAGTACCTTCAATCAATTTAAGCATTGCTTGCTGAACACCTTCTCCAGAAACATCTCTTGTTATTGAAGGAGAATCAGATCGACGTGAAATTTTATCAATTTCATCTATAAAGATAATTCCTTGTTCCGCTCTTTCTGGATCAAAATCACATTTTGAAAGCAGGCTTTTAATCACATTCTCTACGTCATCACCAACATAGCCAGCCTCAGTTAAAGTTGTTGCGTCTGCAACAGCAAAAGGTACATCCAAAAAACGCGCCAAAGATTGTGCAAGAAGGGTTTTACCACTACCCGTTGGGCCAATAAGCAAAATATTGGACTTATCAAGCTCCACATCATTAGAGATGTAATTTGTTTTTAGTCGTTTGTAGTGATTGTAAACTGCCACTGAAAGAACTTTTTTTGCATGAGACTGGCCAATCACATACTCATCTAAAGAGGCATACAATTCTTTTGGAGTATTATTCCAGTCCTGGTGCTGATCTTTTTTATCTTTGGTAGTTTGTTCTTGAATCAAGCTATAGCATGAATCTATACATTCATCGCAGATATAAACTCCCGGGCCAGCAATGAGGCGAACTACTTCATCTTTATGTTTAGAGCAAAATGAACAGCTAAGGTCTTCAGTGTTTTGTTCCATAGACAAACTTAAATTTATCGCTTATTAATGACTTTATCAATGAGTCCATATTTCGCAGACTCGCTCGCTGACATAAAATTATCTCGATCAGTGTCTTTCTGAATATTCTTCATACTCTGACCAGTATGGTCCTTAAGTATTGTATTTAAATTATCTCTAACTTTCAGAATCTCTTGTGCATGAATATCTATATCACTTGCTTGACCTGAAAAACCACCTAATGGCTGATGAATCATAACCCTAGCATGAGGTAGCGCAAACCTTTTGCCCTTTGCTCCAGCTGAAAGGAGTAATGCACCCATACTTGCAGCCTGTCCTATACAAAGAGTAGAAATATCTGGCTTAATAAACTGCATTGTGTCATAAATAGCAAGCCCTGCAGTTACTGAGCCACCTGGTGAATTTATATATAAATGAATATCTTTATCTGGATTCTCAGATTCTAAAAAAAGTAGCTGTGCAACCACAACATTTGCAGTGTAATCCTCAACCGGCCCAACCATAAAGACAACCCGTTCTTTGAGAAGCCTAGAATAGATATCATAAGCCCTTTCTCCCCTGCCTGAGCTTTCAATTACCATTGGGATTTGATTTAAGTTTTGAATTGTCATATTAATTTTGTGGGCTCATTATTTCTAAAAAAGTCTTATCTGTCATCGTTACTTTAGCTTGTTCTGCAACATGCTTCGCCACCATGTCCTCAACAACAATTGATTCAATGTTAGCAAGTCTTGAAGGGTCAGTGTTATACCAATCAATCATTTGCTGCGCACTCTCGCCATATTGCAGTGCCATTTCATTAAGTTTAGCATCAACCTGGTCTTTTTCAGCTTTTATTTCGCCGTCTGTTGCAATTTTATTAATTAATAAACCAAGTTTAACTCTTCTTGCAGCCTCTTCTTGAAACATTTCTGCAGGTAATTTTCCTTTAGAAGGCATACCTTGCTGCTCCATTCTAGACTCCATATCTTGCTGTAACTTGAGCGATTCAGTAGAAATACTTCCTTCAGGTACTTCAAAATCATTTGCGTCTAAAAGAGCTGTGAATGCGGTGTCTTTATTTTGTTGTACCAATCTAGATTCCAGCTCAACCTGCATCTGCTTAGTCATTCTCGACTTCATAGTTGCAAAATCTTTTTCACCAAATTTTTTGGCAAATTCATCATCTCTCTTTACTTCTGTTGGTTCTCCCACTTCATTAATAGTGACTTTAAAGACAGCCTCTCTTCCTGCAAGATTTTCTACATGATAATCTTCTGGAAATGTTGCAGTCACTTCAACTGTTTTTTCTGGTGCAATATCAATAAGGCCTTTTTCAAAACCCTCAATCATAGTGCCTCTTCCTAAAACAATTTCAAAACCTTCAGCAGCTCCGCCCTCAAATGACTCACCATCTAGTAAACCTTCAAAATCTATAATTAAGCGGTCACCTTCTTTAGATTTTCTCTTAACAGTCTTATATTCAGTCGATCTGTCTTGTAAATCCTGAAGAGCTCGCTCTTCATCTTCCTCTGTAACTTTTGAATCAACTTGGTCCATCTTTAAATTTGATAGAGAGGCCACTTTAATTTCTGGATACACTTCAAACTCAATTGTATAAATAAATTTTTCTGAATTCTCAGTATCTACATTCACCAATGATGGCTGTGCAGCTGGAGAAACATCCACATCTGTAAGTGCTTCAGCTAAAGTCTCAGTTACAATTTCATTAGCAGCATCGGATTTAGCACTACCACCAACACGTTGACGCAAAATTGCAGCTGGAATTTTTCCTTTTCTAAAACCATCAATGCGAACTTTCGAAGCAAGGCTCTTGATAATTTT
>CAJQTP010000028.1 GCA_905620445.1 uncultured Candidatus Thioglobus sp.
AAAGGTTATCAATACTTAGATGATGAGCCTACTTACAATCCTAAAATACACTTAGCTTTAGAGCACCCAAAAGAATCTCTATCATTGCAGGATTTGGGCTACAGTGAGGAAGAAATTGCTAAGTGTCCTACTAATTTCGGTGTCTCAGGTGTTGCTCGATTGCTCTCTGATGAGGGAGCAAAGGTTTTAATGGGCGTAGCTCAAGCTCTTAAAAAACACTCAGCGAGCGGTGGTGATAGAATTCAGCATATGCTAAGGGGCGGAGTCTATCGCTCAAAATTTTTAAGGGACCTGTGCCTTTGTTCCGAGGTCAATAAGTTTATGAGTGAAATTTTTGGCGTACCCGTTGCTCCTCACTCAATTCCTCTCCACTTGGGTCATTGTAATTTTGCACCTGACGATTTAAGTCGAGCGGTTGACAAGTGGCATACTGATACCATTGGGCTTGATTATGTTTTGATGGTCTCTGATCCTACTAAACAAGTTGGTGGTGAGTTTCAATACTTTTTAGGGACAAAGAATGAAGTAGAAGGCATTAAAAAAGAAGGCGAATTATTACCAAAGGACAGGGTTGTTAGTCCTATTTTTCCAGGTCCAGGCTACATTATTGTCTTACAAGGCAACATGGTGGTTCATAGGGGAGCAAAACTCAAAGAAGTATTTGATAGAGTTACGATGGTAAACGCTTATGTTCCTTTAGACATTTCCTATGATGACCCATCTCGATTTTTAGATGTTAAAAGTGTAGACCCACATGAATTGATTTTTCCAGAATGGGCAAGGCATAAGGCTTGGATTTCAAGAGGTAAGTTGGATCGCTTAATCAAAGAGTTACCATTTACTAAAGACACTGATTTGATAATAAGTGAACTTAAAGATGCAATCAAAGATGTTGAAAACGCTATAAGTGATTTAAGTAATGAAGATAGTGGCAATCAAAAGCATTATGGTGATCTATAATCAACAATAAATGATTAAAAATGAATTAGAACTTCCGTGTGGTGTGATTTTAAAAAATCGCCTTGCAAAGTCACCTATGTCGGATTCTCTTGCAGATGGTGAAGGAAATCCTTCCCAAGCGCAAATAAGACTTTACGAAAGATGGGCGGAAGGCGGCGTAGCTCTTTCTATTATTGGAGAGGTTCAAGGAGATCCACGATTCCCCGAGAAGCCTGGAAACTTGGTACTTGTTGAGCAATCCAATCAAAAATTGTTTAATTCACTTGTCAAACGAGGGACGATTGGCAATACAAATTTATGGCCACAAATCGGTCATGCAGGAGCACTTTCGCATTCACCAATCAGCCAACCAAAAGGACCATCCCCACTCAAAATTGATAACTTTCAATGTGCAGGTATGTCTGTTGATGAGATTTGTGAATTGCCTAGTATGTATGCAAGAACGGCATTGCACGCCAAAAATTCAGGATTTAGTGGCGTCCATATACATGCAGGCCATGGTTTTTTACTTAGCCAGTTTTTGTCTCCTTTGTTTAACCACCGAGTTGATGGTTATGGCGGCTCAATTGAAGCGCGCAGCCACATAATTATTGAGGTTATTCATGCAGTAAGACTAGCGGTTGGCCCTTTATTTCCTATCGGAATCAGAATTAATTCGACAGACCAGATTGAAGGTGGGTTGACGGAGGATGATGCATTGGAAGTAGTGCGCTTACTTGATCAAACATCTGTTGACTTGATTGATATTAGTGGCGGTACTTATTTCCCGGGGGCGAAAGCAAGCTCTGATAGTACAAGCCATAAGCCTTATTTTATTGATTTTGCTAGGACTGTAAAAGGACTAACAGATATACCAATAATGGCAACAGGTGGTTTTAAGCGTCGTAATCAAGCAGTCGATGCAATATTGACTGGTGCAGTTGATATGGTTTGCCTGGGACGTGCTTTAGTACTTAATCCACACCTTGCAAACGACTGGATAAATAAGCAAGGTGGAGATCCGGTTTTTCCGACATTTAAATCCACTATTCCTGGCGGTATAACAGCGTGGTACACAATGCTGTTAACAGCTTTAAGTGAAGACTGTGAAAGCACGTTTGATATGGATATTTCCTCTGCTGTTCAAGCTTATGAGAGTCGTGATGCACAACGATGCCAGGTATGGAAAAATAAGTTTACTTATTCTTAAATTAAATAAAATTTGGACTTTGTTTTCACCTGTCTATAATAGTCTTCATGAAAAAACTACTTTTAATCTTATTCATCTCTCTTGGCTTAATTGGGTGTTCTAGTAACCAAATGTTAGTTGGCAACAAAGTTAAGCCAATGCCAGTGGTGGACTATGTTGACCTTGATCGGTTTATGGGCGATTGGTACGTAATTGCCACTATCCCAACGTTTCTTGAAAGGGATGCATATAATTCCATTGAAACCTATCAGCGTGATAATGATGGAAGTATTGCAACAACCTTCACTTTCAATAAAGGTAGTTTGAATGGTCCAACTAAGATATATCGACCCCGGGGATTTGTTAAAGATAAGCGCACTAACGCGATTTGGGGTATGCAGTTTGTCTGGCCAATAAAGGCAGATTACAGAATTGTGTATTTAGATGATAATTACCAACAAACCATTATTGGGCGAACCAGCCGAGATTATGTATGGATTATGGCGCGAACCCCAGCGATTTCTGAACAAGACTACCTAAACTTGTTGGCTCGTGTAGATTCCCTTGGGTACGATCTAGATGCTCTACAAAAAGTAATTCATAAATAACTCTTGAAGTCTTATTTATAATAAATTCAAAGACTATAAAAATTAATACTAATCATAATCCTATCTTTTGCCCCGTTATAAACCACAGAGTGAAACCTATCAGCTGGAAAGATAACTATCTTGCCTTCACGAGGCAGAATATTTTCGCTAGGATCATAAAGCTCTAAAGTGCCTGGTTTGCTGCAATCTTGATCTCCTATAGAAAGGTAATAAACTAGACTGAACTTTTGTTTAATTAAATTAAGACTAGAATCTAAGTCAAAATCTCCAATGTGGTTGTGACGATTTACCCCAGCGCCTCCAGGACCCATGATATGAAAAAAAGAATCTTTAATATGGATATCTGCTTTAATAGCTTTTGTTACTATGCTTATTAAACTATCTTCTACAGTTCTTATAATAGAAGATTGATCATCTTGAAACAATTGATATCCTGAGCCTCTAGCATTCCCATAGATGGTATCTGTTTGTGGATAATGTTCTAAAGATTTCATCTCGTAGAGCTTAGCGACAAGTTCTTGTTCTACTGCTCTATTTAAAATAAGTGGATTGGATGTTAATCGCGTATCAAAACCTAACTTACTTATATTACCAACACTAATATCATTAGTGTCTCGATTCTTTCTTGCCTTAAGAATTGCCAATAATAGTTTAGTTAACTTTAACTTTGGGTTAATAGAATGTGCTTTTTCAATACTTTCTACTGCAGAATTAAGATCTCCATTAGCATATAAGATGATACTCAAGCTGATATAAGCTTCGACATACTCTGGGTTTAAGTCTATTGCTTTTCTGCAGCTTGCTTCGGCCTCTTCTAATTGATTAAGCTCTCTAAGCAAAATTGCAAGATTGTTATGCGCTTGAGCATTTTCAGGTTCAAGAGCTATTGAATTCTCGAAACTCTTAACAGAATCATTCAGTTTGCCAAGTTCATGTAATGCACTACCAAGATTATAATGCGCTTTGGCATAGTCCGGCTTTATTGAAAGCGCTTCTTCATAATTTTGAACAGCAATATCTAGCTGTCCTAAACCCGCATAGCCGGCACCACGAATATTGAATAGAAGTGACTTATCAGGATAGTCTTTAGACAAGATATCAATAAAATCGAGAGCTTGTTGTATTTGATTACTCTTAAAAAGATTAAGGATGTAATCGATTTGTTCCTGTGGAGGCTTTATTTGAGACATGGCAACAATATACATTATTGCAGTAAATATGAATAACTATTCCTACTCCATAACTACTATAACTTGTTATCACGTTAAGTAATAGAGCGTGTATTAAAGAAACTCTTTCATATCAAAGATTTTTAACTCAGTAAGCACTACGACTGAATAGATTGATTATCTTTAAATCCTATTTCAGTTAAGACCCAATAACACCCTCTTCTCCATTCATAATTCTCATAATATTTGCACGATGAGTGAAATAAATAAAAAGATTGATAAGAAAAATTACTAGGGTAGCTTTTAAAACATGGGATTCAAAGAAATAAAAATACATAATAAAATAAAAATATATTGGTGAAAGAAGGGTTGCAGTTAGTGCCGCAATAGATGAAACTTTCATTACTTTAGCTACGATAAGCCAGATAATTGAAAATGTTAATCCTACAAAGAAATTTAAACCTATCAATCCTCCAAGGTATGTTGCAACCCCTTTGCCACCTTTAAACCCATAAAAGATAGGGAATACATGCCCAAGAAATGCGCAAAATAAAATAATAGTTAATTCGAATACATGTACATCAAAGTAATAATGGGCCAGAAATACTGGCAAAGCTCCTTTGAGGCCATCAAATAAAAGAACAAAGGCGGCTATTTTTTTGCCTCCAATTCTAAGAACATTGGTAGCGCCTGGATTCTTAGAGCCTTGAGTTCTTGGATCTGGCAGACCCATAATCTTACAAATAATAATAGCACTCGAGATTGAACCCAGCAAGTAGCTAGCAATAAAGCCAGTAATTAGAAAATCAAACAATTAGTTCCCCTTTTTTATAACAATGAATTTTAGAACTATTTATAAATTATATCAATGAAAACATTTTTTTGTAGTAATCACAGGATATCTCAAAGGTATCATAATAGTTTTTTTTAAGTAGATTAAATATGGATATTGTTTTTGTTCAAGGGCTTAAAGTTGATACAGTTATAGGTATTTATGATTGGGAAAGAAAAATTCGCCAAGAAATCACACTAGATATAGAGATGTCTTCCGATATTGCTTTAGGTGCAAGTACTGATCATATTGATCAGGCTTTAAACTATAAAGATATATGTAAGCGTATTATAAGTTTTGTGAAAGAGTCTGAATTTCAACTTGTAGAGACGTTAGCAGAGAATATTTGCCAGATTATTCTTAATGAGTTTGACGTTAGTTGGGTTAAATTAAAACTTAATAAAGGTGAGGCAATAACTGGCGCTGAAGGAGTTGGCGTAATAATTGAAAGGTCAATCGATTAGTGAGTTTACTCCATCTTAACATTGGCTCAAACCAGGATAAGCGAAAAAATATTCGTTTAGCGCTAGCTAGTCTTGAGTCTAACTTTACAAAAATTACTACTTCATCACTTTATGAGAGTCCTTCTGAGGGCTTTAGTGGGAGTAATTTTTACAACATTGGTGTTAATGTTGAGACGGATAAAACCATTAATGATGTTGTAAATATTTTGCATGATATTGAAAATTCTTTGGGTAGGGATCGCAATTTACCAAAGTTCTCTTCTAGGATAATAGATCTAGATCTTGTGTTGTATGATGACGATATTAACGATAAATTAAATATTCCTCGACGCGATATTTTAAAGTATGCGTTTGTTCTTGCCCCTCTTGCAGAGCTTAATCCAAATGATATTCATCCTCAGGAGAGAATTTCCTATTTGGCCCTTTGGAAGGGATTTCAATCCACTAAGGAGTTCGACTTAAACCAGTATAATATTGATAAACTTTTTGACTAATGAGTACAAATATGAAAAAAATAACTGCATTATCTTCTCTGATCATTCTTTCAGTTTTTGTGTTTTTTACAAACACTACTCAGGCAGAATTTGTTGCCGGTAAAAATTATATTGTCTTAGATAAGGCAATAGAAACTGAAACTGGCAGTCAAGTAGAAGTTAGGGAGCTTTTTTGGTATTTTTGTCCTCATTGTTTTTCTGTTCATCCTTATCTTGATAATTGGCTAAAAACAATGGACAGCTCTACTCAATTTATTCTTCAGCCGGCGGTTTTTCCAGGCTGGGAATATGGAGCTAGTTTTTATTATATTCTTGAAGAATTAGGAGAGGTAGATCGATTGCATGGAGCATTGTTTAATGCAATTCATATTCAAAAATTACAGTTTAAAACACAACAAGATTTTGTTACATGGCTTGCTTTCAATGGTGTAGATGAAGAAAAAGCAAATAAGGTCTATAATTCATTTCCTGTAAAGGTTGCTGTTAATAAGGCAAAGGCTAATACTTACAAATATCGTATTCCTGGAGTTCCAGCTTTCATTGTAAATGGCAAGTATATGGTTAATGGGACTAGTGCGGGAAGTTCTGAGAAAATTTTTGAGGTAATCAATTATCTAATTCAGAAAGAATCGCAATAACAAATATGACTAGGCTTAAAGCCGATACAGTTTTACTATTTTCGGGATTGGATCCATCGGGTGCCGCTGGGGTTTCAGCAGATATTGAAACTATTAATCAATTTGGCGTTACGCCACTTCCAATTATTACCACCCTTACCGCTCAAAATACGCAGCGAGTTTTGTCACTTGAGCCAACAAAAAATAGTCTTTTAGAATTGCAGTTTAAGTTAATTGATGAAGATATTGATTTTAATACAGTCAAAATAGGGCTTCTAGGTTCATCAGCTCAAGTCAAAACTATTTCAAAATTTCTGTGCGATAGGCATGGAATAAATATTATTCTTGATCCCATAATAAGCGCTAGTACTGATGACATGCTCAGCACTAGTGAGATGATTAGTTCAATGAAGAAAGAGCTCATCCCTCTGTGTTTGATATTAACCCCTAATTTAGCTGAATTAAACGCTCTAGCACCCGCACTAAATGAAAAGTTAGCAGTATCGAGTTTAAATTGCCCTTGGGTTCTTGTAACGACTTCTGATAGCTCTGAAGTCCAAGTTGAACATCGCTTGTATCATAACTCTAATTTAATAAGAAAATTTACCTATAAGAAATTACCAGGCCAATACCATGGTTCTGGTTGTACATTATCAAGCGCTATTGCTGCTCTAGTGGCGAAAAATATACCTATTGAAGATGCCTGTAAAAAGGCGCTTGACTATACCTACCAATCTTTGTTAAGCGCAAAAAAGGTTGGTAAAATGCAGTATCACCCAAATAGAGCTTTACCTAAATAAATATGACCTTTATTGATCAATGGCTAAGATCTGATATTAGAGATATCAACGCCTATCATGTGCCTTCTTCAAAGAATATGCTCAAAATGGATGCAATGGAAAGTCCGTTTGGCGTGCCTGAAGAATTAAAAGATGAGTTTTTAGAGTATATTTCGCAAGCAGAGGTAAATCGTTATCCAGATGCAAGCGCTGAAGAGCTTCAGGCTACCTTAAGAAACTTAATGGAAATCCCAGAAGAGTTTGGAGTGCTTCTTGGAAATGGTTCAGATGAGCTAATTCAGCTGTTGTCTTTGGCATGTAGCGGCGGTGATTTGATAATGAGTTTTGAGCCAAGTTTTGTAATGTATGAGCTGGTTTCAAAATTTGCACAATTAAATTATCATGGAGTGAAGCTTGATGATAATTTTGATATTGATCTAAATTCTGCATTATTAGCCATTAAAAGTAAAAAGCCAAAGCTAATTTTTATAGCCTATCCAAATAATCCAACTGGCAACTCTTTCGACTACGATGCTATTATAGAAATTATCAAGTCTACTGATGCTTTAGTTGTTCTCGATGAGGCTTACTACGCATACTCGGAACGAAGTTTTTTAAAAGAAATTGTACATTTTTCAAACCTAGTGGTGCTAAGAACAATTTCAAAAATTGGTTTTGCTGGTCTAAGGCTAGGTTTATTGGTCGGAAGCCAAGAGACTATAGAGCAATTAAATAAATTGCGACTTCCATACAATATAAATACTTTAACTCAAGCCAGTGCAAATTTTCTGCTTAAAGATAGACAGCGTATTTCTAATAATGCCAAAATAATTATGGATGAAAGGGCTCGACTTTATGATGCGCTGTCTTTAATTCGAGGTCTTACTGTCTACCCGTCTCAAACTAACTTTCTTTTAATAGAGGTTCATAACGCAAAGTCTTTATTGGAATCATTAAAAGACAGTGGAATACTTGTAAAGGGCTTTGCGATAAGCTCGCAATTAGAAAACTTCATTCGTATAAGTGTTAGTGAGGTAAAAGAAAACAATGTTCTCCTAGGATGCATCAAGGACTTCTATGATTAACCGTGAAGAGTTAAAAAATTATTGTAATAGCTATCTTGATATTAATAAATTTAAGGATTATGGTCCTAATGGACTTCAAGTTGAAGGTTCATTAAATATCACTAAAATTGTAAGTGGTGTCAGCGCTAACCTAGACCTTATCGAGAGAGCAATTGAAGAAGGAGCGGATGCTATTTTTGTTCATCATGGTATTTTCTGGGACAACGAGTCGAAAACAATAACCGGCGCAAAGAGAACTAAGATCAATTTATTGCTTAAGAATAATATTAATCTTTTTGGTTTCCACCTGCCCCTTGATGATCACTCCGAAGTGGGAAATAATGTTGAGCTCGGAAGACGTTTGGGCATAACCAATATGAGGCCTGTTGAAGATAGTTTGCTTTGGCAAGGAGAGCTGAGTACTAATTTAGGTGATTTTTCAAAATTGATTGAAGAAAAACTGGATAGGGCTCCTCAAATATTTGGTAAGCAGAGTGGGGAAATTAAAAAAATTGCCTGGTGTACTGGCGGCGCCCAAGGTTTTATAGAGGATGCAATCAATCTTAACGTTGATTTGTATTTGAGCGGAGAAGTGTCAGAAAAGACACCTGCAGTAGCTAAGGAGAACAACATTACCTTTATTTCAGCTGGGCATCATGCGACTGAAAGGTATGGTGTGCAGGCCCTTTGCAATCATCTTTGTTCTGAGTTTAAATTGCAGCATCAATATATTGAAATTAACAATTCTGTTTAAGCTTATTATTATATGGAGTTAGTATGGAAAGGTTAAATTTATCTAGTTCTACTAACTTTAGTAGAATCATTTATGGAATGTGGCGCTTAGCAGGTGACACCAATACATCAACCAAACATATTAGTGAAAAGGTTAATTTATGCTTAGATCAAGGAATCACTACATTTGATCAGGCTGCTGTGTATGGTTTATATACTGCTGAAGAATTATTTGGGGGTGTTCTGAAGGCGAATCCAACCTTAAGGCATAAGATTGAGATTGTATCTAAATGCGGCATAGTAAACCCTTCTAATAGATATGCTAATGCATCTGTGAGTCATTACGACACATCAAGGGAGCACATTTTTAATTCTGTTGAAGTGTCCTTAAAGAATATGTCTACAGATTATTTAGACTTATTATTAATTCATCGGCAAGATCCTTATATGGATCACTTAGAGACTGGAAAGGCATTAGATGATCTTGTGTTGTCTGGGAAAGTAAAAGAAGTGGGTGTATCAAACTTCAAGCCTTGGGATTATAGTTTGTTGCAGTCAGGTATGAAAAGCCAATTAGTAACGAATCAAATTGAGATGTCTTTGGCTGCAACTGATTCGTTTACAAATGGAGATCTTGCTTTTCATCAGGAGCGAGGAACTACTGTAATGGCTTGGTCGCCTCTTGGAGGTGGCAAGTTGATGAGTAATAATGGGTTGCTTGGTAAGTCATTAGCAAAAATTGCAGCTAGCCAAAATGTTGATACAGCAGCTGTGGCAGTTGCTTGGATATTAGCCCATCCCGCAAAAATTTGCCCTGTAATGGGCACAAACAATTTAGAAAGGATTGCAAAAATTTCCGATGCGATGCAAGTTAAGATGGATCGTGAAACTTGGTTTGAGCTTTATACTGCCTCTTTTAATGATGGCATCTTGCCATGGCGCCTTCCTTAATTTATTTAAGATACGAATACTTTTTTACCCAAATGAAATAAATATCCTAAAGCATTGAGTATATTTATGGGTATTTGCTTCAGTCCTTTGTATAATCTATGCTAATTTAGCATCTTCGAGCATTATGAGTAAAAAATATAACATCGCCATTGTTGGAGCAACAGGCGCAGTAGGGGAAACCCTGATCTCAATTTTAGATCAAAGAAACTTTCCTATTGAAAATTTGTATCCTTTAGCGTCTAAGCGATCTGCTGGAAGTAAAATTTCATGTCAAGGAAAGTCATGGGCTGTAGAAGATCTAGATACTTTTGATTTTTCTAAAGTTCAAATAGGTATATTTTCTGCGGGCGGTGATATTTCTGAAAAATATGCACCTATAGCTGCAGCTCAAGGGTGTATTGTTATTGATAATACATCACATTTTAGAAGAGACGAGGATATTCCATTAGTTGTTCCTGAGGTTAATCCTCATGCGATAGCTAATTATACTAATCGAAATATTATTGCCAATCCAAACTGTTCAACGATTCAGATGCTAGTTGCTTTAAAGCCAATATATGATGCTGTAGGCATCTCTAGAATTAATGTTGCAACTTACCAAGCTGTCTCGGGAAGTGGTAAAGAGGCCATTACTGAGCTTACTAATCAAACTGCTAACTTACTAAATGGTAATGATGTTGAGGTAGAGGTTTATACCAAACAAATTGCTTTTAATGCTATTCCTCATATAGATACATTTCAAGATAATGGGTATACAAGAGAAGAAATGAAAATGGTTTGGGAGACTCAGAAGATATTTGAGGATGATAACCTTCTTGTTAATCCTACTGCAGTTAGAATTCCAGTCGTATATGGCCATTCAGAAGCTGTTCATATAGAAACTAAAGAAAAAATTACTGCTATTGACGCTCGAAATTTACTTGAAAAAGCAGAAGGGGTTATAGTTATTGATGAAAGAAAAGATGGTGGATATGCAACACCTTTTGTAGAGGCTACAAATACTGATGCTACATATGTAAGTCGTATTAGGGAGGATATCAGTCATGATAAGGGACTCAACTTATGGGTTGTATCAGATAATATTAGAAAAGGCGCTGCTCTCAATAGTATTCAAATAGCTGAAATACTCATCAGAGACTATATTGCTTAAGATAAAATCAAACTATGATTACTAAAGAACGCAAAACCAACGAAACTGAAATATCAGTTAGTCTAGAATTATATGGAAGTGGAAAGGCCAAGATTGATACCGGTGTTCCATTTTTAGATCATATGTTGGATCAAATTGCTCGCCATGGATTAATGGATTTATCAATTAAATGTGATGGTGATAACGAAATAGATGATCATCATACAGTTGAAGATGTTGGAATAACTATTGGACAAGCATTCTTTGATGCTGTAGGTGATAAAAAAGGATTGACGCGTTATGGTCACGCCTATGTTCCCTTAGATGAGGCTTTATCCAGGGTAGTTGTAGATTTGTCTGGACGACCTGGACTCGATCTCGGGGTTGAATTTACAAGAGATAGAGTGGGCTCATTTGATTTAGATCTCATTAGAGAGTTTTTTCAGGGTTTTGTAAATCATGCCCTAGTCACTCTTCATATTGACAATTTAAAAGGTGTCAATTCTCATCACCAAGCGGAAACTGTATTTAAAGCTTTTGGAAGAGCGCTTCGAATGGCTGTGACTCCAGATGAGAGGCAAGCAAATATAATCCCTTCGACAAAGGGCTCACTTTAGAAGACAACTAGGAAGAGCAACATGCAAACAATTGCAATTGTTGACTACGGAATGGGAAATGTACGTTCTGTTCAAAAAGCTATTGAGCATGTAGCGCCAAATGACAAGTGCCTTCTCACTAACAATCCTCAAGTTATAAGAGATTCTGACCGTGTTGTTTTTCCAGGGCAAGGAGCAATGGGTTCGTGTATGAGCGCTCTTGAATCAAATGAGTTAATTGATGAAGTGAAATTAGCTTCAAAATCAAAACCATTTCTTGGTATATGCCTTGGTTTACAGCTGTTATTTGACTATAGTGAAGAAAATAATACAACCCAAGGCCTATCAATAGTTTCAGGAAAGGTCTTAAAATTTCAAAATAGTGAACTTAAAATACCACATATGGGTTGGAATAGGGTAAATCAAGTAAAAGATCACCCACTATGGCATAATATCGAAAATAATAGCCGTTTTTACAGTGTGCACAGTTATTATGTAGAAGAGGGCGATAAAAGCTGTGTTGCCGGAACGACAAACTATGGGCATACTTTTACATCTGCAATTTCAATAGATAAGCTTTTCGCCGTGCAATTCCATCCTGAAAAATCTCAAAGCGATGGGTTACAATTACTCAAAAATTTTACTGATTGGAAGTAAGTAAAGAGTAAATTAGTTTTTAACTAGATTTTTAAGACTGATCAAATAATTATCTTGATCTAAAGTAGTGTTATTTTTTTGAGAGTTGAATATCATTTCGGCTATGCATTCCATCATCATATGCTCAACCTCGTGAGTATCACTATGAATTACAACAAGTTTTTTGTATATATCATTAATTCCAGTCGGTTGATTTAAGGTGAGCTGATCTTGAAGAGCTAAATGCAGGTTTATGTGAAGGAATGGATTTGTTTTTCCTTGTTCTGGAAAATATTCTAAATTGATATCATTAATTAGTGCGTGATACTCAGGGTGCTTCTGAACTATCAATGCGAGTTGAAGTTCAAGTGGCTCTAGTATTTCAGCATTGATATGTTTTTGCCATGATTTGGCTAGAAACTCTCTTTGTTTCGATCTATCTTGTGAGAACACTTTGTTTAATTATGTTTTAAAGGTTTTTCTCTTCGTATTCACATAAGTCTAATAATTTACACTCTGTGCAATGGGGTGATCTCGCTTTACAGACGTATCTCCCATGAAGAATCATTAAATGATGAGCTGGTACTTTAAACTCATCAGGTATAAATTTAATTAACTTCTTTTCAACCTCTAGAACTGTTTTTCCTGAGGCTATTGCTGTTCTATTTGCGACTCTATAAATGTGAGTATCAACTGCAATAGTTGGTTGTCCAAATGCAGTATTCAGAACTACATTAGCAGTTTTGCGACCCACTCCAGGAAGTGCCTCTAATTCTTTTCTAGTTTCAGGGACATTTGAGCTATATTTGTCTATTAGTATTCTGCAGGTTTGAATAATATGCTTTGCTTTTGAATTAAACAATCCAATCGATTTGATTGTGTCTCTTAACGTATCTTCGCCTAACTCGAAAATGCTTTCAGGAGTATTTGCAAGTGGGAATAAGATATCAGTAACTTGATTTACACTTTTATCAGTTGCCTGTGCTGATAACGTCACAGCCACTAATAGTTCAAATGATGTTGAGTAGTTCAGTTCAGTTGTTGGATTTGGAATCTGCTTTAAAAGTCTAGCAAACATTTCACTTCTAGTTTCTGCGTTCATTTGAACCTTTTTTCGTTAAACTAAGCTCAAATATTATACTTAAACTTTGCTTATTTTTCAATAGTAAGCTATTTTGATTAAAGAAATGTTTGGGAGTAGCTTTCAAGGTCTCTCCATAAACTATGTTTCTCAGGCGAGCTTTCTTTTAAGTTATATAAGCTGCGCTCAAAGCTATCTATAGATAAGAATCCATTCTCACCATTTTGAACTCGAGATTGAACAATTTCGAACCATTGCTCTTGTTCAAGTTCATTTAATAACTGTGGATAATTTCTAGCTTTAAAATTTAAGAATAATTTTGTAAGTTTCTTATCTTCAAAATTTGGCTTAAAGTGCTCTATTTCAGCTATTGATA
>CAJQTP010000029.1 GCA_905620445.1 uncultured Candidatus Thioglobus sp.
GTGATGAAGGTCTTTTTGAAGAGCTAGATCGCAGCATGTTCCTACCTTCACCTGATGGCGTAGCAATGGATGATGATACGATGGTACCTGTTCCAAATGACTGCGTAGTTCCGCAAATTTGGTGGTCATACGTACCTTTCCATCATGCTGACACCTTCACAGGTGATCAACCATCAACTATGCAAGACTTCTTTGATATAGAAAAATTCCCAGGAAAGCGTGGTATTCACACTTGGGCTAGCGCTATAACAGAGATGGCATTGTATGCTGACGGTGTTGCTATTGATGATATCTATGATGTATTAGGTACTCAAGCAGGACAAGATCGTGCTTTTGCTAAACTTGACACAATCAAAGATCACGTCGTATTTTGGTCTTCAGGTTCAAAGCCACTTGATCTAGTTAATTCTGGTGAGGTTTCTATGTCACTAGCTTACAATGGCCGTATCGGTGGTGCTGTTCTAAATGATGGCGCTGACTACGTTACTGTATGGGATGGACAAGTACTTGAAGAGGAATGGTTAGTTCTTCTTAAAGGCGCTCCAAACCGTGCTGCAGCTATGCACTTCTTAGTTCATGCTTCTAGCTCTCAGGCGCAAGCAGATCAAGCTAAATGGATCAACTATGGTCCTATGCGTACATCTGGTCTTGATATTATGCAAGCGGGTGAGCCATGGTTTAATACTGGTGTAGCAATCATGGAGCATATGCCTAATACTGATGAGCATATGGCTGGTGGTATTATGGCCAATCCTGATTTCTGGGCAGATGAAGGTCAAGCAATAAATGATCGTTATGCAGCTTGGATGGCTAAGTAATTAGTTGACCGACAAACGAGTTTAATTATTCTCGTTTAAATAAGACAGGTCGGTTTTTTTATCGACCTGTTTTTATTTTTTAAAAATTAACAAACAAGTTATAGATTTAATGAATATTTTATGAGTGATACTTCGATAACAAATTCTCAAGAGCCACTTCTAACAAATGATGGTGTCCCCCTTAAAGAGAGCTTACGCAAATCTTTACGTAGAACAAAAATCCGCTCTTTTCTGTTAATTCTACCCCCGCTTTTATTCCTATTATTAATGTTTGTAACGCCTATAGGATCGCTTCTATCAAGAAGTATTGATGACATCAAAATTAATGAAGCATTCCCACAGACATTTGCTCAGTACGAACAATGGGAAGATAAATCCCAGCTCCCTAGTGAAGAAATGTTTGCCGCAGTTATTAACGATATTAGAGTCACTATAAAAATTAAAGATAATGAAGGTAATGTTATTGGTAAGAATTTACTCGGTAGATCTGGCACTCGAATGACTTATGAGTTCCCTGGATGGAAAAGTTTAATAAATAAAACAGTTAAAGAAGCTCTAAAGGTTGATAAAAAATCAAAGGAAGCACTTAAACCTTTTAAGTGGGAGGCGCCCTACAAAGAAAAGATGATTAAAAGAGATAAGCGCTGGGCTAAGGTTGAATTCTGGCAATCATTAGGCGCTATGAAAGATCCCTACACAATGGGCTATTATCTCAATGCTGTCGACCTAAAGTATGACGCTAATAAAAATATTGTTCAGAAGGCAGAGTATTTAAAAATTTATAACACAATTTGGATTAGAACTCTCAAAGTAAGTTTGATGGTGACGCTTTTTTGTTTACTGCTCGCCTACCCAGTTGCATATTTACTTGCAACGCTTCCAATGAGAACCTCAAATCTATTAATGATATGTGTGTTGATGCCTTTTTGGACATCACTCCTAGTAAGAATTGTTGCCTGGATGATTATGCTTCAGCAAAATGGTGTCGTGAATGACACCTTAATAAACATTCTTCCTTGCTTTGAGGGTATGGTAAATCTGCCATTTTTTGGTGCTACAAATATTGACCTTTGCTTTAGTGATGAAGATCGAATACCGATGATGTACAACTTTACTGGGACCATTATTGTAATGACGCAGGTACTTCTGCCATTTATGATTTTGCCAATCTATAGCGTCATGAAGGGAATACCTCCAAGCTACATGAAGGCGGCACAAAATCTTGGTGCAACGCCAACCTGGGCATTTATTCGCGTCTATATGCCGCAATCTGTTCCAGGCATTGGCGCTGGATGCATATTAGTATTTATTGTAGCGATTGGATACTACATCACTCCAGAACTTGTTGGCGGAAAAGATGGAATAATGATCGGTAACTTTGTTGCGCGTGAAATGCAGAGAACATTGAATTGGGGTCTTGCTGCTGCTATGGGAGCAATTCTTCTGGCTGCAGTTTTGGTTCTATATTGGGCATACGACAGACTGATTGGCCTTGATAATTTAAAAATGGGATAGCAATGAAATTTCCTTCATACACAACACCTCGAGAAAAATTATGGCACTATACGTATAGAGTATTTTGTGGTCTCGTATTGTTTTTCTTGGTCGCCCCACTCATTGTTGTTATTCCACTTTCATTTAACAATTCAGTTTTCCTTCAATTTGCACCAGAAATGAAATTTTTTAGCTTTGAGACTTGGTCTTTTAACTTTGATGGCTATGGAACTCGCTGGTACAAAGAGTTATTTGGTATTTGTTCTGCCAACTCAGGAACAACAGTGTGCACAGATAGGTGGATGATTGGTTTTAAAAATAGTGCTATCATTGCAATTTTTGCAACTTTCTTTGCAAGTGTCTTAGGCACGCTCGCTGCACTTGGTTTGTCTAATAGACATATGCCGTTTAACCGTTTAATAATGGCGCTTATGATTTCTCCAATGATTGTCCCACTTATCATCACTGCGGCTGGAATGTTTTTCTTTTTTGCTAAAGTAAACCTTGTTGCAACCTTACCAGGCCTTATTATTGCCCATACTATTTTAGGAATACCGTTCGTTGTAATAACAGTTACAGCTTCACTATCTGGATTTGATAATAACTTGCTGCGCGCTGCTTCAAGTTTAGGCGGAACACCATTAAGGAATTTTTTCAAAGTTCAAGCGCCTCTAATTGCTCCAGGAGTTATAGCAGGTGGTTTATTTGCATTTATTACCTCATTTGATGAGGTCGTTATTGTTCTCTTTGTTGGCGGCCCTGATCAATACACCCTGCCAAGACAGATGTGGTCTGGAATTCGCAATGAGATAAGTCCAACGATTCTAGCTGCTGCCACTATTCTTGTGATTTTCTCGATTGTATTACTTTCCACACTTGAAATGCTTCGTCGTCGCTCTGAAAAGATCCGAGGCATAACCCCTCACTAAAGCTTTTAATTTTTATCATATTATTGATTCTTAATGTATAGTCTCATTAATGAAAATACGCGCCCCTTCAGAGAAGAACAAACAATCCTTAGTTATAATTTCGTGCCTTTTGATTACTTTTTGTATGGGCACTATTCATGCATTTAGTACGTTAATAGAAAGCATTGAACTGCAAATCAATGCAGGCAGGATGGCATCAAGTCTTATCTATTCAACTGGGCTAATAAGCGTAACAGTTGCTGTATTTTTTGGGTCCACCCTGTACCGTAAACTGTCTCCATCATTAATCATCGCTTTAATAGCAATATTGCCCTTAATTGGTGTCCTTATATCAAATTCTGGTAGCTGGATTGGATGGATAGTTGGCTATGGCTTTTGCTTTGGGTTTGCAAGTGGCCTAGGATATGGGTTTTCACTTTATGCAGCATCCTCTGTAACATCAAGCCAAAAGCTCGGCTTGGTGCTTGGCGCTGTGTCAGCATCCTATGCGTTTGGTGCTGTTATATTCTCGATGCTTTATCCAATCCTTATTAGTTATTTTGGCTTTAAGTTTGGCTATATGATGGGAGTGTCCATACTATCCATCATTATTGTTATTAGCTTAATTATTTTTCGATTAGCAAAAAAAGACTTAACTGCAAAAACAAAATCTATTAGCAAAAATCAGAGCGTTAAAGGAAAAATTATTAAGCTATGGCTGGCCTTTTTTCTTGGTGTTTTTGCTGGCCTTATGACAATAGGG
>CAJQTP010000030.1 GCA_905620445.1 uncultured Candidatus Thioglobus sp.
AGTGGCAGTTTTAGGCAGTGGGCCAAAGACGACTTTTTTTGGTCTTTTAAATTTAGCCATATTTTGCTTACAAAACTCAATAAGCTCTTCTTCTGACGCTTGTTGGCCTGTCTTTAGTTCTACAAATGCACAAGGCACTTCTCCCCAGGTTTCATCTGGCATTGCTACAACCGCAGCTTCTCCAACTGAGGGGTGCTGATAAAGCACGTTTTCAATCTCCACAGAAGAGATGTTTTCCCCTCCAGAAATTATGATATCTTTCGACCTGTCTTTAATTTGAATGTAGCCATCATTATGGATTACGGCTAAATCTCCACTATGAAACCAGCCACCTGCAAATGCCTCTTCTGTTGCCTTGGGGCTGTTCCAATAGCCCATCATACAAGTATTACAGCGAATTACAATTTCACCAATTGCTTCTCCATCATGCGGAACTCGCTGCTCAGTTTCTTGATCAATGACGCTAACATCCTCAGTCATTGGGAATCTTACCCCTTGCCTTGAGCTTAATTTAGCAAGCTCCGCCGGACTTTCATTAAGCCAAGAGGCCTGAGGCGCGGCTTGAAGGATATGTCCATACGTTTCAGTCAGTCCATATACATGCATAACGTTAAACCCTAGTTTCATCATGCTCTCTAAAACCTTCGCAGGAGGTGGAGCCCCTGCAGTCATTACTTTAATTTCTCTCTCAAAATATTTTTGCGTTTCTTTGGGTGCGTTGGCGAGCATATTGAGCATTATAGGAGCTCCACCAAAATGAGTTACATTATGCTGTTCAAGGAGACTAAATACTTTTTCAGGTGCAAAAGACCTAAGGCAAACTATAGTTCCAGCAATCGCAGCCATTGTCCAGGCATGACCCCAGCCATTGCAGTGAAACAACGGAACAGAGTATAGATAAACAGGGTGGTTGGGAAGGCTCCAGCCAATCACAGTGCCCATGCTCATTAAATAAGAGCCACGATGATGATATACGACGCCTTTAGGCTTTCCAGTAGTTCCAGAGGTGTAGCTGAGTGAAAGTGGGCTCCATTCATCATCAGGCATTTGCCAGTTATATAGAGGATCTCCATTTACAACTAGAGATTCATAATCAGTTGTATCTGAAGAAATATCAGGCTGTGATTCAGAAAAAGAATCGTTTATTACTATTATTTTTGGACTAACTGAAGCCATAGAGAGGGCCTCAGATGCAACAGCAAAAAGCTCTCTGTCAACAAAGAGCATCTTTGCATTGCTGTCGTCAAAAATGTATGCAATTGTTGCGGCGTCAAGTCTAATATTTATAGTGTTTAGGATTGCACCAGCCATTGGAATTGAAAAATGTGATTCAAACATTTCGGGAGTGTTAAATGCTAGTACTGAGACAGTATCACCTGGTTTTACGCCATAACTTTTTAGACTTGAGGCAATTCGAACGCATCTTTCTCTTGACTCACTCCAGGTGTAAGTTCTATTTTCATAAATTACAGAAGTATGGCGTCCATAGACATCTGCGGTTCTATGTAAGAATGAAATAGGCGTAAGAGGTACAAAGTTTGCAGGGTTTTTTTTCATATTAGTGGCTGTTAATTTCTAAGCGTAATTCCATTATCTAGCATGGACACAATCCTTGCTTGCGTTTCTTGTGTTTGTGCAAGTGTGATGAATGAAGAGCGCTCAGCATCTAAAATATCTTGCTCGGTGAAAATTGTGCCAGGAGGACAATTTCCTCCGCTCATAATTCTTCCAATTTCAGTTCCAACAGTTACATCATGTGGGGTTAGCATGCCCTTTTTATGATTTGTTGTAAGCCATTCCAGCATTTCTTCAAAGTGTTCAATCCCAGAAAGTGCGAGGGGGTTTCTTGCTTTTGCTTTTGAAATTGTTTCAATAGATGAAAGCGCACTGTTAAGTATACGATCTCTGTTCATATGAAAGATATCATTGGCTCTTCTCATTGATAGAGCGTCAGCTTCTTGGGGAGAGCTGGCTCGCCTGCCGAGCCCAATATTCATAAATGATTTCCAAGCGCCTTTGCGATTATCTCCTAGATTTTCAGACCACCTAT
>CAJQTP010000031.1 GCA_905620445.1 uncultured Candidatus Thioglobus sp.
ACTGGTAGCGGTGTAGTCAGCTCCTGCTGTAGCCGTGCCGTTCGACGTTGCGTAGTTAACTGAGACGTCTCGACCGGCGGCCGCTGACAGGGTTACAGTAAATTGTCTGTTGCCGGCAGTTTCATTACCACTAACGTCAGCAATGGATAAGCTTGGGGTCGCATCATTATCGGTAATCGTATACGTATGCTCATCATCAGAGCCAAGGGTTGCGCCAACAGCATTTGACAGAGTCACAATGACGGTTTCATTAGCCTCATCAAGTGCATCATTAACAATACTGGCAATCGTAATATTTTTTTGAGTATCACCGGCATCAATCGTTAATGTGCCATTTGCAAGCGTGTAATCTGTTCCTGAGCCGGTAGCAGTTCCTGTTACCGTATAGTCCACGGTGACAGCTGAGCTAGAGGCTGAAGATAAGTCAACACGTAAGTTTGCAGAGGAGGTTGATTCAGCGCCACTTGAGCTGGAGGCATTAAAGTCAACATCGATCTCTGGTGTTGCAGCAGTAATTACTCGAATGTAATCACCTTTGTCTCCATTTTTAGCACCAATTCTTAGGGTTCTGGCATCCGATCCAATAGAAACCCAGTCTCCTGATCTTGTGGAACTGGATGTGTTGTTTGCATAAAAAACAAAACCCTCCATCTCTCTACCGCTGTATCCAGAAGTACTAGATGTTGGGTAGGTCGCTCCACTCTTAGAAACATTTGATAAAGAAATGGTCCCTGATGAGCCATAATCAATTCCATATATTTCATTAGAAAAGACTATTTGACCTATCTTATTTTGTCTGTCTGACTTAGAGTGGTCATCGTTTAGGTAAACTAAATACGAATTAATTGGATAAGTAGAAGTGTTTACAGAATGGTTTGTACCGCCATCATCATTGCGGTCTAGTGTTATTGTTCCGGCGTTACTCACATTTTCACGCTCGACAGTTACAACAAAGTCGTATCCAGAGCTTGACCTTTGACCGCTACTGCTTGCCTGACGTGCGTTAAAGTTAGTCGCACTGTGTTTTTCCTCGACATAGCTGTTTACACTTTCAACACCATTAGAGGCGTCAGCGATGAGCGAAAAAGAGCTCAGGAACATTAGTACTAAAACTGCTTTAAACTTTAAATATTTATTATTTATCATAATGATTAAATATCAC
The DNA here is from genome assembly GCA_905620445.1 of uncultured Candidatus Thioglobus sp. Classification (GTDB taxonomy): domain Bacteria; phylum Pseudomonadota; class Gammaproteobacteria; order PS1; family Pseudothioglobaceae; genus Pseudothioglobus. The sequence continues at coordinate 1,163 of CAJQTP010000031.1, forward strand.
ACATTAAATGCAATTAAGTAAACCTAATTCACTTAAAAAAATGGCTGCGTGAAGGGGTTTAATTACCTAGAGTGCGATATTTATAAATACAAATCATGTTAAGAAATGCACTTTACAGTCATGCTCAAGATTAATCAATCATCACTTTATGACACTATATGATATTTAATGACATTAATTAGATTTAAAAGGAACTACCGAAAGGTATTTTTAATGGTTTTTAGCGATTTGTTATTCCCTTAGAAGGCAGGTTTGCAATAGTTATGATATTTTACAAATCTGTATCTAGCTTATATGGGGTGCTTAGAAACTTAAAGCCAGATCCATGAACGGTGCGGATGGGCGAGCTAATGTCTAGCCCTAGGTCGGATATTTTTTTACGAACTCTTTGTACAATGGCATCTAATGAGTTTGACAACGGAACATCTTCATAGCCAAGTGATTTCATCAAATCATGGCGATGTACAGTAGCGCTATTCGCACTAAAAATTATATTAACAAAGATATCCTCTTTGGTGGTTAAAGCTACATGCCGGCCATTGGGCGAAGTGAGAGTTTGTTCATCGTGGTTGTAGACCCACAGTGGCTGTTGCGTTTGATCAGTGGCGCTTGCAGGGTTTAGATGCTGCACTAGATTGTTAATTGACATACCCAATTCAACACAGTCAAACGGTTTAGTGATGTAGATATCACATCTGTGTTGATAGCCAAGTGCGCGCTGCTCTGGGGAGGATTGCGCACTCATAATAACAACACCAATTTCGTTAGATATGTTTTTAATGTAGTCAACCAAATCCATGCCATCACCATCTGGAAGGCCTAGATCGATAATAACTATATCAAATGAATCGCTACCAAAGGCTTTATAAAAATCTAGAATATTGCTCACCGCAGTTGGCAAAAAATGATGATGCTCTAAACATTCAATTACAATAGATCGCAATGATGGATCATCTTCTACGATTAAAACTTTAAGACTATTTGACGGCATATGCATGGTTTTTAATTGTACAGAGGTTAGTTAGTAAAAAAATTTCCAGTAGCTTTTTTTTCATTTAGAGCAATCGGAGGGACGGAGTTAAACCCCACTACTATTTGTGTGCCTTCATTTAACTTACTATTTACCTGAATGCTGGCTTGATGTTGCTTAAGGATTTTGTCAACAATATACAGCCCCACCCCACTGCCTTTAATTTTATTACTGGTGTCCGACCTAAAATGCTTTGTAAAGATTTGCGCTTGCTCATTTTTGCTAATACCAATGCCTTGGTCGGTAATGGTGAGCTCGTAATCATTGAGCTCTACTATTACTTCGTTGCGACCTTTAGAATACTTAATGGCGTTGCTGATTAAATTAGTCACAGCAATTTTTATCAGCCCTTTATCGCCTGATAATTCTACTCCCACTCTTGACGCAGGTCGTTGTGACGTTCTTGCATTTGTAACGAACTCAATGTCTCTTTTTGGATTAAGTGCTCTTTGCTCATCAATGGATTTTTCAATGACGTCATGTAAGTTAAAATTCTCAATATTAGGCTTAAGCAGGGCTGTTTCTATATCAACTTTAGATTTGCCTGTTTTAAGGATTGATTCTAATCGATCACTGGCATTAATAATAGATCCAGCACGCTTTAGCAATTTGTCTTCGGACCCTCCGGGTTTTATTCTAATGAGCTCTGCCTCTCCTCGAATGATGGCCAGTGGAGTGCGGTACTCATGGATAATCATATCAATAAAACTAAGCTGATTCGTTTTCATTTGATGCATTAAACTAAGTGACTGTTTTGCCTCATTTTCAGAATGTTCAAGCTTTAAATTTAATACTTTCAGCTGTTTAATAAAAACACCAATCATCATAAAAGATATGCTTGAAGCAATGATGAATGAATTAAGTTGAAACAATTCCTGGTGGATATTGTCAGACCTAAAAATAGGATTGCCAGTTGATACGAGATATTGCGCAACAATAGACAGTACAAAAGATGTGATTGCTGCACCGACAACATTGCATCTAATAATTATAGATACATTAAGAATAATTAATAATGGAATGATAAAGAAAGGATAGGTTGATAAATTGACTAATGCTAAGTAATAAACATAACTCAAAGTGAGTACTGCTAGAACTATGTGTAATCGTTGTTTTACTGATGAAGACCATAACACTATAATAAGTGGCGTTAACAATATTTGTGCAATGGCATTACCCGCCCACCAATAAGAAAATACGGTTAAAAAATTATGAGCAAGGAGATCCTCAAAGTTGCTGAGGGCTACCAAACCCATTGCTGCGCTAAATGGTTGCAAGACGAATGCGATAACACCAATAAATATTAGATAGTTTTTTATCGTGTACTCAGTGATATCAAATTTGATTTTATGAAAAATCCAATAGGCGATCAATATCTCAACAGAATTACTCAACGAGATAAGTATCGCAGATGATAAAGATAAATCCGATGTTAATGCTAACGCAAGCTGGCCAATAAACACACCAGGAATAATCCTGGCACCATAGATCAGAACAAACGCAAGTGCAATGCCTTCGGGTAAGAAAATAGAGCTGGTTACTACCCCGAACGAAACGACATACGAAAATGATAATTTACCCAATAAGAAATACAGGATTGCCATAGAGATGACTTGTGGGATATTCTTAATATTACTAATCATTGGTGAATTTTAAGTTGTAATCGATGTAAATACAATGTTTAGTCATCCTAAAGACTTCGACTTTTTGGAAAGGAGGCTTTGAGAGCCTTGAGGAGCCATAAACTAAAAGGTCTACATTGATTGAAGGTCAAGGTGAACCTGAGAACAGTTAAGTACTTGTGCAAGTTCCAGCTACTAACTTAATAACTGTTGGAGCAAGGTTTTCAAGCGGGCTAACCCATAACTCTTGTAATTTGGACCTAGGGTAGGTGTACTTAGCTATCTCTTTGTAACAGTTAATCAAAGTACAAACTTCATTTTAATAGAGATAAGCGAACAAGAGCTGCTGCAAATCCAACCGCTACTGAAACACCATCAATAATAGGAACTTGATGGAATTTTGTTAGTTGTGCGCTAAGATCGGTCATGCCCGCACAACCCAGCACAATAGCTCCTGGCTTGTCTTCCAATAATGATTTTGATATTTCGTTCGATATCTTTTGTTGGGCATTACTACCCTTTATTTCTAAGTCCAAAACAGGCACTTCACTAGCTCTAACCTTACAACACATAGAGTTTAAGCCATAGTTAATTAGATTTTCTTCAATTATTGGAATAGAAATTGAGAGTGTTGTAACTACAGAAAATTTTTCACCAAGCATCATTGCAGCATGAAAAGCTGCTTCCCCAATTCCAATGATTGGAATGTTAATCATTTTTCTTGCCTCTGCTAACCCAGTATCATCAAAACAAGCAATAATAATAGCGTTAAAGCCCTCATCATTACCTTTTATTATTTCCTCAAATAAACCAGGTAATGCAGCAAATCCATCCTCTCTGCCTTGGATAGAGGCTGGACCATAATTTGGATTTCTAGCAACAATCTCAACATCGGATGAAGCAGCAGATTTTCCTGCTTCACTGATTTTCTCTGTCATTGATTGAGTAGTGTTCGGATTAATAATTAAAATACGAATACTCATTTCACCTAACCTCCAAGATAAAGTTTTTTTACACGATCATCTTTAAGCAATTCAGCTGAAAGGCCACTTAACGCAATAGATCCAGTCGCCATTGCATAAGCACGATGTGAAATACTTAATGCCATTCGTGAATTTTGTTCTACCAATAAAACTGAGACTTTTTCATCACGATTAATTTCCACTATTGATCGCGCAATGTCTTGAACCAATTTTGGTGCAATGCCAAGAGAAGGTTCGTCAAGTAGTAAAAGTTTTGGTTTCGCCATTAAAGCGCGACCAATGACAAGCATTTGTTGTTCTCCACCGCTTAATGTTCCTGCACTTTGGTAATACCGTTCTTTAAGGCGAGGAAAACGAACTAACACCTTCTCTAGCGTTTGTTTAATTCCCGCTTTATCTGTGCGACTAAAGGCGCCCATCATTAAATTATCTTTAACTGACAAAAATGGAAAAACACGTCTACCTTCAGGCACCATGACAATACCTTTTTTCACAATTTCATCCGGACTAGCTCCATCTAAACGCTGTCCTTGATAATAAATTTGACCTTCAGTAAGTGAATTTAGTCCTGTAATAACTCGTAAAATTGAAGATTTACCCGCTCCATTTGCACCAATTAAAGCAACTGTCTCACCCTCGTTAATATGAAGAGATACGCCTTTAAGTGCATAAACATGATCATAATAAAGTTTTACGTCTTCAAAATTTAATATTTGTGTCGTCATTTTAGATTCTTATAATCCAATAGAGTCATCTTCACTACCGAGATACGCCTCGATAACAATTTTATTTTCCTGAATTTCTTTAGGTGTTCCTTCTGCTATTAATTCACCAAAATTAAGGACTACGATTCTGTCTGAAATTTTCATAACAGCTGACATATCGTGCTCAACCAATAGAACAGTAACGTTACGATCTCGAACGCTACTTACAAGATCAACCATGTGCATTGTTTCATCGTGATTCATACCAGCAAATGGCTCATCCAGTAATAATATTTTTGGGTTTGTAGCCAAGCCAATTGCAATACCCAAAGTTCTCAAATGCCCTTGTGGTAGGGTGCTAGCTAACTCGTTACCAATATCAGTTATACTTAAAAATTCTAAGAGCTCATCTGCAGAACGAGCAAATTCACGCTCATCATTTCTTGCAGTTGAAGAGCCTATAAAAAAACCGAAGAGATTTGAATTAGAGCGAAGGTGGTGAGATATAATTATATTATCTCGCACTGTCATTGTTTTAAATATAGTCGTTTCTTGAAAAGTTCGTACTACTCCCATTCTTGCAACTATATGAGGTGCAAGATTCGAAATACGTTTACCTTCAAGTAAAACTTCTCCTGAAGTGGTTTTCATGAAAGAAGAAATCATTTTAAACAAGGTGGATTTACCTGCACCATTTGGCCCAATAACAGATAATATTTCTTGTTTATTTACTTTAAACGAAATATCGTTGTTTGCTATTAAACCACCAAATTTCTTGGTCACATTGTTAATTTCTAATATAGTGCTCACTTTGCTTCTCTTTTGTTACTTTTATTAAATATTCGAAGACTTAGTAAACCATTTGGAAGTACTAAAATTAAGGCGATAATGATTGAAGAGTAAATGAGTAATTGGTACTTTCCAGTAGTAAAAAGTAAATCCCAACCAAAATAAATAAATAAAGTACCTATCATTGGACCAAAAACATAACCCATCCCACCTACGAAAACATTTAGCATAAAGTTAATTGAGTCCGCTACCTGGAAAGTTGTTGGGTATACAGATTGTGAGATAGAAATAAAGATGGCACCACCAATTCCACCTAGAAATGATGAGATAGAATAAGCAATAATGCGAAGTATTGTGATATTAACCCCAATAGAAGAAGCCAATTCTTCATTTTGCTGCAGTGATCTACACAAATGACCAATTCTTGAGTTAACTAATCGATACATTCCTGCAAAAACAAAAATCATTAAAATAACAGCCACATAGTAAAAAGCCAGCTTTACATTAGCCAATGTAGAGAAGTCAGGAATGATACTAATTCCAAATATTGATAGTTCACCAGGTAGGGCTATAGAAGAAATCCCCTTGGCACCATTTGTAATAGGTAAAGACATTGCTGTTAATTTTGCAACTTCAGTCAGAACCAACGTTATCATGGCAAAGTAAACACCACGTAAGCGTAAAATTGAAGCTCCAATTAACATACTAACAAAAGAACAAAACAATCCAGCAATAGGGACGCTCAACCAAAAAGAAACGTCATATTTTGTAACTAATATTGCAACTACATAACCACCCGCCAATGCATAAGCACCTTGGCCAATATTTATTCGCCCAATATAAAATGTTAGCCACACTCCAGAACTAGCGATAGAAAGAAGGGCAACGGAAGTTAACGTGTAATAATAATCCCAACGACCCGATATTTCAATCAACCATGGTACTATGCCTAGAATAGTTACAAGGAAAATAAAAAAATAGATGAGTTTTGATGCTTTACTCAAAATATTAACCCCATGGTTTTCCCATTAAGCCTTGAGGCCTAATAGATAAGAAAATCATCAATGAAACGAAAATCAACAAGTAAGTCATATCTCCATAGGCAACAAGCACAGTAAGTCCAATAGACTCAAGCATTCCTAAAATAAATCCTCCTGCAATAGCACCTGAAATAACACCGGCGCCACCGATCATAACCATCATAAATGCCTTAATAGAGATCGGGCCACCTATTCCTGAATTAACACCAACGATAGAAACAAGTAAACCGCCAGCAATACCAGCAAGCATAGCTCCTAATGCAAAACCAAGCATTGAGTATCGCGTCACATTTACGCCCATTAGTTGGGCGGCTACTTTATCCTGCGCTAAAGCTCTCATAGCTCGACCCGGCTTCGAATATTGCATAAAAAGAATAAAAGTAACAATAAAAGTAATTGCCAAGACACCAATTAAAATTCTATCGTACGGCATAATAATTAAAAAATCCCAATTCATAACACCGTCAATAATTTTTGGGACACCGCGCTGCTTTTCTCCAAATAACAACAAAATAACCGCATCTAAAAAAAACGCTAGCCCAGCTGCAAGAAGCATACTACTTTCTTCTCGTTCAGAATTTTTAAGAACTGGTCGAAAAAGAAATTTTTCTACAAAAGCTCCTAAGATTGCAAGTGTTACAGCCGAAGCTAAAATAGCAACAACAAAAGGCATCTCAAATCGTCCATAAACTGTGTACGTGACAAAACCACCTAAAACATACATTTGCCCATGGGCAAAGTTAAGTACATTCATTAAGGCAAAAATTAATGTTAAGCCAAGTGCAATTAACGCGTATTGCGCTCCTAAATAAACCCCATTAGTTAATACTTGTTCCATATTTTTTCCGTCGAATTCAAACTATAAAGGCAACCATTTCACTTTACAAGTAAATAAAAAAAGACCAGCAACAAAGTTACTGGTCTAATCATTATAAATGTACCATTTGTTTAAAAACTAATCAACCTCTGCAACAAATAATGTTTCAAATTTACCATTATTGTAAACATTAACCACTAGTGGAATAGAAATTTGACGCTTTTGTCCAAACGAAGACATTCCGACATATTTCAACACTCTGTCACCCTTTAAGTAAGGATTTGGAGCTGTAAATGTTTCCATTGTGTTTTTGAATTCGTCAACATTATTAATCGCTGCCGGATTAGCTTTCAAAGTTGCTATGATATATTCAAGTGCGTAAACTTTTGTGTTTGACTCATCATTATATTCACCAAACATTTCTATATAACGCGTAACAAACTTGTCCATTTCAGCACTTTTAATTTCAGGCGTCGATGCACCACCAACTGAAATAAATCCATTTGCCAAATCTCCAGCACCATCCATCAAAACTTGAGCATCTTGACCTGTTTCAGTAGAAATCAAACCTTTAAACCCAAGCTCTCTCGCAGAACGGATAAGTTGTGGGGCATTTGCAGGCGCTACGCCTGATAATACCAAAAGGTCCGGTTGCAACTTAACAATAGGAACAATAACAGGCATAAAGTCAGTAGTGTCTACCTGGTAAGTTACTGTTTTTGAAATAACGTTTAAGCCTAATAATTCTGCAGCAGCAACACCACCTTCACGTTGACTAAGTGGATCAGATTCATTTGCAGCAATAAATGCTACTGTTTTAACACCTTCATTGTCTTTTAAGTATTTATAAATCGCTGGTCCTGATTGGTAATTAGCAACCATGCCAAGAATTGCATTTGAGGCTGGTTTTGTATAAAGTGATTTAGGAAAAGCGTACGGAAAATACATAATGTTTTGCTGTTCTGCAACAGGTCGAACAGCTGCAGCACCATCGTCAACATTAGGGCCAACAACATAATGAATTCCTTTTTGAGCCATCTTTTCCATTCCTGCAATTGCTCGCTTAGGGTCTTTCTGATCATCAAATGACACAATATTAATGTCATAGGTTGTACCACCTATTTTAACGCCACCAGCATCATTTATTAACGATGCCCCTGCTTCCATTGAACGTTGATTTGAAATCCCCCAGGATGCTGCAGGACCACTAGTTACGCCGACAAAGCCAATATCCAAAACTGGATTTACAGCTAACACACTCGTACAAATACTCAGTAAAAAAGCGACTACTGGTAAAAGTTTTATATTTTTGTTCATAATCATTCTCCTTTTATTGTTTTATTCTCCATGACTCGATGAATACTGTCATTCTAATTGTTAATAATTATTATCACCTTACAAGATATTCTGCCTGTTGATTGATCTGAGTTAATAATAATGCAGATACATCAAAAATGAATTATATTAGTAATTAAATTACTAACGAAAAATTAACGACTTCACTTTACATTCATATTTAAAATTAATCAATCATCACTTTATGACACTTTATGACATTTCATTACACTAGCTACAAAAGTTAATAATTTTATATTTTCTAATAAAATTTAAGAAAAATAGATTACTATTTCCCTTCTCCAATTCATTACACTTTTCTTTCTATTGCGCCCAATTTTGAAACAACTACTGTTCGTCTTATTCTCAATGCTTTTGTCATTAAACTCCTATAGTGGCTGGCTAGATAAAACTATTTGTGTCGAAACGGAAGCCCTAATTAAAGGCAACCTAATCTACTTACTAAATAAAACCAAACCCTTCTCAGGCAAAAACTTATGTAAATATGAGAATGGCGAAAACGAATCAAAGGGCTTAGTTAGCGATGGCATGCAAGATGATGAGTGGACTCATTGGGATGAAAAGACTCAGGTAGTAGCAGAAAGTTACTTCAAAGACGGTATTTTAGTCAGTCAAACGAAGTACTCCTATTATGACAATGGAGTGAAATCGGCTGAAGCGAATTTCAAATATGGTAAGCAGGATGGAAAATGGATGTCATGGAATGAAAATAATCTAATAGAGATAGAGAGTTATTTCAAAGACGGCGCCTTGGTAAGTCAGACTCAATATTCATATCACGATAATGCTCAGATCCAATCTGAGGCAACTTATAAAGGGAATGGCAATAGGGATGGAAAATTCACTGTGTGGTATGAAAATGGCCAGATAGAGGTGGTGGAATATTTTAATGATGGTGTTTTAGTTAGTCATACTCAATACTCATATTTTGAGAATGGACTGAAATCAACTGAGGCCAATTTCAAAAATGGCAAGTTTAATGGTAAGTCTTCGACCTGGTATGACACAGGGCAGATAGAATCAGAAGAAAACTTTTTAGAGGATAAGTATGATGGTGACTATACCGTTTGGTACGAAAATGGCCAGATTGAGATAGCCAAAACCTACAAAAATGGAAAACTTGAAGGTAAATCGAGCTCTTGGTATAAGGATGGACAGCTATGGCAAGAGGTAAATTTTATAGAGGACAAAGAGGATGGCAAACTTACAGTTTGGTATGAAGATGGCAAGATCAATAGTGAGGCTAACTTCAAGGATGGTAAGCTGGATGGCAAATTCACAGTGTGGTATGAAGATGGTCAGATCAATAATGAAGCTAACTTCAAAGACGGCAAGCGCAATGGCAAATTCACAGTTTGGCTTGAAGATGGCCAGATAGACAATGAGGCTATCTTTAAAGACGCTCAGCAAGTTAGCTCAAGCGTTTGGTCTTACAATGATAAAAATCAGCCCTATCTAAAGAAAAACTTTAAAGACGGCGCTATAGTTAGTCAAACGGAATACCATCATCATGATAATGGCATGATAGAGATACATTCAAGCTACAAAGATGGCGAGTGTATTAGTAGTGGTGGTGGTTGCTTGCCCGTTCTAGACCTCTAGAAGTAAATCCTTCTCAATGATCACTCTGAGAAATTTTATCAATGAATTTAACGAGAAAATTAAGCCATAAATATGCAAACTAACTCAACAAGTCTCACACATAAGAGAGTTTTAGGCGTTGCCGTTCCAATAGTATTGGCTAACGCTACGATTCCAATTTTAGGTGCAGTTGACACAGCAGTCGTTGGGCAATTAGGCTTAGCTGTGCCTATCGGTGCTGTTGGAATTGGCGCAATCATAATTACAGCAATCTACTGGCTGTTTGGTTTTTTGCGAATGGGCACAACAGGGCTTACCGCGCAAGCTATTGGATCGGGCGATAAGTCTGAAACCTCAGCTCTATTGGTTAGAGGAATAATTATTGGCCTCGTGGCCGGCTTGATATTAATCATTACCCAGGTGCCTCTATTTTTAGGGGCTCTTCAGTTGTCTCCAGCCTCTATAGAAGTAGAAGGATTGGCACAAAAATATTTAGAAATTAGGGTCTATAGCGCGCCAGCAGCAATCGCTCTTTTTGGAATTACTGGCTGGCTTATTGCCAAAGAAAAAACTCGAGAAGTCTTGCTGCTTCAGCTGGCGCTCAATGGAATCAATATTGTATTAGATTTGGTATTTGTTTTAAAGCTTGGATGGGGAGTTGAGGGAGTTGCTATTGCAACACTGATTGCTGAATGGTCAGGCCTTATATTTGGACTTTGGCTCGCACGTGAAGGCTTTAATAATGGTTATTGGAAAAACTGGGTTCAAATTTTCGATAGAGCCCGCCTTGTTAAAATGGCTAAGGTTAATAGTGACATAATGATTCGCTCAATTTTGCTCGAGATTGCATTTGTCAGTTTCTTATTTCTAGGGTCAAGCTTTGACGATGCAACCCTTGCTGCAAATCAGGTACTCATTCAATTTTTAAATATTACCGCTTACGCGCTTGATGGCTTTGCATTTGCAGCAGAGGCTTTGGTTGGACAGGCGCTTGGCGCTAAAAATCGACAGCTTTTTCGAAAATCAGTAGTAATGACAAGTCAATGGGGGGTTGGTTCCGTGATTCTAATGGCGTTAGCTTTCTTTGTATTTGGCAATAGCATCATTAATGTCATGACAACTGCCAAAGATGTAAGGGTCGTTAGTTATGAATATCTACCCTGGATGGTGATCGCCCCTATGGCCGGAGTTGCTGCGTGGATGCTAGATGGTATTTTTATTGGCGCTACAAGGACGGCTGATATGCGCAATATGATGTTTGTTTCTTTTTGTATATACTTGATTGCATTAGCACTACTTCTTCCTGCCTATGGAAATCATGGGCTTTGGGCTTCATTGATTATATTTTCAATTGCAAGAGGAGTTACTTTAGGATTTAAGTATCCTGCCTTAGAGGGCTCTATAGATTTAAAGTAATATTTAGTTAGTCTAGGTATCCAAATTTCCCACTATTAAAGTCATCTATTGTTTGTTTTATTTCTTCATTGGTGTTCATCACAAAGGGGCCATAAGATGCAATAGGCTCATCGATAGGCTCGCCGCTAAGAATCAGAATAGTTGTATCTTCATCTGCCCTAATTGTGAACTCTTTGCCGTCATTTTCAAAAAGGACAAAATGGCTTGCTGGGGCCTTTTCAATATTGTTAATGGTTGCGCTCCCTTTTGTAACTAATAGCCCTGTATTGTGATTTGATTTAAAACTAAAGCTAGTCCCTTTTCCTTTATTAAGGTGAACATTGTAAAGGCTTAAGGGGGTAAACGTAGAGGCTGGACCTTTGTTACCTTCAAAATCACCCGCGATAATGTCAACAGATCCCGCATTATTTTCTAATTGAACCGTGGTAATATTTTTCTTATTAAGGTTTTGATATTTCGGTTTCGTCATTTTATCTTTGGCTGGGAGGTTGACCCAAAGCTGAACCATCTGCATCTCGCCGCCTTTTTTGCCAAAGTTTTTCTCGTGGTATTCTTTATGTAAAATCCCTGAGCCTGAGGTCATCCACTGCACATCACCCTCTGCAATGATCCCTCCACCACCGCTACTGTCATGGTGTTCAACCCTTCCTTTATAGGCAATCGTAACGGTTTCAATTCCTCTATGAGGGTGAGAGCCAACGCCTCGTGGGGCGCCTGAATTTGGAGGAAAGTAATGCGTTGGGCCATAGTCCATCAAAAGGAATGGACTCATACGCTTCATAGTGAGGGGCTCCTCTCTTCCAAGGATGCCATGAACTCTAAAGCCATCCCCAACAAAATGCAGGTTTCCTGGTGCTATTACTGCTTGTATTGTTCTAAAAGCCATTGTTTTATCTGTAAATTTAAATAATTAAAATTATAGATATATTCTAATTCATATAATTGGCTATTTAATGAAACACAATGTTTTAAATAACTAAACAAATGAATGGATAAAAAAATGATTTCGTTATTTAATAGCTAATAAGAGGTTACTATCCTAGGTCAGATTGGACTTATTGCCCATTCACATGTAACTGATTTTTATTACGGTATATTGGGTTTAATTCTTTAATGAGCTTCTAAGTGAATTTTTGTAGACTGATTATTGTCGTCATATCTCTATCTCTATTTGGCTGTGGAGGAAAAAGCGGGGGAACTGCCACGGCAGTTGTTGCTTCAACTCCAAGCTTTCTAGATTCTGGAACGAGTCTTACCTATAATTCTTCGAATGCCTCAACCCAAGCTGCTACAACAGAATTTGATAATTTTAACTACTCAAGCGCCTCAAGTTCACAAAACCCATTAGAGGTTATCAATGCTCACAAAGCATATGGATATGGATTGACTGGGTCTGGAGAGGTAATCGCGATACTTGATGCTGGGTTTAATGTTAGTCATAATGAACTTAATTCAAAAACGATTACTCAGTACGGAACGCAAACTGCAGCAACAGGAGCAAGCTCAACTCTTGATCATGGGCTCATTGTTTCAAGTATTTCTGCTGGCGAAGATGATGGAACCGGAATGCAAGGCGTCGCACCAGCTGCAAGCCTCCACTTAGCAAGCTACAATCAAAAAAATGGCAATACATACTATCCAACGCATTGGGCAAATGCAACAGATGATGCCGCAAGTAATGACGCGGTAGTTCAAAATAATAGCTGGGGCGCAACAAATTCCACTATTGCTACAGTAAATAGTTATAAGAACAATAATAGTGTAACAATTTCAGCCGCACTTGCAACATATTTTACCGCAGGTGGTTTGTCATCAAATGAAGCAACAATTAATACTTATATTGATTCTTTAAATAATTTTCAAGATCAGGGTGTTATTGTTTTTGCATTGTCCAATACTTCATCTCAATCAGATGCTGATGCACATGCGGCATTACCGGAGTTTTATTCACAACTTAATGAGGCTTGGATTACTGCAGTTAATGTCGAAATTACAGGCTCATCTGGAAATGAGACTTATACAAGAAAGTCAGCGCCATGTGGTACTACTGGAAAATACTGTTTAGGCGCAGATGGCTTTCAAGTTGTTGGTGCAGCATTTGATGAGGATGGTGCTACTAATTTATATTGGCAAGGAGGCTCAGGAACATCTTTTGTTGCGCCTCAAATATCTGGCGCTGTTGCATTATTATCAGAAGCTTTTCCTACCCATACTCCAGCTCAGTTAACAGACAGACTGTTGGCATCTGCTGATAATACTTTCTTTAACCATGACGCAGTAGTTACTTTTGGTAATGGGGTTAAGCATGGCTATGATGATGAATTTGGTCATGGGATACTGGATATTTATGCTGCCTTAAATCCTATCACTTCTTCGAGTGATAATAGGTCTATGAGTTTATATACTGGAAACTCTTTAAATGATAATTCTTCTTTTCAATTAGGTAATTCAAGAATCTTAACGTCAAGCTCATTTGGCGATTCATTGCAAAGAGGATTAATTAGTGAAGTTGGCTATACATACGATGATTTAGATGCTGGCTTTAAATACAACTTGAATTCGCATGTTAATTTATCAACTAAAAGCGCTCCTTCAGTCAATCTTTCAAAAGAATTAAATCATCTTTCAGAGCCCGTAAATAATTCGTTGCAATCTAAATCATCTATTAATTTAAATGAAGGCATCTCAATTGGACTCATCTCACTGCCAGTTCAAAAATTCTTTGAATCAAATAATTTTTCTTCGACAAATTTAGAGAATTTCGATACGCCGTATCTAGACTCAAATGATGGTGGCGTAAGTATTGGGTCCGCTTTTAATTTATCTAATGCACGTTTATTGGTTAGCGCAACACTGCCTATTGAGCTAAGTAATGGACAAAAACTTGGATCTAAAAAAAGCCTTATAAGCTCACTAGAGTTTGGAGAATCTCAGGGTCAATCTGTCACCTTAATGGCTGGCCTTAGTCAAGAGAATGACAACCTTCTTGGGTCAATAGGTGCCAACGCCTTTTCTCTTAATGGTGCTACGTCAAGTAGCACTTTTAGCGCCATTAAAGCTCAGAAAAATTTCTTTAATAATCTTTCATTGACCGGGATAGCAACCCTTGCAAATACAAATATGACGAGCCCGAGTAATAGTATGGTTGATTCTGCAAGCGATGTTAAATCTTCTAGTATTGCTCTAGTTGCGGATATGAGAAATATATCCAATGACGATCAGCTTTCTTTATTTATTAATCAACCTAATCGAGTTGATGATGGAATTGTAGCGATTAAAACTTCTAGCTTGGCTGATTCAAATAGAACAATTCAACAAACTGTTAAGAGTATAGATCTTGACTCCTCTTCTCGGCAGTTCAATTATGGAGTATCTTATCGAAAAGATCTCAATGAAAATTTAGCTTTCTCGCTCAAACATATCATTACAACTAATCTGAATCACAATCGCGATTCAAATAGACTTCATTCAAGTTATATTGGAATGGGCTATAAGGATCTTAAGCTAGGAATTGCAACGAGCCCTGATGGTTCATCAATTGAATCGGAGTTATCCTATGTCATTACTTTATAGGCTTAAAAATAAATTACTCCTAACTGCTATGGCTTTAATGCTTAGCTCATGTTCGGTTATTTCAGAAGAGCTGTCATGTCAGTTTACTGAGATTGACTGTTACCGCTTTGACTACTCATCAATTGATAACTTTAAAGATTCAGTAATAGAGCATTCTTTAGAATGGAGCTTGCAAGATCCGAGCGCTGCTTTATCCAATCTAACTGCAAGTAAAGACATTTCGATACTGTCCTTAAAAGATTCTGAGTTGCTTATTGAATCTAATCCAGAAGACATTTTTGTTGTTGGGCAGTATATTTCCAAAAACCAAAAACCAAGAGAATGGCTATTCACTGCAGAACAAGCTTTTTTGCGGAGCTGGATTTCTCTGAGTCGTTAAGCCAAAATCAAATAATGGTTAATTTCATGCTAGTATGAATTTTTTAACTGTTGTTTGATAATTTTGTTAGCATAATAAATACTAACCGCTTAAAGATAAAACAATGACCAATAAGAATATTCTAGTATTCAAACATATGCCATCTCAAAATCCGGGTATTTTTCGAGATTTTGCTGATACTCAGAATGTTATTTTTCATGAGATTGACCTTCATGCGGGCGAGAAGATTCCAAATTTAGAGAAGTTTGATGGTCTCTGGGTAATGGGAGGATCAATGAATGTCTGGGAAGAGGAAGAGTTTCCTTGGCTGATTGAGGAGAAAGAAGCCATTCATCATGCAGTTAAAGATCTAAATATGCCGTTTCTTGGCATCTGTCTTGGGCACCAGTTGCTTGCAGAAGCGATGGGCGGCAAGGCTGAAAAAACGGATCAACATGAGATTGGCTTGTTTGAGATTGAGCCAACTGAAAAAGGACTAAACCACCCACTCCTTTATAACCTTAAGGGCTCAGATAAGTGGGTGAACGTTCATTTGGTTGAAGTTGTTAAAATTCCTGAAAATGCACTAATTTTGGCGACATCAAAAAAGTGTAAGAATCATATAATGCAGGTTGGTGATTATGCCTATTCATGCCAGTTTCATCCAGAGGTTTGCGGTCACACATTAGAAGGCTGGCTGAATATCCCAAACATCCCCGAGGCTCTTGAGGATTTAGTAGGAAAGGATGGTTTACAAGATTTTAAATCAAGCATGACGGATAACCTAAATGCCAATAATGCGGCCTCTTTAGTTTTATTTAAAAATTGGTGTAATTTAGTATTTAAGTAGGTAAGCCAATTTATTCAATGCTTAAATAATATTAATGTTGCATTGCAATACAATCGATGTCAAAATTAAGATTCAACTACCTATTTTATAAATATGACTGCTAAACATTGCTCTGAGTGTCACCAAGCATTCGGTTGCGGGGCGGGTACAGGCAACTGCTGGTGTATGAGTTTCCCACCAATTATGTCGCCTACTCTGGAGCAAGACTGTTTTTGCCCGTCTTGTCTTGGCGGTGCTATTAATAATAAGATTGATGCGCTTGTTAAGGAGAGTGGTATGGAAAGTTTTCAGAAGCTTGCTGAGCCATATCGAAGCCAGAGTAAGCTCATTAAGAATGTTGATTTCACGATAGAAGATGATCTATATGTGTTTAGTAAATGGTACCTAATCAAGCAGGGCGAATGCTGCAGAAATGGCTGTAAAAACTGCCCTTATTAATAAATAATAAATTATGCATAAATTTGACGACAAAGCCTCCAAAATATTATTAAACGTTCTTTCTCATACCATTGAGCGCTTAAGTATGGATCCGCCTACGCTAGATTACCCAAAGTCCGTTAAATTTTTTGAAACTAACGCCAAAAGTCTTATTTCTGAGGCAGGTAATTCTATTGATACCGTTTTTGATCAGTATAAAAATACAATAGAGCAGAGCATTATTTCTGTTGATTCTCCAAGAAATTTAGCTTTTATTCCGTCCGCGCCAACCAAGGCGTCCATGATTTTCGATTTAGTGGTTTCTGCTGGATCCCTTTGCGGCGTTTCATGGCAAGAAGCGAGCGGGGCGGTCTGGGCTGAAAATCAAGTTATAAGGTGGATAGCCGATCTTGTTGGGTTGCCAGAAAATGCCGGGGGCTGCTTTGTTGCTGGAGGCACGAATGGAAACTTATCCTCACTGGTCGTTGCAAGGGAGGAGTTTCGTAAGAAAAATCCAGGCAGCTCGAGGCGTTTGGCTATCTTATGTTCGGATCAAACCCACTCTTCAGTTAAAAGCACCGCTCTCGTTATGGACTGTGAGGTTATTGTTGTGCCAACAAATGAATCCTTTCAGTTAACACGTGAGCTAATTGAAAATGAACTTGTGAGTCATTCTGAAAAGTATGAGAATTTTGATATATTTGCAGTTGTTGCAACTGCAGGGACGACAAATTTAGGCATTATAGATGGCATCAAGGGTATAGCTGATTTTGCAAAAAAGAATAAAATCTGGTTTCATGTTGACGGCGCATATGGAGGCGCGGGATTACTATCAGACAACGTTAAAGATTTATTTAGTGGAGTCGAGAGAGCGGATTCATTTATCGTTGATCCACATAAGTGGCTTTTTGCCCCTCTAGACTGCGCGGCGGTTATTTATAGAGATAAGAGTTTAGCGGCAGAAGTGCACGCTCAAAAGGCGAGCTATCTGGATATACTTCATGACGATGAGGAGGGCGACAACCCTTCGGATTACGCTTTTCATTTATCAAGAAGGGCTAGAGGCTTGCCGCTATGGTTTTCTTTGTCAGTATATGGAGTAGAGGCCTATCGAAATGCGGTCGAGAGTTCCCTTAATATTGCTAGCTACACTGCGGATGTAATCCAGCGCTCAGAGCATTTATCACTATTAATTAAACCGACACTTTCAATCGTTGCCTTCGAGCGTATTGGTTGGGACTGGTCAGATTATAAGAGCTGGTCAAAAAAACAACTTAAAAAACAAATCTGTTTTGTTGTCCCGTCCTCCGTTAGGGGCGCCCCAATTCTAAGATTTGCTTTTGTAAACCCAGGAACAACAGAGGCAATCGTAGATGAAATTTTATTGAGCCTAGATTAAAGATCTGCTCATGAGATGCTTCACTATAGATATAGTAAGGTTTACTTAATTGGCTTGTCTTTTTTTGGTTTTTTCTTTTCTTTTCTAGAGTCTTTTCCCTTAGCCATAATATTTCCTTTGTGTTAGTAATTAAGTAATACTTTTATTATCTCCTTTTTATAGCTCTAGAAACACTTCAATAATTCTGGAGCTCAATAAATCCTCCAAATCTTCATCTAGTTTTTTATCTTTTTAGAGTAGAATTAAGCCAATGAATAAGACGATATTTATCATTGCAATAATTGTTTTTTTGACAGGATGCAGTCCCGAGGAAAAGGAAAAAATTACAGATTCAACTGCAGGTTACGGCGAAGAGGTTTTTAATAACAATTGTGTAAGTTGTCATGGATCGGAAGGTCGAGGTCTTGCTAAAAATTGGAAAGTTAAAGATGAGAATGGTAACTTCCCAGCGCCGCCACTTAACGGCACAGCTCATACTTGGCACCACTCACCAGCTCAATTGCTTTATACCATTAATAATGGAGGCGCTGATATGGGCGGTCAAATGCCTGGATTTAGTGAGCGACTCAATGAAGAGCAAAAACAAGCTTTGATTGATTATATTTATAGTTTATGGCCGAGAGAAATCCAAACAAAATATGATGAGAGATTTAAGTAAAAAATATTCAGATTTGGACTTTATACTATTAAACTTTTTAAACCCTTTTTTATAAGGAGCATGAAATTGAATGATGACCAAGTAGAAAAAATACTAAAAGAGCTCAGAGATATTCGCGGCGTTATGAATAAGGCCTATCAATTATTTTGGGGCGCAAGCATATTACTTTTATTAATTCTTGTTGTGGATTTTATTTAAATAAATGATTAGACAAATAGTTCAAATTGGAAATTCTGCTTTACGTGAAATTGCAAATGCAGTTGAAGAAAGTAACATTGCTTCAAAGGAAATTCAAAATCTTGTTGATGACCTTATTGAAACAATGAGAGATGCAAATGGCGCCGGCTTAGCGTCAACTCAAATTGCGGCTCCGTATCGAATATGCGTTATAGAGGTCAATAAAAACCCTCGCTATCCCTACAAGCCAGATATTCCTTTAACAGTTTTAATTAACCCTAAAGTAACCTTTCTAACAAAAGATAGAATTAATGTTTATGAGGGCTGCTTATCGGTCCCGAACTTAAGGGGAAGGGTAGATAGGTGTCCTGAAATTCTAATCGAGGGTTTTGATAGAGAGGGTAAAACTCTCAGTTTTGTTGCAAAGGGTATAAGCGCTGGAACCTTTCAGCACGAGCTTGATCATCTTGATGGCCTTGTCTTCACCGATCGAATGAATGATGCCAGCTCACTGACAACTATTGATGAGTTCGAAGTAAACCACGAAGAAGAATTTAAGCAACAAGTTATTAGTATCGTTAAGAATTATGGCAGTTAAGATTAGTTGTGGTTCACTTTGAAATATAAATAGATAAAACTCAAAACTATTTAAAAGTCCTAAGTAATTGTTATTTAATAATTTCTTCACATCCTTCTGTATTTAACCGAATTTTTAGAAAATTTTTGTAGATTTGTCGTATTGAATTGTTTATACTAAATTTCGTAAGAACTAAAAAATGTTCTTATAAGTAAAAAGGAGAGAGTTTACTTAAACTAAAAAAAGGAGAAATTGTTTTGGAAGATCAAATCTTAGCTTTAACGGCAGAGTTAGCTGCTGTCAAAAGTGCGGCTCAGGTCACAAACACCATGTTTGCTGAAGCGTACTATTACTTAACAATTCCTTTGATGGTTCTTATTCATGCTGGCTTCCTTCTCTATGAGATGGGACAGACACGCGTGAAAAACGTACTATCATCAGGAATCAAAAACTTACTCGCGTTCGCGTTTACAATCGTAACGTTTTATCTGTTCGGTTGGTGGTTCTATTGGGCCTTACCTACTTTTCCAGTTACGTCCCTGGCAGCAGGTGCCGGCTACATGGAAATTTCAGGTTTAGCGTATGCAAGTTCTATTGCATTACCATGGGGCGATTCTGCTCAGTACATGGGTCCAAATATGGCTGACCACGCGTCAGGTGTGTTCTGGGGTGCTTTTGCATTGTTTGCTGCAACAACCGCGTCTATTGCTTCTGGCGCACTAATCGAGAGAATACAAACTGTAGGTTGGGTAATCTGTGCGATTGTCCTAGGCTCTTTTGCATGGGTTGTAGCTGCCGCTTGGGGTTGGCATGCTGATGGCTGGTTAGTAACGCAGTTCGGTTTTCATGACTTTGGTGCTGCAGGACTGGTTCACGCCGTTGCCGGATTCTTCGCTCTAGGTATTCTAGTTAATCTAGGTCCTCGTGTTGGAAAATTCAATGCAGACGGTACAGCGAATAAAATTTCTGGTCACAACTTACCACTAACAATCACTGGTTTAATGCTAATTATTGTTGGTTTCTTCGGCTTCCTAATGGCATGTATCATTTTGCCTGGTGAGGGTTGGAGTTGGTATGCTGATCAAGGTACTACCATTTATGGTACTCCAATGACGCTTTCGGCTTTAGCATTTAATGTAGCTCTAGCTGCTTCAGGCGGAATTATCGGTGCATGGGTATTTACTAAAGACCCGTTCTGGATGATGTCTGGCTGTCTAGCAGGTATTATTTCAGTCGCCTCTGGACTTGATGTTTACTTCGGTTCACACGTAATCATTATTTCACTTGTTGCGGGCATGATTTTAAAACCATGTGCAGACTGGCTAGAGAGTTTAGGTATCGATGATGCTGTTGGCGCTGTTACGGTTCACGGAACAATTGGCCTATTTGGCGTTGTTGTTCTTGGTGTGTTCGGTTCTGGTATCCCAGGACTTGGTGCATTTGCTCCAGAAGGCACAGTTGCAATAAGCCTATATGGCCAGATTGTTGGCGCTGTTGTTATGTTCTTGCTTGGTTTCGTACCTGGATACGTTGTATCTTGGTTGGTTCATAAGGCTGGAATGTTACGTATCCCAGAATCTGTTCAAATCAAAGGTCTTGACGCAGTCAAGGTTCCTGCTCAGGCTTATCCTGAGTCAATGGTTAGTGACGATTCTGATTCTAAATAAGGAGGAATAATATGGGATATTTTGCTGAATCTTTTGCAGAACTCTATAATGCCGATGGTTGGATTGATATGGGTATGTATATTGGTGCGGGCAGTTCAATGCCTGGATGGTATACGGTCATTGCCTCGGTTATGTTGGTAGCGATTTTAGTCAAAGGAAACAATGACGAACAAGATCACTACAAATAGTAACCTGTAAAAGTAATAAACTAAAAAGGGCAGTATGAAAATACTGCCCTTTTTTTATTCAATTAACTTTAAACTCAATGCCGTTTAGTCATTAGCCAGGCAATTGAATTACTATAAATCTACCCAAACGAGCTCTACGTTGGTATTGTCAAAGAACGTCTGCATTCCCTCTACTGAGATACCGAGTGTGCGATCATTTACCAAAGGGTGGACATAGATCTGTTTGCAGCTTTTTAATTCACTATCAACAAAAAGATGAACTCCATTTTTAACGCCATTAATCATCGATAGCGGGGTCACAGCCCCAGGGCGAACGCCAAGATTTTCCATCAACCTATCTGCGGAACCAAAAGAAAGACGCCCAGTTCCTAATTTTTTATTAAGTGTCTTGAGGTCTATCTGCTTGTCTTGCTCTGCAACCAGAAGTATGTTTAGCTTTTTATGGTCACGAAGATAGAGGTTTTTGATATGACCACCACCATCTTCTGAAGATAAAAACTGATCTTGTACCTTCTTGGATTCTTCCACAGTTCTCAAAGGAGCATGATCTGAGCGCGTATATGCAATTCCCCAATCATCTAGCTTTAGAATAATAGCGTCAGATGAAATTGGAAGGCTGTCTTGAAATTTTGACGAAGCATCGACTAAATCGTTCATTCTATAATCTTACCTTTTAAATTACTCTGTAAGTAGGACCATAATTCCTTAAAAATAAATTTTAGGAGTTATATTAAAACTTTAAACTTTTAGTAATAGCCTAACAGGGTCTTCAAGTGCATCTTTTATTGAGATTAAAAATTGAACCGCTTCTTTGCCATCAATAATTCTATGGTCATAGGATAAGGCAAGATACATCATCGGTCTAATGACTATTTCGCCGTTAACTACAACAGCGCGTTCTTGTGTTTTGTGCATTCCCAGAATAGCGCTTTGTGGCGAATTTAAGATTGGAGTTGATAAAAGTGAGCCAAAAACGCCGCCATTCGATATAGTGAATGTACCGCCGCTCATTTCCTCAATTCCTAAAGTCCCATCTTGCGCTTTACCTGCATAATTAAGGATTCCTTTCTCTATGTCGTGCATTCCCATTTTGTGAGCATCACGAAGCACAGGGACCACAAGTCCTCGCTCTGATGAGACGGCAACAGAAACGTCGCAGTATGCGTGATACTCAATGTCTTCTCCATCTAGATAGGCGTTAACTGTCGGGAATTTTTTTAGCGCCTCGACTGCAGCCTTAACAAAGAATGACATGAAGCCTAATTTAACAGAGTACTTTTTCTCAAAAGCCTCTTTGTAGCTTTTTCTCATAGCCAATATCTCAGTCATATCAACTTCATTAAACGTTGTAAGCATGGCTGTATTCTGAGTCGCAGAGTGAAGTCTTTTGGCAATTGTTTTGCGCATGCGGCTCATTGGAACTCTCTCTTCCATTCGATTACTCGATGGCTGAGATGAGTGAGTTTCTGGAGTGGTTATAGGCTCTTCTTGAACATTCTCTTGAAGATTTATTTCAGGAGTCTCTTCAGTCGTTTCCTTAGAAGATTCTACTACATCCTGTTTTGGAGTCTCTTTAATAGTTTCTTTGGGAGTCTCAGTCTTGTCGTCATTTTTTTCAGCGTCATCGTCTAAAAGAGCAAGAATTTGTTGAGCGTTAACCGTCTCACCTTCTTTTGCTAAAATTTCAGTTAGAACACCTGCCTCTTCTGCGGGAACCTCTAAAACAACTTTGTCTGTTTCAATTTCAACGATCACGTCATCAACCTCTACATAATCTCCAGGCTTTTTATGCCAAGCAGCGACCGTCGCTTCGTTTATAGATTCTGGGAGGACGGGTACTTTTACTTCTTTCATTTTTTAATGCTCCTAGCTGTGCTCATTGACTGAATGCCTAATGCTTTTTCAATGATGTGGCTTTGGTTAATGTTGTGTTGTCTAATGCTTCCTTCAGCAGGCGCCGCGTAAAGGTCTCTCGCAACGACATGAAGGGTTTGATTTTTAACGATACTTTCCATAAAATTATGCCTGGAAGTGTACCATGCGCCTTGGTTAATTGGCTCTTCTTGGCACCAAACTATGTCCTTGGCATTTGGAAATTTTACAAGCTCTTTCATAAGCTGCTCTTCAGGGAATGGGTAGAGCTGCTCAAGCCTAAGTATTGCGACATTATTAATCTGATCATCTTGACGACGCGTTAATAATTCATAAAATATCTTGCCACTACACATAATAACGCGGTCAACTTTTTTAGGGTTGATGTTGTCATATTGCTCTTCATAAACATCTCTAAACTTACCTTCAGTAAACTTATGTAAAGGCGAGGCTGCTAGAGGGTTTCTGAGTAAGCTTTTTGGCGACATAATAATTAGAGGCGATCTAAATTTTCTTAATATTTGCCGTCTCATCAAATGAAATATTTGGGACGCGGTTGACGGGACGCATACCTGCATATTGTGACTCGCACAAAGCTGAAGAAAGCGCTCAAGTCGTGCAGATGAGTGTTCGGGCCCTTGACCCTCAAGTCCGTGAGGAAGAAGCATAACTAGGTTGGATAGGCGGCCCCATTTGGCTTCAGCTGATGCAATAAATTGATCAATAATTGCTTGCGCGCCATTAACGAAGTCTCCAAACTGAGCTTCCCAAATAACCAGTGATTCAGGGTTCGCAGTTGCATAGCCGTATTCAAATCCAAGCGCAGCCTCTTCAGACAAGATTGAATCAAATATTTGAACTCTTCCTTGCTTGTCACTAATGTTTTGAAGCGGCGTGTAATCTTCGTTTGCTAGTTGGTTATGGAGCACTGCATTGCGATGAAAAAATGTCCCTCTTCCGGTGTCCTGACCTGTAAGCCTAATAGGCGTTCCAAAATCTGTAAGACTTGCATAGGCTAGAGTCTCAGCAAAACCCCAGTCTGCATTAATTTTTCCATCAGCCATCTTTTGTCTTTCAGACATCATCTTCTTAACTCGGGGGTGAATCTCAAAGTGATCTGGCACCTTTTGAAGTTTTTTGTTGAGCTCTTTAATTTGTTTTTTACTGATAGCCGACTCATAAGGCTCTAGCCAAGTAGCATTGAAGTAATCTTCCCACAGCATTTCCCAGGCTCTTTTGCTTTTATCTTTAGGCTGAATGATATTGTAGGCAACTCTATCACCATCTTTAAGTTCCTTACGATAATCACTAATCATAGCGTCAACTTCACTTTGCTCAATAACGCCTTGCTTCATTAATGACGTCGCATAGTTCGCTCGTGTGGTCGGCTTTTTTCGTATCGCTTGGTACATTAAAGGCTGAGTAACTGCTGGCTCATCGGCTTCGTTGTGGCCATGTCTTCTGTAGCACATCAAATCAATAACCACATCTTTTTTGTATCGCATGCGGTAATCAAGCGCTAATCGAGTAATAAAACTAACCATTTCTGGATCTTCAGCGTTCACATGAAACACAGGAGCATTGATCATCTTAACAACATCCGTACAATAATCCGTTGATCTTGCGTCATCCTGCTTGGAGGTAGTAAAGCCAATTTGATTATTGATAATAATGTGGACGGTGCCCATGGTTCTATAGCCTCTAGATTGAGACATATTTAGTGTCTCCATCACGATTCCTTGTCCAGAAAAAGCGGCATCTCCATGAATAAGGACTGGCAGTATTTGTTGGCGATTTGCATCTTCAATTTTGTCTTGGTGATAGCGAGCGTAGCCCTCAATCACTGGATTCACTAATTCAAGGTGAGACGGGTTAAACATCAGCGCAAGATGCACATCATCTTTTTCCGTTCGAACGTCGGATGAAAAGCCTTGATGGTACTTAACGTCACCTGTCTGATTCTTACCAAGCCCAAGCTCTCCCGCAAACTCTTTAAATAGACTCTCAGCTCGCTTACCCATAATATTGATTAGAACGTTGAGGCGTCCTCTATGAGCCATTCCTAAGCATATCCTTTTCATTGAATGCTCGCCTGACTGCTCAATTAAAATGTTTAATAAAGGTATTAAGGTGTCACTCCCCTCTAAAGAAAAGCGTTTTTGACCAACGTACTTATTATGCAGAAATTTTTCGAATACTTCCGCTGCAGTCAATCTTTGAAGTAGCCATTTTTTATATTCTTTTGAATTTTCTTTCTCGAGCGACATGGTTTCAATTTTGGTTTGAATCCATTTTCTTTCTTCAAGGTTAGGAATATGCATATATTCAACGCCAAGACTACTGCAATATGTCTTATTAAGAGACGTAAAGAGGTCTCTTAAGGTGCTGCAATTTGGACCTTGGTAAGAGCCCATATCAAAAGTCTTATCTAAATCAGTCTCGCTCAAACCAAACTCCTCCAAAGTAAATGATGGAGTTGAGTGGTGCCTAGGTCTTTGAAGAGGGTCAAGCTTTGCTCTAAGGTGACCAGAAAATCGAAAAGCATAAATTAAACGAAGAACACCAAGCTGAGCAGCGCTTTGACTAACTATTGTGGTATTGGAGTTTGATTCAAAATTATTTTCACCATAATCAATAAAGCGATTAATCACATCATCGTGTGAGCTAGTGTTGTTAGACATTATTATTGAGACTTAAGGAAAGAAAGAGGGAGGATTTAAATATTTTTTTTGACTGAACAAGGTCAGTTTTATGGCTACTTAATAGCATGCAATTTGGCACTTGCTTTGACTTCAAAATATTCACAATTTGTGAGTTAAATATTTAGATTGAAATTATATAGGGAATAGGGTCTGGCAGTAGTTAATTATTAAAATTAATAATTATTATTGTTGTAATAATATTAATAGGATTCAAAATGAAATTGAGTTACATTGATATATAATTTTCTATTAATTGCACTATATCTAGAATATTGTCATATGAAAAACAACAAATATAGGCTGAATTTATTAAAATTGAGATTAATTAAGGCATTGTATATTTATATTTATACTGATTTTTTTTGCATAAGTTATTAGTATTTAGTTTAAATGAATAATTTTTTAAAAATTCTACAAGACAAAGAGCACGTTCTTGCTGATGGAGCAACAGGTACCAATTTATTTGCAATGGGGCTTGAGACTGGTGATCCTCCTGAGACTTGGAACGTAGATCATAAGGGACGAATTCGCTCTCTTCATCAAGGCTTTATAGATGCAGGATCTGACTTGTTTTTAACCAATAGCTTTGGAGGCACTTCCTATAGGCTCAAATTGCATAATCTTGAAAGTAGGGTGTTTGAATTAAACAAGGCTGCTGGAACTATCGCAAGGGAAGTTGCGGATAGCGCAGATCGCTTAGTCGTTGTTGCAGGATCAATGGGCCCGACTGGCGAAATGATAGAGCCGCATGGATTGATGACCTCAATCGAAGCAACTGCGTCTTTTAGAGCTCAAGCAGAAGGCCTTGCAGAAGGCGGCGTAGATGTTTTATGGCTAGAGACGATGTACGCAATGGAAGAGCTTGAGGCCGCTCTTGATGCGCTAAAAGGTATTGGATTACCTTTTTGCGCAACTATGAGTTTTGATACTGCGGGAAAAACAATGATGGGTATTACCCCAGCGAATCTTGCGCTTAAAGCCAAAAGTCTTGGCTTAACTGGATTTGGAGCAAATTGCGGTGTAGGCGCGCCAGACACTCTAGCAACAATCAATGACATATCTCGCAATGTTGGGACAAATACAGTCGTTATTTCAAAGGCAAACTGTGGTATTCCTGAATTCCATGATGGGAATATTGTCTATTCTGGAACTGAGAAACTAATGGCGGAGTATGTTCAAATTGCAATGAACTCTGGGGCAAAAATTATAGGTGGTTGCTGCGGAACAACTTTTGAGCATGTAAGGGCAATGCGAAAAGCTATGGATGAGCATATAGTAACTTCACCGCCAACCCTAGCTGAAATTGAAGAGAAGGTTGGTATAATGTCAGAAGGCTCTAGAGCAATCTTTAAAGGGGATGATTCGAAGCCAACTAAAGACCGTAGGAGTCGTCGTTCTAGAACATAAAAGCACTAATTAATTAATTTTATTAGCTGTATTTGTGATAAGATAATTTTACTAACAGTATATTTTTTTTTATTCTAAGTAAATTATTCAGTCCATGGCTTCAGTTAATAATAGCGCAATTAAAGAAAGCGTATCAATTGTAAATAAAAATCTTCCCAGTTTTGGTAGCGATAAACAATTAGAAGCGTCTATAGGAAAGCAAGTTCGAATTTCTAGAAAAAATGCTGGCGTTACTTTACAGCAACTCTCTAAGCAGTCACTATTATCAGCCAGCATGCTCTCTAAAATTGAGAATGGCCAAATTAGCGCCTCCTTAAAAACAATCCAACTTATCTGTCACGCGCTTAACATCTCTATTACATCATTATTTAAGCAGCACGATAAGGATGTAGAGCCAACCTTTATTAAATCAGGGGAAGGGCTGACAATTGAGAGGGCAGGCTCAGACGAAAGTCGTCACTATCAATTACTTGGACATAACGTGAGTGGGTCTCTTAAAGTTGAGCCTTGCCTTATTACGGTAACCTCAAGGGATTATGATTTTCCTGATTTTCAGCACAAGGGAGTCGAATTTATTTACATGCTAAAAGGTGAGATGGATTATTACTATGGCACTAAGATCTATCACTTTAAAAAGGGCGACTCCATATACTTCGATTCAGACAAGCCGCACGGGCCTAAAAAAATAATTAGTGATGAATGCCAGTTTCTAACCGTTATCTGCTCAAATAATTCGGATTAGATTAATTACAAGTCCTAATATTTTTTGGTTTTTTTAAAAAATTTTATTTCCTTAAACGCGATCTAAAATTTCAACTTTTTTCTTATTTTTTTGCGATTAATTAGAAGAAAATCAAAGCTTTATTAAATTTCTTTAAAATCAACTAAATTTCTTGACAATGGAATATTATTTGGCGTATACTCGAACTTTAATTTGCTGTTACTCCATTTTTTTGGAGTTAAAAAGAGGCATTCGTATAGTAATTAATTTGCCCTCTATAGCTCAATCAACAGCAAGTTTATTAGTGTTTTTGTTTTGGTTTATATCTTACGAATCAAAATAAAAGCATGCTTAGGGGGTAAATCTTTAATAGAGATTTTTTTTATTTTTTCGGAGAGATTAAATGACAGATTTAGAACAGCACGTTAACGAGCCCGGTCGCGACAAACTTGTAAAAGAAGTCAAGGCTAAGATCGAAGCATTGGGCGTTACATATGTATATTATCAATTTGTTTCAGTTACAGGTCGCATTGTAGGTAAAGGTATTCCTGCTCGACACTGGGAGAGACTCGCTGAAAAAGGATTTCAACTAGTATATGGCTCAACAGCCAACTTATTTGTAGACCGTCACGGAGATTATATTGGTTATGGTCCTGAATCTTCTGAACTTGTAGGTCTTCCAGATCCTGACACATTTTGTCAGCTTCCATGGGATAAGAGAGTAGCACGTGTTTTCTGTAGACTTTATAGAAACCGTGAAGAGCGTGAAAATCCAGGTGAAGCATTAACATCAGATTGTCGTGGTAACTTATATAGACAACACAAAGAATTCCAAGATCAATATGGGCTAGATATGCGTTGCGGTACTGAGCCAGAAATGATGTGGCTAAAGCGTGGCGATGATGGACAGCCAAATGGTGGAGTAACAAAGCCAAACTGTTACCACATTGATCAGTTTGAAGAGTTGCGCCCTGTGTTTATGAAAGTTATTGAATATTCAGAGCAAATGGGTCTTGATATTATTCAAGGTGACCACGAAGATGCGCCGGGTCAATTAGAGCTTAATACCCAGTTTGATGACGTATTAAGAAATGCGGACCGCTTGACGACTTATCGTCAAATTTGTGCGCAAGTTGCTCGTGAGTTTGGTTTAATTGCATGCTTCATGAGTAAACCTTTTATGGGAGTATCTGCATCAGGCTGTCACCATAATATGTCTTTATGGGAAGGTGGTAAAGATGTATTCCATCCAGAAATTGCTGGCGAAGGAGAGCTTCCAGGAATGCCTGGAAACTTTATGTATAAAGAGGGTGGTAAGAATACATTTATGCCGGACCCTTCAATCGATGAAAAGATGCCTGGTCCAATTGGCCTTAAGTCAATCGGTGGTGTTATTAAGCATTTACCAGCGCTAACTTCAATTGGCTCTTCTACAGTAAATTCTTATCGCCGTCTTTGGGATACTGGCTTTTGGGCGCCAATTTTTGCAGATTGGGGTTATCAAAACCGTACATGTGCACTTCGCGTTTCTGCGCCAGGGCGTTTTGAATACCGTTCAGTTGACTCAATGGTTAATCCTTACTTAATGGGATCAGCGCTATTAAAGGCTATGGGCGATGGTATTGATAATAATCTTGATGCAGGTGAGCCTGAAGAGCGCAACATCTATGCAGCAATGGAGGCAGGAAAGCAAGTTAAGAAACTTCCTATGTCTTTAGGTGAAGCATTAAATGAGTTAGAAAATGATGAGGTAATTAAATCATCGATGCCAAATGAAATGTATACAGTTTTTCACCATTATAAGAAAGATGAATGGGAAAGATTTAATGCCACAGTTACAGATTGGGATTTAGAGACTTATATAGATTGCTTGCCATAGGGCTAAGTTTTCTTTAGTTTTTTTTAGAGTGCCCACTTAACGGTGGGCAATTTTTCGGGAAAGGGAGATTATTTTATGTGCGGAATAGCAGGAATTATTCATAAAAAAGCTGGAAAAGGCGTAAACATTGGTCAGCAAATGACATCGATGTTACAGGCTTTAAAGCATAGAGGTCCAGACTCAACTGGATATGCAATGTATGGCAAAGACAATGGAAATCAAATATTAAGATTTAAAGTTGCTGAAGCCGCTGACCTAGAAGGTAGTTATGATATACATGCTATTATTAAAGATCGTCTTGAGACGGTTAATTCACGTCTTACTGAGTTAGGCGTTAAGGTTGTCAAGAAAGAAAGCCCAACAGAATACGCGCACCGTTATGAGGTTGAATTCTCTGGCGATATGAAAAAAGTTGCTGACTTTGTTGAAGATGTTGAGGGTGTTGAAATTTTATCTATCGGTAACTCACTCGAACTTGTTAAAGATTTGGGTGATGCATCGGTTGTTTCTGATCAGTACGGCTTAAATGACTTTAACGGTACTCACGGAATTGGGCATACCAGAATGGCGACAGAGTCTGACGTAGATATTCGCTCAGCTCACCCTTACTGGGCTTATCCATTTAGTGATGTTGCCGTAGTTCATAACGGACAGTTGACAAACTATTGGACAAATAGACGCTCACTTGAGAGATCAGGACACCGTTTTTCATCCAACTGTGACTCAGAGCTTATTGCTGTTTATCTTGCCGATAGAATGAGTCAAGGTGACGATTTAGAAACCGCTATGAAAGGTTCAATTGACTACCTTGATGGTGTGTTCACATATTTGGTTGCAACAAAAGATCAGCTTGGCATGGCCAAGGATGTTATGGCTGCTAAGCCAATGGTTGTATATGAAGGTGAAGATATGATTGCGCTAGCTTCTGAAGAGGTTGCAATTAGAACTTTATTTGATCATCGTATTGAAACATTTGACCCATATCACGGAGAGGTAAAAGTATGGCAGAACTAAGAAAAGAAACGTCTCAGGAAATGGGACTTCATGACGAGCAGTTAAAAGGGAGAACTCAGAAAAAATTCTTCTCTATTGATGAAAGTGAAAATTTAACGTATTTCCACTCATTTGATGTTGACACTACTAAAAGTGCAACGATTGATGCCCTTGACATGACGCCAAGAGAAATTAATCGTGAAATCAGAGAGTTAATGGAAAAAGGTATTGGTGATATTACTGTTGATAATCCTATGTCTAGGCATGGTGTTGGAGTTGGTATCTTAAATAGGCTTAACTTAACTTTCTCAGATAGTTTGGGCTACTTTGGGTGTGGTTTGATTGACGGACCTAATGTTCATATTAAAGGTCGTGTAGGTTGGTCTTGTGCTGAAAATATGATGGCGGGCACTGTTGTAATTGATAAAAATGCTGGCTCTACTTTCGGAGCTGCTATTCGTGGTGGTGATCTTGTCTGTAAAGGTAGTGTTGGTGCTCGTACCGGTATTGATCAGAAGGGTGGCACAATTATTGTTGGTGGTAAGACGGGCGCATTTTCTGGATTCATGATGCAGCGTGGTCGTATGATTGTTCTTGGCGATGCTGGAATGAACTTAGGCGACTCAATGTATGACGGCACTATTTATGTTGGTGGTGAAGTTGAAGAATTAGGCGTTGACTGTGTTCAAGCAGATATGACTGAGCTTGATGTTCGTTACTTAACAGAGAAATTAGCTCTTTATGGTATGAAGACTCCTAGAGGCGTTGAAAAAATGCAAAAACATACTTCTGGAAAAATGTTATGGAACTATGCAAATTTAGAGCCAAACGAGAAAAAACTAATTCTTTAATCGTACATTTAACAAATTAAACAAAAGGAAATATTATGAGTGATTCAGAAAACCATAGACTAGGTAAAAGTTTCATCTTCCCTAAAGCAGTGATGGACGATATTCACATCAAATCTGATTTGGGTAGATACAGAATGAGAGGATTCTCTCTATTTAAAAAAATTCCAACATGGGATGATTTAACTTTTATGCCTGGAACGTTAACCCGTTTCGTTATTGAGGGTTATAGAGAAAAATGTTTAACTAAAACAATTATTGGGCCAGAGGCTCCAAGACCATTAGAGCTAGACATTCCAATTTATATTACTGGTATGAGCTTTGGTGCTTTAAGTTATGAGGCTAAAACAGCTCTAGCTCGTGGCGCTACAATGGCTGGAACTGCTACATGTTCTGGTGAAGGCGGAATGATTCCAGATGAGAGGCGCTATTCAAGCAAGTGGTTTTACCAGTGTATTCAGTCTCGTTATGGATTTAACCCACAGCATTTACGTTTAGCAGATAGTGTTGAGTTTTTTATCGGACAAGGTTGCAAGGTTGGTCTAGGTGGTCACCTAATGGGACAAAAAGTTACCGATCAAGTTGCTGAAATGCGCTCTTTACCAGCCGGTATTGATCAGCGTTCTCCTGCGAGACACCCGGACTGGCTTGGACCAGATGATTTGGCGCTTAAAATTGAAGAGATTCGTGAAGCGACAGATGGTCAGATTCCTATCCAGCTAAAACTTGGTGCTGCACGCGTATACGATGATGTGCGTATGGCCGCTAAAACTGGTTGTGATAGTATTTATATTGATGGAATGGAAGGCGGTACTGCTGCTGGACCACATATTGCTACAGAAGAAACTGGCGTTCCAGGGATTGCGGCAATTCGACAAGCTCGAAGAGCGATTGACGATGTTGGAATGAGTGGAAGAATTTCATTGGTCTATGCTGGCGGTATTCGTAATGGTGGTGACGTTGCTAAAGCAGTAGCACTCGGTGC
Organism: uncultured Candidatus Thioglobus sp.; assembly: GCA_905620445.1. Lineage (GTDB taxonomy): Bacteria > Pseudomonadota > Gammaproteobacteria > PS1 > Pseudothioglobaceae > Pseudothioglobus. The sequence continues at coordinate 33,772 of CAJQTP010000031.1, forward strand.
TGATGCAGTAGCTATTGGTCACTCATCTCTTATGGCGCTTAACTGTAATAGAGATATTCCTGAAGCGGATTATGAAGCTGAAATGGGCGTTAAAGCTGGTGAATGTTATCACTGTCATACTGGACGTTGTCCGGTTGGTGTTGCGACTCAAGATCCAGAGCTTAGAAAGCGTCTTGATCCGGATGAAGCATCAGAGCGTGTATACAACTTCTTGCACACACTAGCAATCGAGACTCAAATGATGGCTCGTGCTTGTGGAAAGACAAACATACATTCTTTAGAGCCAGAAGATTTGGCTGCACTTACTATGGAGGCTTCGGCTTGTGCACAGGTTCCTATTGCAGGTTCACAGCATACAGTTGGCCGTCCTGATATGACACGTTTTTAAGATAAGGAGCTATTATGAGTACTAATGAAGAAACATTTGTAGTTGGAGCTGATGGTCTTGATTCAGATCGTGAACAAGAAATTGGACAACACATTGGTTATCGATATGATGTAAATCTTGTCCCTGACCTTAAGTTTATAACGCCTTTTTTGCAAAAATATATTGACAAGATGGGCTGGAAAGATCTTAACTGGTTAGAAGATATTCATATGGGTTATGAAGGTGACCAAGCTGCTGTTTTTGATAGAAATATTAATGGTTGGGTAACTATTCCGGACAATATTAAACTTCCAAATAATCAGCAAGAGCGAGACATGATTGCTCGCGAACTATTGGTTAAGTTTCAA